>JAMPXO010000001.1 GCA_023701125.1 Vicinamibacteria bacterium | reverse complement strand
GCGACGGAACCCGAGAGTCACGCAGGTGCCGGGGAAGGCGGCGCGGGTCTGGGTGCCCTCTTCGCGGTAGCGCAGCGGCAGGTAGCCGCGGCTGACGATCACGGCGGCATGCGGCCCGCCGGGCGTGAGCCGGGCTTCCTCGCCGTCGTCGATGCGGAAAACGTCTCGCGTGGCCACCATCGTCGTGCCCTTGGTGTGGAGAGCGCGAGCTTACTCCTCCCCGCCACGGCGCGGCGATCCCGGCCAACCCTCGCCCCGGTGCGTCCCAGGCAGCGGAGAATCCTCGCTCGATGCGCTTCGACACGACGTCCATCGCCCTGATCGTGGCCGCGCTCACGGTCCCCGCCGCCGGTCAGGCCAGGCTGGAGCCCGACGGCAGCGCCTGGCGCATCACTTCGTCGGTGCTCGGCGAGACGCGCGGGGTGCACGTCTCCCTGCCCCCCTCGCACGCCGAGACGACCCGCCCGTATCCCGTGCTGCTGGTGCTCGACGGCGAGGCCCAGTTCGCCAACGCGGTGGCCGCGGCCACCGCGCTGGCGGCGGCAGGCCAGGTCCCCGAGATGGTGGTCGTCGGCGTGCCCAATACGAACCGCCTGCGCGATCTGACGCCGCCCGGGCTCTCGGTCAGCGGCAGCAGCCTTCGCGAGGGCGGCGACCGCTTCCTCGACTTCTTCGAGCGCGAGCTGCTGCCGGCGCTCGGCCGGCAGTTCCGGGCCAGCGGGCCGGTCGTGCTGGCGGGTCACTCGTCCGGCGGCGTGCTCGTCACCTGGGCGGCCGCGACCCGCCCGGCGTACGGCCTGGTACTGGCGCTCGACACGCCGATCCACCTCGGCGACGGCTGGCTCGCGGCGCGGCTGCTCGAGCGCGCGCGCCGGCCCGACCCGGGCCGCCTGCGTTACGTGTCGCAGCAGGCGCTGCACGGCTGGAGCGACCAGCGCTGGCAGGCGCTGGAGGCCGCCCGGCCCGCGGCCTGGTTCGTGGAGCGCGAGCGGCTGGTCCGCGAGTCGCACGAGTCGATGCCGTTTCTCGGCCTCTACCTCGGCCTGCGCGCGCTGTTCCACGACTACTCGCTGCTGGCTGCGCCGGTCGCCCCCACCACCCGCACGCTGGCCTGGTACCACGGGCTGGAAGCGCTGTACGGCGCGCCGCTGGTGCCGCCGCGGCGCCTGCTGAAGCGGGTGTTCGAGGACCTGGTGATGGAGGGCGATGCGCAGCGCGCGCGCTCCGCGTTCGACCAGCTCGTCGCCGGCTACGGCCCCGCGGAGGATTCGCCGGCGCGGCGCGAGCTGCTGGCGAAACTGGATGCGCAGCCGCCGCTGACGGAGACCGTCGAGGGCCTGCTGGCGACGCCGCCACCCGCGGCGGCCCACGCCGCGTACCTGATCGGCGAGTGGCGCGGCCACACCTGGATGAACCCGGAGGCCCGGTCGCCGTTCCTGCTGCGGCTGCGCGACGAAGGCGGAAAGCTCGCGGGCGAACGCGTGACCTGGCCCGAACCCGGCGTGGAGGACGTCCAGCGCCTGCAATACCTGAAGGTGGTCGACGGTGGCTTCCACTTCGGCAACCTCAACGGCATGCGGCCGCGCGGCGTGGTGGTGTTCGAGGGCCGGCTCGATGGCGACCTCCTCGCGGGCGAGCTCCGCTTCCGCGGCATCCGCTTCCGGATGGACGACGGCTCGGCGCCGCCGCCAATCCACTTCGAACTCCGCAAGCAGCGCTAGCTCCGGGGAGCGGGGCGGGACCGCGATAAACTGGGGCGCCATGACTGCGACCGTCGCCGATCCACTGCTCGACGCCCTCGTCCGGGATTTCGGGGGTAACTACGTGTTCGCGCTGGACTTGCTCGATCAGTACCGGGCCCAGCCCGAGACCCTCGACGGATCCTGGCGGGAGTACTTCGACCGCCTCGGCGGGGTCGCCTCGCCGGCCGCCGTCGATGCCGCCCGCGTCCACGAGGCGCCGCGCACAGAGGCCCCGGCCGGCACGGTCACCGTCGTCAGCAGCGGCGCGCCGGCCGCGCCCGCAGGCCCCGCAGCCGTCGCCGCGCCCGCTCGCACGGGCCGTGGCCTGATCGTGCCCGCGATCCTGCCGGGCGACATCGCCCAGCCGATCCGCGGCGGCGCGATGAAGATCGTCGAGAACATGGAGGCGAGCCTCACCGTTCCGACCGCCACCTCGATTCGCACGATCGCGGTGCGCACGCTGGAGGAAAATCGCCAGATCCTCAACAAGCACCGCGCTGCGTCTGGCGCGGGCAAGGTCAGCTTCACCCACCTCGTGGCGTGGGCGATCCTGCGCGCCCTGGACGCCTTCCCGCGGCTCAACGACGCCTACGCCGAGCTCGACAGCGGGCCGTCGCGGGTGATCCGCGACCAGGTCCGGCTCGGCCTCGCCGTCGACGTGCAGAAGAAGGACGGCACCCGCACCCTGCTCGTGCCCAACATCAAGGGCGCCAACACGTTCGATTTCGCGCAGTTCCTCGCGGCCTACGACGGCCTGGTCGCCAAGGCCCGCAAGTCGGCGCTGATGCCCGACGACTTCATGGGCACCACCATCTCGCTGACCAACCCGGGCACGGTCGGAACCACCTCTTCGGCGCCACGGCTGATGCCGGGCCAGGGCCTGATCGTCGCCACCGGCGCGCTCGACTACCCGGCCGAGTACCGCTCGATGTCGCCGCGCACGCTGTCGCTGCTCGGCATCAGCAAGGTGATGACGATCACCTCGACCTACGACCACCGCATCATCCAGGGCGCCGAGTCGGGCCTGTTCCTGTCCCGCATCGAGGAGCTGCTGCGCGGCGACGACGGCTTCTACGAGCGGATCTTCAAGGACCTCGGCGTGCCGCAGATGCCGATCCGCTGGGAGATCGACGCGGTCCCGGGCCTGGCGGCCGCGGGTGGCGCCAGCAGCGACGAGGGCGTCCAGAAGCAGGCGAAGGTCCTGCAACTGATCAACGCCTACCGCGTGCGCGGCCACCTGGTGGCCGACCTCGACCCGCTCGACTCGCGGCGCGCGCCGCACCCGGATCTCGAGCCGTCGACCTACGGCCTGACGCTGTGGGACCTCGATCGCGAGTTCTTCACCAACGGCGCGCTCGGCAAGGAGCGCGCGACGCTGCGCGAGATCCTCGACGTGCTGCGCGAGACGTACTGCGGAGCGATCGGCGCCGAGTACATGTTCATCGCGGACCACGAGCGCAAGGCGTGGATCCAGCAGCGGATCGAGAAGGGCAAAGCCCGCGCGGCCTTCACGCCGGTCGAACGCAAGCGCACGCTGGAGAAGCTGGTCGAGGCCGAGGCCTTCGAGAAATTCCTGCACACCAAGTACGTCGGCCACAAGCGCTTCTCGCTGGAGGGCTGCGAGGCGCTGATCCCGCTGCTCGACCGCGTGCTGTCGGACGCCGCAGACGCCGGGGTGAAGGAGGCCGTGATCGGCATGGCGCACCGCGGGCGGCTCAACGTGCTCGCCAACACGGTGGGCAAGCCGCTGGCCCAGATCTTCTCGGAGTTCGAGGGCAACGTGGACCCCAACGTCACCCAGGGCTCGGGCGACGTGAAGTACCATCTGGGCGCGACCGGCGCCCACCACTCGCCGGCCGGCGCGGCGCTGGGCGTGACGCTGGCGCCCAACCCCAGCCACCTCGAGTTCGTGAACCCGGTGGTCGAGGGCATGGCCCGCGCCCGCCAGGACGCGCTGCACGACGACCAGCGCCAGCACGTGCTGCCGATCCTGCTCCACGGCGACGCCGCGTTCGCGGGCCAGGGCATCGTGGCGGAAACGCTGAACCTGTCGGCGCTCGACGGCTACTCCACCGGCGGCACGATCCACGTCGTGATCAACAACCAGATCGGCTTCACGACGCTGCCCCACGACGCGCGCTCGTCCACGTACTGCACGGACGTCGCCAAGATGGTCCAGGCGCCGGTGTTCCACGTCAACGGCGACGACCCCGACGCGGTCGCGTACGTGGCCGCGCTGGCGGTCGAGTACCGGCGCACGTTCGGCACCGACCTGGTGATCGACCTCGTCGGCTACCGGCGCTGGGGCCACAACGAGAGCGACGAGCCGGCCTACACCCAGCCGCTGATGTACGCGCGGATCAAGGCCCACCCGTCGGTCGCCCAGCTCTACGGCCCGACCCTGGTGCGCACCGGCGTCGTCGCCCACGACGAGCTCGACAAGCTGTGGGCGGAGAAGAAGGCGCTGATGCAGCGCGAGGGCGAGGCCGGCGTGTTCGCCCACATCGCCCGCCGCGCGCCGGTGCAGCCGCTGCCGGTGGACTCGTCGGCCATGCGGGCGCGGCTGCGTACGGCACTCGGTGCGCTGTCGTCGGTGCCACAGGGCTTCGAGCTGCACCCCAAGCTGCAGCCGTTCCTGCGCAAGCGCGCCGAGCTGCTCGAGGGCCGCGGCGAGGTGGACTGGGCGACCGGCGAGTCGCTGGCGTTCGGCACCCTGCTGCTGGAGGGCATCCCGGTCCGGCTCTCCGGCCAGGACTCCGGCCGCGGCACGTTCAGCCAGCGCCACGCGGTGTTCTTCGACATCACCTCGGGCCAGGAGTACGTGCCGCTCAATGCGCTGGCGCCGTCCGGCACCCGCTTCGAGGTCCACGACTCGCTGCTGTCCGAGGCCGCGGTGATGGGCTTCGAGTTCGGCTACGCGGTCGCCGAGCACCGCGCGCTGGTGATGTGGGAGGCGCAGTTCGGCGACTTCTGGAACGGCGCGCAGGTGATCGTCGACCAGTTCCTGGTCGCCTCCGAAGCCAAGTGGGGCCAGCCCACGGGCCTCGTGCTGCTGCTGCCGCACGGCCACGAGGGCCAGGGCCCGGAGCACTCGTCGGCGCGCATCGAGCGCTTCCTGACGCTGTCCGCGAACGACAACATGCGGGTCTGCTACCCGTCGACGCCGGCCTCGTACTTCCACCTGTTGCGGCGCCAGGGCCGCGACGCGGTGGAGAAGCCGTTGATCGTCTTCACGCCCAAGAGCCTGCTGCGCCACCCGGCCTGCGTGTCCTCGCTCGAGGAGCTGGCGGAAGGCTCCTTCCAGCCGGTGATCGAGGACGTCCGGGTCGATCCTTCGCGGGTGACGCGGGTGGTGATGACCTCGGGCAAGGTCTACTTCGAGCTGGCGAAGGCGCGCGAGGAGCAGCAGGCGTGGCACGTCGCGCTGGTGCGGCTCGAGCAGTACTACCCGTTCCCGGTGCCGGAGCTGCTGGCGGCTCTCGGCCGATACGCGCCCTCCGCGGACCTGTGCTGGCTGCAGGAGGAGCCGCGCAACCAGGGCGCCTGGCGCTTCTTGCGCGAGCAGTTCCTGGACGGCGCGATCGCCGACCCGGGCGGCCGCGTGCCGCGCTACCTCGGCCGTGCCGCCTCGGCGGCCCCGGCCCCCGGCTCGCACAAGGTCCACCAGCAGGAACAGGACGCGATGATCGCCGCAGCGCTGCGCTGAGCCGGAGCTAATCCCTCCCGCCCGACTCCTTCAGCGCGAGCGTTCGTCGCAGCACGGGGAGGACGGCCCGGTCTGACGCTGTCCGCGAAGCCCTGGGCCGCCGCCAGACGCCCGGCTGGCGTGAGGCTCAGCATCCAGAGCATGAGGGCGTCGTCATCCGTCTCCGGGTCGAGCCGTTCGGAGCGCTCGACTCCCTCCACGGGCGGATTGACCTGGGTCTCAGTGTGTCGATCGGCCATCGGCGTGCCATCGATGCCAGCAGGCCCCCACAGGCGGGCGGTGCGAATCGTGCCGCAACCGAGGGCTTGACGGGGGGTGTCGCTGGCCCGTAGCGTGCGGGCATCCCCGGAGGTGACTCGATGACGCTGCGGCGCATGGCGTTGTGCCTGATCGTCCTGCTGGCGACGTCCGCTCCCGCGTTCGCCGAGTGGGCGGAAGTGAAGCAGCGGGGGACGCTGCGGGTGCTGTACGTCTACGACGAGAAGCGGCCGGAGTTCTTCGCCGTGAAGGCGGGAGCGGCTCCCGGCTTCGACCACGAGGTGTTGCAGGGCTTCGCGTCGCTGCACAAGCTGACGCTGGACCTCGTCAACGTCGAGACCTGGGACGGCCTGCTGCCGGCGCTGGCCGCGAAGAAGGGCGACCTGATCGCGGGGCGTTTCACGGTCACCGAGTCGCGCAAGCAGGTCGTCGCCTTCACGAGCGAGGTGTTCCCCACCCGCAACGTCGTGATCAACCGCAAGCCGAAGGCCCCGATCGCGACCATCGAGCAGCTCCGCGGCGAGAAGGTCGGCACCATCCATGGCACCAGCATGGCGGAGGCGATCGCCACCGCCGGCGTGCCTGCGGCCAACGTGGACGACGGCATCCCGGCGGGCGGCTTCGGCGACGCGCTGAAGTCGGGCCGGATCAGCGCGGCGGTGTGGGGCGTGGAGAGCGCGATCGCGCTGTCGCGCGAGGACCCGGAGGTGCAGCTCGGCATCTTCGTCGGCCCCCCGGGCAGCCTGGCCTGGGCGGTGCGCAAGGGCGAACCGGAGCTGCTGCGTGAACTCAACTCCTACATCGAGAACCTGCGCAAGACCCAGACCTGGAGCCGCCTCGTGGTCAAGTACTTCGGCGAAGCGGGCCCGGAGATCCTGAAGAAGGCCCGCACGCCGTAGCGGCGGCGCCCGCGATCAAGTCGTTGGACTCGGGGGTGCTGGAACATCCGGGGATAGACTGCTCCGTTTCGTGGATCGGAGGGTCTTCATGCGCGTACACCTGCTTCTTCGTGCCGGGCTCGGGATGAGCCTGGCGTCGTCGCTCGCCTTCGCCCAGGCGCCGGTCGCCAACCCGCTGCTCGCCGAGTGGGTCGGGCCCTACGGGGGCGTGCCCGCGTTCGACAAGATGGACCTCGCGGCGCTCAAGCCCGCGCTCGAGGCGGGCATGGCGAAGAACCTCGCGGAAGTCGAGGCGATCGCCAACAACGCCGCGCCGCCGACGTTCGACAACACGATCGTCGCGCTCGAGAAGGCGGGCGACGACCTCGGCCGCGTCTTCACCTACTTCGGGCTGTGGGGCGGCAACCTGTCGACGCCCGAGTTCCGCGCGGTCCAGCGCGAGATGGCCCCGAAGCTCTCCGAGTTCAACTCGAAGATCACCCAGAACGACGCGTTGTTCACCCGCGTCAAGGCCGTCCGGGAGAGCCCGGAGACCAAGAAGCTGGGGCCCGACCAGCAGCGCCTCGTGTGGCTCGTCTACGACGGCTTCGCCAGCAACGGGGCGACGCTGCAGGGCGAGAAGAAGGCCCGCTACGCCGCGATCCAGAAGCGGCTTTCGGTGCTGCACACGACCTTCGGCAACAACGTGCTCGGCGACGAGGAGGGCTACGTCACCTACTTCACGAAGGAGCAGGCGAGCGGCCTGCCAGAGTCGTTCCTGGCCGCCGCCGCGGCCGCCGCGAAGGAGCGCAAGCGCGAGGGCGAGTACGCGATCACCAACACCCGCTCCTCGATGGACCCGTTCCTGACCTTCGCCGACGACCGCGCCCTGCGCGAGAAGGTGTGGCGCACGTACTACTCGCGCGGTGACAACGGCGACGAGCGCGACAACAACAAGGTGATCGCCGAGATCCTGCAGCTCCGCGACGAGCGGGTGAAGCTGCTCGGCTACCCGAACTACGCCGCGTGGCGGCTGCAGAACCGGATGGCGAAGACGCCTGACCGCGCGCTGGGCCTGCTCGAGGCGGTGTGGAAGCCGGCGGTGGCGCGGGTCAAGGAAGAGGTCGCCGCGATGCAGAAGATCGCGGACGCCGAGGGCAAGAGCGTCAAGATCGAGCCCTGGGACTACCGCTATTACGCGGAGAAGGTGCGCAAGGCCACCTACGATCTCGACTCGGACGAGATCAAGCAGTACCTGCAGCTCGACCGCCTGCGCGAGGGCATGTTCTTCGTCGCCGGCAGGCTGTTCGGCTTCAAGTTCACGCCGGTGCCCGACGGCAAGGTCTCGGTCTTCCACCCCGACGTGAAGGTGTGGGAGGTCACCGATGCGAAGAGCGGCGCGCTCGTCGGCCTGTGGTACCTCGATCCGTTCGCGAGGCCGGGCAAGCGCTCCGGCGCCTGGGCCACCAGCTATCGTGGCCACGAGACGTTCGACGGCAAGAAGACGGTGCTGGCGTCCAACAACTCCAACTTCGTCAAGGCGGCACCGGGGCAGCCCGTGCTCGTGTCGTGGAGCGATGCCGAGACCTTCTTCCACGAGTTCGGCCACGCGCTGCACAGCCTCTCCTCACGGGTCGCCTACCCGACGCTCAACGGCGGCGTGCGCGATTACACGGAGTTCCAGTCGCAACTGCTCGAGCGCTGGCTGCTGACCGACCAGGTGATCGACGGCTTCCTGGTCCACGCCCAGACCGGCAAGCCGATGCCGAAGGAGCTGGTCGCGAAGATCCGCAAGGCCAAGACCTTCAACCAGGGCTTCGACACCGCCGAGTACCTGGCCTCCGCGATCCTCGACATGCGCTACCACATGGTCGACCCCGCGGGCCTCGACCCCGACGCCTTCGAGCGCGAGGAACTCGCTCGCCTCGGCCTGCCGAAGGAGGTGGTGATGCGGCACCGCAGCCCGCACTTCACCCACGTGTTCTCGGGCGAAGGCTACTCCGCGGGCTACTACGGCTACCTGTGGGCCGACGTGCTGACGTCGGACGCGGCCGAGGCCTTCACCGAGGCGCCCGGTGGCCTGTACGACGAGGGCGTGGCGAAGAAGCTGGTCGAGCACCTGTTCGCGCCGCGCAATGCGATCGACCCGGCCGACGCCTACCGCGCCTTCCGCGGTCGCGACGCGAAGATCGACGCCCTGATGCGCGACCGCGGTTTCCCGGTCCAGTAGGTTCTTGCCGGCGGCGGGACGCGAAATATCCCGCCGCCGGAGTCTCCGCCAGCGTTAGGATCCCGGGCATCCCCCCGTTCGAGAAAGAGAGGGTGTCCCGATGCCGGAACGCACGACCCTGCCGCCCGGGGTCTTCTGCTGGCCCGAGCTCGCCACGCCGGACGCCGCGAAGGCCAAGGCCTTCTACGCCGGCCTGTTCGGCTGGGCCGCGTTCGACGTGCCCAGCGCCGGCGGCGCCTACACGCTGTTGCGGGTCGGAGCGCTCGACGTCGCCGGGTTGCGGACGCTGAGCCCGGACGAGAGGGCGCAGGGCATGCCGTCCCACTTCATGAGCTACATCTCGACGGCGTCTGCCGACGCATCGGCGCAGCGCGCGAAGGAACTGGGTGGAACCGTGCTCTACGGCCCGTTCGACGTCGAAGGCATCGGCCGCATGGCCGTCGTCCGCGACCCAACGGGTTCCGGCGCCGACGTGAAGTCGGCGCCGGTCCCGCAGGGGCTCACGCCGCCAGACGGAGGCCGCTCCGCGCCCGCGCCCCGGGGAGCGGTCTTCGCGCTGTGGGAGGCGCGCGGCCACATCGGCGCCCGCCTCGTCGGCGAGCAGAACACGCTGTGCTGGACCGAGATCGTGACCCGCGATCCCGCCGCAGCGCAGGCCTTCTATGGCGGCCTGTTCGGCTGGACGTGGAAGGTCTCGGACGCCTCGACCGTCGAGTACTTCGAGATCTACCGCGAGGAGCAGCCGATCGGCGGCGTGCTGCCGATGCGCGGCGAGGAGTGGGGCGACATGCCCGGCCACCTGATGCCGTACTTCCGCGTCCGCGGCTGCGACGCGAGCGCGGCGAAGGCCCTGGCGCTGGGCGGCTCGGCCGTGGTGCCGCCCCGCGACATCCCGGATGTCGGCCGCTTCGCCCTGCTCCGCGACGACCAGGGCGCGCACTTCTCGGTCATCACGTTGCAGGAGATGCCCCCGGAAGCCTGAGGCGATCCGGCGCCTCGGCACGGATCTCGCATTGGCGGCGGGGCATGAGTGCGCCGCCGACCTGCCCCACTCCCCCCGCCGCCGTGGCGTTCAGCGGCGTCAGCATGGCCTTCGCCGCTCTGGGCCGCGTTTTTCTGTGCCTCGACGAGGACTTCCGCATCCTCCATTCGTCGGAGCTGCTCGACCGGCTGGTCGCGCCGGGGGCGGCCGACAGCCTGGCGGGGGAGCTGGTGGAGAACGTGCTCGGCGCGGAGCTGTTCGGCGCAGGCGGCGCGTTGCGCGCGACGTTGCTGGCCGGCGAGCGCCGCGAGGGCTGGCGGGCGACGCTGCGCGTCGAGCACGGCCGGCCACGGCTCGTTTCGGTCACGGCCGCTCCGTTCCCGCGCGACCCCAGTGGCATCTGCGATCCCCGCGTGCACTACATCGTCGTGTTGCGGCCGGCCGAAGAGGAAGGGACCGACGCCGCCGTCACGCTCTTCGACGGGCTCGTCGCGCGCTCGGAGTCGATGCTGCGGCTGTTCCGCCTGGTGCAGACGCTCGAGCAGAGCGAGGTCACGGTGCTGGTCACCGGCGAGAGCGGCACCGGCAAGGAGCGCCTCGCCCAGGCCCTGCACAACCATTCGCCGCGCCACGCGGGGCCGTTCGTGGCCGTCAACTGCGGCGCGCTGCCCGGCGATCTGCTCGAGAGCGAGTTGTTCGGCCACGTGCGCGGGGCCTTCACCGGGGCCGTGCGCGACCGCGTCGGCCGCTTCGAGCTGGCGGCGGGCGGCACGCTGTTCCTCGACGAGGTCGGCGACCTGCCGCTGCCGCTGCAGGTCAAGCTGCTGCGCGTGTTGCAGGAGCGGCGTTTCGAGCGCGTGGGCGAGAGCGTCAGCCGCGCCGCGGACGCGCGCGTGATCGCGGCCACCAACCTCGACCTGGCGCGCGCCGTGCGCGAGGGTCGCTTCCGCGAGGACCTCTTCTACCGGCTGCGGGTGGTGCCGATCCACGTGGCGCCGCTGCGCGAGCGACGGGAGGACATCGAGCCGCTGGCCAGCCACCTGCTGGCCCGCGTGGCCGCGCGCCGCGGGCGAGCACTGCGCCTGTCGCCCGATGCCCTGCGTTGCATGATCGACGCGCCGTGGCGCGGCAACGTGCGCGAACTGGAGAACGCGCTCGAGTACGCCGTGGCCGTGTGCCGCGGCCAGACCATCCTGCCCGAAGACCTGCCGGCGGAGATCTGCGCCGGCGCGGTCGAGGCCCACTGGCGGCCTCACGTCGTGAACGATTCCGAGCCCGCCGCCCGCCCTCTCCCGGCCGCCGATGGCGCCGCTGCCGCGGAGCTTCGCGCGATCCTCGAGGCCCACCGCTGGCACCGCGAAGAGGCCGCCCGCGAGATGGGCATCAGCCGCTCCACGCTGTGGCGGCGCATGCGCGAGGCCGGCCTCATCCACTGACGTCCCGGCCCGCTGGCTCGTGGCCGCGTTCCGCCGCCGGGCGCAGGCGTGTCGCAACGGCTTCGCCGCGTCATGCAAACGTTTCGTCGCGACGCGACGTTGCGACACTTGTTGCGCGCTTTGTCTCCTTCCCCATAAGTCGTTGAAAAGGAGGGACGAGGCTCCTGGCGCCGTTTCTGCATTCTGGTTCGGCACGCGCCGAAGCCGGATAGCGGGCGCGGAGGAGACGAGACGATGCATCGCACCACCCAGCTCACCCTCGCGGCCGCCCTCCTGGCGAGCTTCGCCTTCGCGCCCACCGCGTTCGCGGGCGAGCCGAACGGACAGGACCTGTACAAGACCTACTGCAAGTCGTGCCACGCGGCCGGCTCGGCCCACGGCGAGTACACGCCGATGACGCTGATCCAGGACCAGTGGGAGCGCTTCTACAAGGAGAAGTACGCGGCGAAGCACGCGACCGCGCAGATGCCCGACGGCCGCAAGGTGCTCGAGGCGATCACGCCCGAGATGCTGGCCAAGATCAGGAAGTTCTCGGTCGACCACGCGGCCGACTCCGAGCAGCCGATGACGTGCGGCAAGTGACCAGGAGAATCCCCATGCGCAAGCTGACAGCGCTGCTGCTCGCCCTCGCCCTGCTGCCCGGCGCGGCGGCCCTCGCCCAGAGCACCGAGCCCGAGGGCAACAAGCCCGACCCCAAGGTGGAGGAGCTCGCAAAGCGGATCCAGAAGCTGGAGAGAGATGCGGCGCTCGACCGCGTGCAGTTCTCGGGCGACTTCCGCTTCGAGGCCCACTCGGTCGACGCCACCATCCCCAACCACTTCGACGGCATGGCGCTGCAGAACCAGGTCGTCAACACGCTGTTCTACGCCATGGGCACCGGGCAGTTCCCGCAGAGCCCGACGGCGGTCGGCGACTTCATCCGCACCAACTACTCGGACTACCTCTACTTCACCCAGAACCTGACCTTCGAGCAGCTCCAGCAGGCGATCGGCCAGTTCCCGCCCGCGGCCCAGCAGCAGCTCTACGCCGCGCTCCTGCCCGGCGTGTACAAGCCCGGCTACGAGGCCGACAACCGGATCATGTACACCAACCGCCTGCGCTTGCGGATGGAGGCCCAGCCGGCGAAGAACCTGACCTTCTCGGGCCGGTTGTCGATGTACAAGGTGTGGGGCGACTCCACCGGCGTGCAGGTGTTCAACGGCCAGCCGACCTCGCTCAACATCGACGGCACCACGGTCGGCGTGCCCAACTCCGACATCCTGCGCGTCGAGCGCGCGTACTTCTCGTGGAACAAGATCGGCGGCTCCAACCTGTACCTCTCGATCGGCCGCCGGCCGTCGACCGAGGGCGCGCCGCTGACCCTGCGCAACGACGAGGCCCGCGGCGGCACGCCGCTGGGCGCGCTGATCAACTACCAGTTCGACGGCATCACCGTCGGCTACGGGATCTCCGACAAGTCCACCGTGCGGCTGTGCTACGGCCTCGGCTACGAGTCCGGCTTCGGCAGCGGCGACATCCTCAAGCTGCCGCAGGACCGGCTGAAGGACACCCACTTCCTGGGCCTCAACTGGGACCTGCTCGACACCGAGAACACCTTCGTCCAGGTCACGGTCGCGCGCGCGTTCGGCGTGGCTGACGGTTTCAACGGTCTCGTCGTCCTGCCCAACGACCCGGTCACCGGCGCCGCGGTGGGGGCCCCGATCGTGATGCGTTTCACGCCCTCGACCAACATCGGCGACCTCGACCTCGGCAGCATCGTCGCCATCCGCAAGCAGGGTCCCTTCGACGTGTTCGCCAGCTTCAGCTACAACCACTCGGATCCCGAGCTGGTGACCACGCCCTTCGGCGGCTTCTTCTCCGACCCGTTCGAGACGCCCGAGCCGCAGACCGGCACGATGTGGTACGTCGGCGCCCGCTACCGCTTCAACGAGGAGAAGACCAAGATCGGCGTCGAGTTCAACCACGGCTCCGAGTACTGGATGAACTTCGCGGTCGCCGAGGACGACATCCTGTCGCCCAAGACCGCGGCCCGCGGCGACGTGTTCGAGGCCTACCTGACCCACCGCATCAACCCGAAGCTGATCTTCAAGGCGGCGTGGATCAAGTACGCCTACGACTACTCCGGGTCCGGCTGGCAGGTGGGCGCGCCGAAGAAGCTGGACGCGAGCCCGATCCTCGGCATGCCGACCTACGACGACGCCTCGAAGTTTTCGGTCGCGCTGACGGCGCGGTTCTGAGCGGAAAGCCAGAGGAGGGAGCGATGACGATGCGCAAGCTCACGGGTCTGGCCCTCGCGGGGGCGCTCGCGTCGCTCCCCCTCGCGGCCGCCGAGCCGTTCTCGCACAAGGACGCCTTCGAGCACTACGAGGGCACCAGGACGTGCCTCGCCTGCCACGAGGACGAGGCGCGAGCGTTCCACGGCTCGCAGCACTACCAGTGGAAAGGCTCGGCGCCGCAACTCGTCGGCGCCGGCTCCAAGCCGTTGGGCAAGATCAACACGATCAACGATTTCTGCACCGGGCCCGCGGCCAACTGGATCGGCCTCGTCAAGAACTCCCGCGGCGACGTGGTGTCCAAGGGCTGTTCCAAGTGCCACGCGGGCCTGGGCGAGCTGCCGCAGGCCGAGCCCAGCCAGGCCCAGCTCGAGAACATCGACTGCCTGATCTGCCACGCCAAGGGCTACCAGCGGGACCTGTTCGAGAAGCCCGGCGGCGGCTTCGAGTGGAAGCCGATCCTGTGGAAGAACCAGGAGGGGCTCGACAGCGTGTCGAAGCGGGTCGGTCCGCCGCAGCGGGCGATGTGCCTGCGCTGCCACTCGGCCTCGGGCGGCGGTCCCAACTTCAAGCGCGGCGACATCGAGTACAAGCTGGCCGACACCGACCGCAGCTACGACGTGCACATGGGCAAGGACGGCGCGGACTTCCAGTGCACGAGCTGCCACGCGGGCGACAAGCACCGGGTGCGCGGCCGCGGCGCGGACCTGGCGGGCACCGACTCGCCGGCCAACCCGCTGTCGTGCTCGACGACCGAGTGCCACGGATCGGCCCCGCACGGCGAGCCGATGATCGATCGCCACACGGCGCGGGTCGCCTGCACGACCTGCCACATCAAGACCTTCGCCCGTGACGAGGCCACCGACATGGTGCGCGACTGGTCGAAGCCGAAGTACGACGCCGAGGCCGACCGCTACGCCGCGACGATCACGATGCAGAAGGACGTGATCCCGGTCTACGCGTGGTGGAACGGCAAGACTCACGCCCAACTGCCCGGTGAGGCCGTGAAGACGCAGGCCAACGGCACGGTCGGAATGATGGTCCCTGACGGCTCGCGCCAGGATCCAGAGGCCCGCATCTTCGCGTTCAAGCTGCACAAGGGACGGCTGCCGGTGCTCACGGACAAGAAGTGGATCGTGCCGATCCTGGTCGAGCACTTCTTCGCCGACGGCGACATCTTCAGCGCCACCCGCAAGGCCGCCGAGGAGACCTACGGCATCGCCGACGCGAAGTTCGAGTGGACGGACACCGAGCGTTACATGGGCATCTTCCATGGCGTGCAGCCCAGGGAGCAGGCGCTGCAGTGCCTGGACTGCCACGGCGCGAAAGGCCGGCTCGACTGGAAAGCGCTGGGTTACGGGGCGGACCCCCTGCTGATCCGCGTCACCGCGAAGAAGTAGCCGCGGACGAGAGTCCACGGGCGGCGGAGCCGACTCGGCTCGCCGCCCGTGGCGGGTCCGCCCCTGGGGCTCAGCGACAGCGGGCGAACGCCGGCATGTGGTTGTAGAGCGACGCGTCGCGGTTGGCGCGCAGGACCGCGACCACGTCCGCCGGCAGGTCCTGGCCCAGTTGCGAGTCGTAGAGCGCCACGTTGTCGACCTCGGCCTGGTAGGCGCCGGCGCAGGCCTCGCGGAAGGTCGCGAAGCGGGGCGCGGTGTCGATCGTGACCGCTCGCGCCGGCAGCGCGATGCCGCGTGCCGTCAGCAGCGCCTCGACCGCCGCGCCGTGACGGCGCTCGGCCCAGATCACGTTGGCGAACGGGCGCACGTCGCCGAAGTCGGCCAGCACGCGGGCGTAGATCGCCTCGGCGCGGTACTCGTCCTGGACGTCGGCGAGCAGGATGCTCTCGAGCGATTGAGCCGCCGGCGGAGCGGGCGTCGCGGCCGCGACCGGTGGCGTCGGCGCCGGCGTGGACGGACCGGCGATCGCGGCGGCGGTTCCGCCGCAACCGAGCAGCAGCAGCCCGGTCGCAACGGGGATCATCAGCAGGTGGCGCACGGCGTGCCTCCTCCTTCTAGCGGGACAGCGTGACGGAGAGGCCGGCCAGGTGATGGCGGTACTCGTAGAAGGCATCGGTCGAGTGCGACAGCGTGTAGGCGTAGTCGACCGCCAGGCCGAGGTCGAAGTCGCCGGTCCGTTGCGCGAACAGCGGCAGGCTCAGCCGCGCGAGCCCGCGCCAGACGCGGTCGCGGCGCGCGTCGAGCGGGGCGCTCGCCGTGCCCGCGGCGGGGAAGTCGCGTTGCCGCCACTCGCCCGTCAGGCGCAGCACTGCGGATTCGCCCCAGGTCCGGGTCAGCCCGGCCTGCACGGCGCGCAGTTCGCTGGCGTAGGGGTCGTCGAGCACGCCGTCGTCGAAGTAGCCCGCGGGCGTCTCCAGCCGCAACGGGGCCGGCTCGCCGCTCAGCCCGCGCAGCGTCGCCTGCACGTGCAGGCCGGTACGCTCGCCAAGACCCTGGGCCAGGCGGAGCAGCGCCGTCCACTGCCGTGCATCGGCCGCGGGCAGCGGCGAAGCCGGGGTCACCGGGGTGGTCGCCGGCAGCGTGAGGGGACCCGCGCTACCGCGCCCGGCGCCGCGCCCGCCGAGCACGGTGCCCGGGACCACGGGCGCCGTGGGGACGTACCCGAACGGGTCGCCGGCCCATGACTTGCCGCCGAAGCGCAACTCGGCGATCGCGGTGGTGCGCGATTCGAAGTTGAGCAGCGCGCTGGCGAAGCCCTCGGCTTCGTCCTGGTCCATCGCGGGCAGCCCGTCGAACGTGCGGCGCGCCGCGCGCAGGCCGCCGCGCAGGGTCAGGGGCCCTGCTCGTCGCCCTTGCAGGTTGACGAAGGCCTGCAGCGCGTCGTAGCCCGCGTCCTCCCAGGCGTCGCCGTTGCGCTGCAGCTCCGCGCTGCCGCCGACGAACGCCTGCAACGCGTCGCCGCCGAAATCGAGGCGGTAGCGGGCACCGAGCGCGTGGTGCAGCGAGGCCCAGTCGCCCGAGGCATCGGCGTTGCCGGCGTCGAGCGAGTACCACGCCCGCCCGTGGCCCGCGTCGAAGAGCACCTCGGGCGTGAACGAACCGGTGAAGGCCAACTGGCTCTGGGTGAGGCCGTCGGAGCGCAGCGCGTCGAGGCCGGCGCCCAGCCGGGCGTCGAAGCTCGGCTGGGCGTGGGCGGCCGCCGCCCCGAGCAGCAGGGCGGCGGCGGCGAGGAGCCGCGAGACGGTTTGGAAGCGGTTCATGGCCGACTCCTCGCCCACGCTCAGTTCCGTCCCCCGCGGCGCTTCTGCTGGCCGGTGCAGCCGCCGGTGCAGGTGCCGGTGCCGTTGCCCGCGCCGGCGCCGTAGCCGCTGCCGTCGCGCGGACCCATGCCCTGGTTGCCGCTGCCGTCGCGCGGGCCGTTGCCGCGGCCCTTGCCCTGGCCCTGGCCGGTGCCGCGGTTGTCGCAGATGCCGTCGCCGTCGCTGTCGACGAAGGCGGGACCCGTGCCCGCCGGGGTCGCCGGGCTCGGCGCCGGGGTCGGGGTCTGCGCCGACGCCATCGCCGTGAACACCATCGTCGCCAGACCCAGGATCAGAGTGCGCTTCATGATTTCCTCCTTGGGGCTCTCGTGCCCCGCACCTCCCTCTATGGCAAGCACCGAGCCAGCCGGGCCAGGGCCGACCATGGGGGGCCAAGTCGTTCGAGATCAGCGTCTTGTGGGTAGTCGCCGGGAGCGGGTGGCACTCCGGGAGGCGCCGAATTCGACCAAACCGTCGAATTCGCTCGACGGCCTCGTCGAGGGAAGGCCCCGCGGGGCCCTACTCGAGCCCGTGCTTCTGGAGCCGGTAGCGGAGGTGGCGCTCGGAGATGCCGAGCGCCTTCGCGGCCCGCACCTGCACGCCGTCCGCGGCGCGCAGCGCGTCGGCGATCAGCCGCTTCTCGAGTGACGCGAGGCGCGCGGGCAGGGTGTCGCCGTCGGCGCTCTCCTCGGCGTGCAGGCCGTGGAGCGGCAGCGGCAGGTCGGCGGCCGTGATCAGCGGCTCGCGGGCCAGCACCACCGCGCGCTGGACCACGTTCTCCAACTCGCGCACGTTGCCCGGCCAGCCGTGCTTGAGCAGCAGGTCGAGCGCCTCGCGCGAGATCGTCTTCGGCGGCTCGCCCGCGTCGGCCGCGAAGCGGCGCAGGAACACGTCCAGCAGCGCCGGGATGTCCTCGCGCCGCTCTCGCAGCGGTGGCAGCTCGATCGACACCACGTTGAGCCGGTAGTAGAGGTCCTCGCGGAAGTCGCCGGCCGCGATCATCTTCTCCAGGTCGCGGTGGGTCGCGGCCACCAGCCGCACGTCGACCTTCAGCGTGCGGCTGCCGCCGAGGCGCTCGAAGCTCTGCTCCTGCACCGCGCGCAGCAGCTTGACCTGGGTTCCTTTGGGAAGATCGCCGATCTCGTCGAGGAACAGCGTGCCGCCGTCCGCCAGCTCGAAGCGGCCGCGCCGCTCGCGGTCGGCGCCGGTGAAGGCGCCCTTCTCGTGGCCGAACAGCTCCGACTCGAGCAGCGTCTCCGGCAGCGCGCCGACGTTGACCGCCACCAGCGGGCCCTTCGCCCGCGGGCTCGCGTAGTGGATCGCCCGCGCCAGCAGCTCCTTGCCGGTGCCGCTCTCGCCGCGCACCAGCACCGTCGCCTTGCTCTGCGCGGCGCGAGCCGCGACCGAGATGGCTTCTGCCATCCGCGAGTTCTGGGTGTGCAGCCCGGCGAGGCGGTGGCGCGACTCGAGCAGGCTACGCAGCTCGCGGTTCTCCGACACCAGCGCCCGCCGCTCCAGCACCCGCGCGACCAGCAGCTCCAGCTCGTCGAGGTCGACCGGCTTGGTCAGGTAGTCGGCGGCGCCCTGCTTCATCGCCGCGACCGCGCTCTGCACGGTCGCGAACGCGGTCATCAGGATCACCGGGATCTCGGGATTGACCTTGCGCAGGCCGTCCAGCAGGTCGAGCCCGCTGCCGCCGGGCATGCGCAGGTCCGAGAGCACGAGATCGACTGCGCGCGCCGCCGCGATCTCCAGCGCCAGCGCGACCGAGCCGGCACCCTCGACGGTGTAGCCGCGCTTGCGCAGGAAGCCCGCCAGCACCTTGCGCTGGCTCTCCTCGTCGTCGACGACCAGGATCAGGCGCTCGCTCATTGGCCATCCCTGCGCCGGGAGTGAATCCCGGCTCGGGGGCGAACCGGACCGCGTCGCTTCGCGCCGCTCACGTCGTGACCTCGGCCCGTCGCGGCAGGCGCACGGTCATCCGCGTGCCCGCCCCCGGCGCCGAGTCGACCTCGATCGTGCCGTCGTGCGCCGTCACCACCTGGTGGGTGAGGGCGAGGCCGACGCCGGTGCCGTCGGGCTTGGTCGTGAAGTACAGGTCGAAGATGCGGCCGCGCACGTCGTCGCCGATGCCGGGACCGGTGTCCACGATCTCCCAGGCGACCCGCGCGCCGTCGTCGCGGGCCGCGAGCCGCACCCGGCCGCCCGCCGGCGTCGCCTCGATCGCGTTGCGCAGCAGGTTGCCGAGCGCCTCACGCAGGCGGTCGGGGTCGAGGTCCGCTTCGCCCGCGACGTCGGCCGCGAGCTCGAAGCCGAGGCCGCGAGCCTCGGCCTGGGCTCGCGCCGCCTCGCCGATCGACAGCGTCAGCGCGCGCAAGTCGGTCGCGCGACGGGCCAGCGGCGCGGGCCGCGCGAAGTCGACGAACTCGCGGACGATGCGGTCGATCCGTTGCGACTCGCCGACCACGACCGCGAGCAGCTCGCGCTGTTCGGCAGCTTCGGCGTCGGCAGCGTCCGCGGCCGGGGCGAACTCGCGCTGCAGCCGGCGCGCGCCCATCGCGATCGCGTTGAGCGGGTTGCGGATCTCGTGGGCGACGGTGGAAGCCAGTTCGCCCATCGCGGCCAGCCGGTCGCGCCGGCGCAGCGCCTCCTCGGCCCGCGCGTGGCGGACCACGAGCAGCGCGTACCTGCGTCGCAGCCAGGCACTGCCGACGCCGAGCCCGGCCACGGCCAGCGCGGCGCACAGCGACAGCGCGAGCTGCAAGAGCATCCGACGCTCGGCGCGGCGCACGCCGTCGAGCCGCATGCCGAGCCGCAGCGTCGCTTGCGCGCCGGGGCCGAGCTCGAGCGGACCCGTCAGCTCGAGAGCCGGCCCGGCCGCGGTCGCCACCTCGCGTTCGCCCGTGCCGGGCGGCGGCGGCTCGGCCGGCACGTCGCCGTGGGCCAGGCGCAATTCGCCCTGCTCGAAGGCGACGAACGCGACCTCCGGCACCTGGGCGGCGATGTCGGCGAGCAGCACGTCGAGCGAGGCCTGGCGGCGCAGCGCGTCGAGCTCCGCGGCGTCGACGTTGACGACGACGGCCCCGCCGCTGCTGCGCCGGGCGCCGGCGGAGAGCCGCGTGCCTTCGCCCCAGCGGGTCGCGTGGACGTCGGAGACGGCCCAGGGCTCGCCGGCCAGCAGGCGGGGCAGCAGTCCGCTGCCGGGCCCAGCCCCGCCTGGTTCGCCGAGGCCCCGACCGCCGCCGCGGCCCGCGCCGCCTCCCGGCCCGCGCCCGAGGCCGCGACCCGGCCCGCCACGGCCGCCGCCGGTGGCCCGCTCGAGTTGGCCGCCGGGATCGAACAGGTTGATGCGGAACAGGTTGCCCGCTTCGGCGAGGGCCGCGAGCTGGGCGTCGTCGAGCGCGGCGCGGGCATCGAGGGCGGCCAGGAAACGGGCGTTGTCGAGCAGTCGGGCGGCGAGCTGTTGCTCGACGAGGCGCTCCGCCTCGCGGTTGGAGCGGGCCGCGGCCGCCAGCGTCGAGCGCAGCGAGGCCGCGTGGTCGCGCAGCAGCGCCAGCAGCTCGGCCCGCGTGCGCTGGTGGTCGATCCAGACCACGAGCAGCAGCAGCAAGGCGGCCAGCGCCGCCAGCGCCGTCAGCGATCGTCCCGTCCCGGGCTTCTCCACGAGTTCCCAAGCGGGGCGCAGAAATCGCCCCGCCGGGGATCCGAGCGAGATCTATGCCAGGAACTCGCGGTAGACGGCCTCGTCGTAGCCGACGATCACCGTCTTGCCCACCTTGAGGGTCGGCGCGCGCAGGTTGCCGGTGGGCCCCAGCAGCACCCGCTCCAGCGTCTTCTTGTCGGGCAGCCCCGCCTTCAGGTCGAAGCGCTCGACGTTCTTTCCCTTGCAGGTGACCAGCGTGCGTGCACCGTCGAGCAGCGCGATCCCGTCCTTCAGCCCGAGCTTGCGGCTCGCCGGCACCAGCTCCGTCGTCTCCACGTTCTGCTTCGCAAGGAACCCCTGCGTCCGGACGCAGGTCGTTCAACCCGGGCGGTGGTATCTCCAGTCGACCTTCATCGCGCTCCTCCTCTGGTCCAGGTGGCCGGACGGGAGATTCTGCGCGGAGCGATGGCTCGCGCACAATCGTCCGGGCCGCCGTCGGGCGGCGGGTCAGTCCGCCAGTCGCAGGCCGGCGCCCGGCCCGACCGGCAGGCCGACCACCATCCACAGCAGCAGCATCGCCGCCCACACGATCAGGAACGTGAAGGTGTACGGCAGCATCGTCGCGATCACGGTGCCGATGCCGGCCTTGCGGTCGTAGCGCTCGAAGAAGGCCACGATCAGCGCGAAGTACGACATCATCGGCGAGATCACGTTCGACGAGCTGTCGCCGATGCGGTAGGCAGCCTGGGTCAGCTCGGGCGTGTAGCCGAGCAGCATGAACATCGGCACGAACACCGGCGCCATCACCGCCCACTTGGCCGACGCGCTGCCCATGAACAGGTTGAGGAACGCGGTCGTCACCACGAAGCCGAACATCAGCGGCAGCCCGCCCAGGCCCGAGGCCTTGAGCAGCTCCGCGCCTTCGACGGCGACGATCAGCCCGAGCTGGGTCCAGCCGAAGTAGGCGACGAACTGGGCGGCGAAGAAGACCAGCACCAGGTACGAGCCGAGCGTGCTCATCGCCTTGCCCATGCCCGCGATCACGTCCTTGTCGCTCTGGTAGCGGGAGGCGCCGAAGCCGTAGGCGATACCCGTGATCGCGCCGAACAGGAAGATCAGGGTCACGATCCCGGACAGGAACGGCGAGTGCAGCAGGTCGCCGGTCTTCGGGTCGCGCAGGAAGCCGCCCTCGGGCACGGTGCCGGCCAGCAGGAACAGCGTGAAGGCCACGGTGGCGAGCCCCGCCCACAGCAGGCCTCGGCGCTCCTCGGCGGTCAGCGGGTGGACCGGCTCGCGCTCCGCGTCGCCGTGGTACTCGCCGAGCCGCGGCACCACCACCTTCTCGGTCAGCCAGGTGCCCGCCGCCGTGATCACGAACGTCGAGACGGCCATGAAGTAGTAGTTGGCGGCGGGGTTGACGCGGTAGCCGGGCTGCACGAGCCGCGCCGCTTCTTCGGTCAGGCCCGCCAGCAGCGGGTCGACGGTGCCCAGCAGCAGGTTCGCGCTGTACCCGCCCGACACGCCGGCGAAAGCGGCGGCGAGGCCGGCCAGCGGGTTGCGGCCCACGCTCAGGAAGATGGTGCCGGCGAGCGGCACCAGCAGCACGTAGCCGATCTCCGACGCGGTGTTGGACATCACGCCCGCGAACACGATCACCATCGTCAGCAGCCGCGGCGGCGCGGAGATCACCAGCAGCCGCAGGGTCGTGCCGATCAGGCCCGACGACTCCATCACGCCCATGCCCAGCATCGCCACCAGCACGGTGCCGAGCGGCGCGAAGCCCGTGAAGTTCTTGACGGCCTCCGTCAGCATGCGGTGGAAGCCCTCGAGGGTGAGCAGGCTGACCGGGCGCACGGCCTCGCCGGTGCCCGGGTGGGTCACCTCCAGGCCCATCCACGACGTGATCCCCGACGTCAGCACGACGATGGCGGACAGGATGGCGAACAGCGAGGCGGGGTGGGGCAGCGCGTTGCCGATGCGCTCGATGGTGGCGAGCACGCGCTCGAGACGGCCCGGGGCGGCAGCGGAGGCGGTCGTGGGGCGGACCGCGGTGTCGTCAGGGGACATTTCCCATTATCCCGATTCTCTTCGCCGACGAGGTGCTCGGGCCCCACCCCTGCGCTTCGACCTCTCCGCCGTGCTGCTCGAGCGCGAGTCGGAGGGCGTGCCGGCGACCACGGATGCAGATGCTGCGGCGCTCGCCGCCGACCTCGTCCGCAACGGACCCGGCCACCTGTTGTTCGCGAGCGGCGCGTCAGCGCGCGGGGCGGCCCAGCGCGGGAGCCCGGTTGCCTCGCGCGCCGCTGGCGGTCAGCGCAGCGCGAAGCGGAGCGTCACCGTGAAGACCACCGCCACGGGACGCCCTTCCTTGTCGCGCGACGGCTTGAAGGTCCACTGGCGCACGGCGTCGAGGGCGGCCGCGTCGAGCCGCGGGTCGGCGTTGCGGGACACCTTGGCGTCCGTCACCTTGCCTTCCCGGGTGACCGTGGCCTCCACGGACACCGTGCCCTGCACGCCCTCGGCCCTGGCCTCCGGCGGATAGACCGGCGCCACCTTGTTCTCGACGACGGGCGCGGTCAGCCCCTTGCCCTCCGCGTAGCGAACGGGGCCTTCGTCTGCGGCCACGGCGAACCCGGGTGCGGTCAGGGCCAGGACGGCGAACACGACGGCGGCGGCACGGCGCATGGACTCCTCCTCGACGCTGATGCGTCTCGCAGGGAAGGAGGCGGGCACCCGCCCGAACCGTGCACCTGTCTACTGCAGCGCGAAACGAAGCGTCACCGTGAAGAGCACCCGGGTCGGCCTGCCGTCGCCGCCGCGGGCAGGCTTGAACCGCCATTGCCGCACCGCCGCCACGGCCGCCTCGTCGAGTCGCGCGTCGGCTCCGCGCGCCACGCGAACCGCCTCCACCCGGCCGTCGAGCCCGATCTGCGCCTCCAGCACGACGGCGCCCGACACGCCGGCCTGCCTCGCCTCGAGCGGATATTGGGGAGCCAGCTTGTGCACGAGCTCCGGGGCCGTCACGCTGTCATCCAATCGCGCGACCGCGGGCTGTCCCACCGCCGCCGCCTCGACGACCACGAAGACGTACGGCGCCTCGACGCCGTCCATGCCGCCCACCACGGCTCGGCCGCCGCGTTTCACGCGGACCGCGGTGTCGGCGAGCACCCGGCCCGCCCGCCGCACGATCACCTGCAGGCTCGCCGCGTCGTCGTCGAACGTGGCCAGGGTGGCGCTCGCCTCCAGGCCGATGCCCGCCGGCGAGGGTAGCTCCAGGCGACGCCCGGCCGCGAGCAGCGCGAGGCGCGACGACTGCGGGCGGCGCGCGGGGTCGAGGCGAAACGTCGCCCACAGGCGTTCGACGGCCTGCGCCAGGCCCGTGCTGCGCTCGCTCGCCGCTGCGCGAGCGTCTTCGGGGCCGTCGAGCGGGATCACGAAGCCGGGGACGACGACCGTGCTGGCCGCGGCTTCGCTCGCCGCGGCCGGGAAGCCGACCACGATCTCGAAACCGACGGGCAGGCTCTTCTCGGAGTCGGCGGCCGCAGGGGGTGCGGTCAGCGCGAGGGCGATCGCCGTGGCAAACACGCGGGTTCTCATCGCCGTCCTCCGGTTTCGCCCGTGTCCCGGGCGAGCGTCATGTAGAGCGGGGTCTCCGCGTCGAGCCACATCACGACCACCTCGGGACTCGTCGCCACGACGCCCCCGGCGGGCGACGCACTGGCTGCGGGTGCGGGCGGGCGGAGTCCGGGCGCACGCCCGAGGGTCAGCGCCAGCGCGGCGAGACTGGCGGCTGCCGCCAGGGTCCAGCCCGCGGCGCGCCGCCGGCGGCGGCGCCGCGCGATCTCGACCGCCCGCCGCACACACTCGGCCGCGGTCAGCTGGGTGGAAGCTGCCAGCGACTCCCGCCAGGCCTGCGCGAACCGCTGGAAGCGGCTCGAGTCCTCCGCTTCGCTCATGCGGGATCCTCCTCCTTGTCGGGCCCCAGGCCGAGCTGGCGACGAAGCGCCTGTCGCGCCTTGCGCCGGTGCGAGCGCGCCGTGGCCGCGTCCATGCCCAGCACCTGCCCGATCTCGCCGTCGCTCATGCCCTCGATCACGGTCAGGTGCATCACCGCCCGCTGGCGCGGCGGCAGCCGGCCCAGCACCCGTTCGACCTCGAACCGCGCGACCTCGCCCGTGGCGGCCGGGTCGGTGCGTTCCGGCAGCGCGGAGAGCGGCAGCAGCCGGCGCCAGCTCCAGCGCCGCGCGACCCGCACGGCCTCGCGCCCGACGATCCGCAGCAGCCAGGCGGGGAAGGCCACCGGGTCGCGCAGCGTGCCGATCCGCTCCCACGCCACGACCAGGCTGACCTGGACCACGTCTTCGGCCTCGGCGTCGCCCGCGACCGAGCGCGCGAAGCGCACCAGCCGCGGCCAGTGCCGTTCCACGAGCGCGGTGAACGCCGCCACATCGCCCTCCCGCGCCCGCCTCGCGAGCTCCGCGTCGGCGCTGTCCACGGGAGAAGGAGGCGCCGGCGACCCCGGACCGTGCACCACGCGGGCCATTCTGCTCCCGGGGGGCGAGCGGTCCGCTATCCCAGTTGGAGGCGGGCGCCCTCGTGGGCCAGCAGCCAGTCCTTCGTCGCCAGCCCGCCGCCGTAGCCGACCAGCGTGCCGTCGGCGCCGATCACGCGGTGGCAGGGGATCACGATCGGGATCGGGTTCGCGCCGTTGGCGAGGCCGACCGCGCGCACGGCCTCGGGGCGGTCGATCGCCCGCGCGACGTCGCCGTAGCTCGCCGTGTGCCCGGGGCCGATCTTGCGCAGCGCGTGCCACACCTCGCGTTGGAAAGGAGTGCCGCCGGGATCGCACGGCAGGGCGTCGATCGCGTGCAGCTCGCCCGCGAAGTAGCGAGCGAGCGCGCTGGCCGCGCCGGCGGGGTCGGCGTCTTCGACAAGCTCCAGCGGCTCGCGCCCGTAGCGCCTGCGGAGGTGGGCCTCGACCCGCGCGCGGCTGCCGTCGAAGCCGATCGCGAGCAGCCCGTCCGGCCCCGCGGAGAGAGTGAGCCGGCCGAGCGGCGTGTCCAGCTCCGCCACCGCGATCCGCATGGCAGGATCGTAGCAGCCCGACCGCCCTCAGGCCGCGCGCCGAGAGCGGGAGTCGCCGACCAGCAGCAGTCCCAGCAGCAGCAGGCAGAGGCCGCCGAACGTGTCTCCCACTCGCGAATAGGGCGTCGTGCGGCCGCGCAGGGGCACGGACGTCAGCAGCACCGGCACGTCCCCGGATCGGCTGTCGGCTTCGCCCTGGATGCGACCGAGGCCGTCGGTGATCAGGCTGCGTCCGTTGCTCGCCGGGCGCAGCAGGGCGGCGCCCGTCTCGACGGCACGGAAGACGGCCATTCGTGGGTGGATGGCCGCGATGGCGGGCCAGTCATCCGCGGGCGCGACGAGCAGGTCCACCGGACCGGCGGCGCGGACGAAGGCCGGGAAGTCGAAGTCGAAGCAGATCGCCCCGGTCCAACGGCCGTGGCCCGAGTCGACCACCGGCATCGCGGCGCGGCCCGCGACCATCTTCGACGTCTCCAGCCCGGGCACGAGGTGGACCTTCGAGTACTGCCAGCGGGTCGAGCCGTCGGGACCGTAGAGCACGCTGCGGTTCTCGACCCACGGGAACTGCCGCGTGCGCAGCACCCGCCACGGCGCGATCGCCAGGTGGATCGCCTGGCTGCGCGCGAGCTGGGAGAGCCCTGCGTCGAGGTCTGCCCAGTCCTCCTCGAGCACGGGGATGCCCTCGGGCCAGGCCACGAGTCGAGCACCGGCCGCGGCGGCGGCGAGCGAGCGGTCCACCATGCGCTGGGCGAGGGGTCGGAACGCCGCGCCCCAGCGCCGGCGCAAGCCCTCGTCCGCGCGCGCGAGCGACGCGGTCGAGAGGCCCTCGAAGGCCACCCGGAGTTCGGCCGCCGAGGGAGCGATCGCGGCCACCGCCAGCCGTGGCTCGGGGTCCGCCAGCGCCAGCCGGATCGCCCCGGCCGACGAGACGGCGCACAGCGTGATCAGCCAGGCCCGCAGTGGACGCAGGCTCCCGGCTTGCCAGGCGTCGCACAGCGCGCTCGCGGACCAGGCCGTGAGGAAGGACAAGCCCGGCGTGCCGGTGACGGCGACGAGTTGCAGCAGCGGCAGATTGTCCACGTGGGCGTGGGCCGGCGAGCCCCACGCGCCGGTGGGGCCGACTCGCGCGAGCAGCAGGTCGAGGCTGGCCATCGCGGCGGGGAACGCCAGCGCGGCGCGAGCCGGCGCCGAGCGACGGCGGGCGACGTGGTCGGCCAGGTAGGGCAGCGACCAGGTCGCGCCCGCGGCCATCGCCACGGCCAGGCGCGCGGAGAGCGGCAGCGGCAGGTAGCCGCCCGAGATCGTGACCAGCTCCGCGAGCGCCATCGCCGCCGCGAGCGCCGCCCACGTCCGCCGACCGGAGCCCGTGCGAACGAGGTGCAGCAGCAATACCGGCGCGATCCAGGCGGCGGGCGCAAGCACCACGTGCTGGGCGCGGAATGGCAGCAGGAGCAGCACGACGACCCACAGCAGGCGCCTCGGCATGACCGGGACTACGCACCCGAGTCGGTGCGTGGATTGCGGGTGGCGTCGTCTGCGCCGTGCGAGGGCCTACAATCGAGTCTCCCCCCAAGGAATCCAGAAGGAGGTCCCGTGCGCCTCGCCATTCGCCACGCTGCGGCGGTCTTCGCCGCGGTGCTCGTCGTCGACGTCGTCGCTTGCGCCGCGTGGTGGTTCGGCATGGGGCTGACCCCGCGCCTCTCCTCCATCGGGCTGGGCGATCTGGCGCCGCTCGTGGTCGCCTGGACGGGGGTGCTGGTCGCCGCCGTCTTGGCGGTGGCGGCGGGCCTCGCGCGGGCGATCGTCAAGCCGGACGTCGAGGAAGGCCGCTCGCTCGCCGTCGACGTGCTCGCGCGCCCCGCCGCCGTCGCTGCGGTCGCGGCGCTTGCGGGTGCCGCCCTCCGGCTCGCGGATGGCGGGAGCGCCCAGGACGCTGCGGTCGTCGCGGCCGTGTTCGGCGTGCTCGCGCTGGTCGCGCTCGCGCTCGTGGCCCTGGTCGTGCGGCGGGTCTCGTGGCGTGCGCTGGCCGTCACGGCGGCCGTGGTGGTCGCCACGGCGCTGGTCGCACAGGTGGTTGCGGATCGAGCCGGACGGGCCCGGCTCGCAGAGCACCGCGTCGAGGCGCTGCGCGAGGTCGCCGCCTGGCGTCAGCAGCAGCAGGCGGCGACGCGCCCGGTGTTGCGCGAGCCGGGGCTCGACGCCAACGCCGTCGACGCCTATCGCCCGTTGCTCGAGGCACAGCGGGCCCGGATCGACCTGAGCGGGAATTTTCTCGGCGACCTCGGCAAGTCCGTGGGCTCGCCCGGCACGCCACTGGCTCCCTCCGTCGCGGCGGCACTGGAGCGCTCGCGCGCCGACATCGCCGCGCTGCGCGAGGCGACGCGCTCGCGGCGGGCCGTGTGGCCGTTCGAGTACGAGAAGAGCTTCAGCGCCGAGATCCCCTACCTGCTGGGCGTGCGCGTGCTCGCCCAGCTCGCGCTGCTCGAGGGCCATGAAAGGGCCAGCGCAGGCGACGTCGCCGGCGCGGCGGAGACCTACCTCGACGTGCTGCGCTTCGGCACGGACTTCGGGGACGGTCCGTTGATCATGACGTTGATCGGCACGGCCGTCGAGCGCATGGCGGTCGACGCCCTGGCGCGTCTCGTGCGATCGCCGCGCGGGGGAGCCGTCCTCGACCGCGTGGACACGGGCCTCGCGCTGCTGCAGCCGGCGCTGCTGGGCATCGGCCCCGCCTGGCGCTCGGAGCGCCTGTCGTTCGCCGCGATCGGTCCGATCGACGACGGGGGGGAGTTCGCCAGCCTGATCGGCGGGCTGACCGACTCGATCTCGGCACCGCTGCCGCCGCGTCTCGTGCCGTGGAATGCGTACACGGCCAGCGCCGTGGAGGCCGCGAACCGCACCTTCCAGGACCTGGAGGCGGCCGCGGCCAAGGGTGACCCGCGGGCCCGCAAGGAGATCGAGGACCACTTCCTCGAGCGTTACTACTTCGCGACTCCCAACTTCATCTACCGCACCCTGGTCCCCTCGGTCCTGCGCGCTCACATCTCGGTCGACGAGGCCCGGGTGATGGCCGCCGCGGTGCGGACCGCGGTCAGCCTGGAGAAGCGGCGGGCCACGGAGGGCCGCTACCCGGCCGACCCCGGGGTTCTGCCCGCGGACCTGCTCGCCGCCGACGGCACGCCGCTGCACTACCGGGTCGCCGCGGACGGGGCGAGCTACGCGCTCTGGTCGGTCGGCTGGGACCGCGAGGACGACGGCGGCAAGGTCCCCGGCGACTCGGCGTTGCCCGAGGCCGGCTGGCCGGCCGCAGCCGGGGCAGCGGAGACCGCGGCCGGCGTCGCCAAGAAGTAGGGACCGGGCGGGGGCGCCTCGCGCGCCCCCGCCGCGGCTCGCGGGCCTAGCCCCGCAGCGGGGCCATGTCGATCACGAAACGGTACTTGACGTCGCTCTTCAGCATCCGCGCGTAGGCCTCGTCGATCTGGTGCGGGCCGATCTTCTCGATGTCGGCGACGACGCCCTTCTCGGCGCAGAAGTCGAGCATCTCCTGCGTCTCCTGGATGCCGCCGATCAGCGAGCCGGCGATCGCGCGGCGGCCGAAGATCAGCGGCATCACGGCCGGCGACGGGTGGCCGTGCTCCGGCACGCCGACCAGCACCAGCGTGCCGTCGCGAGCCAGCAGGTTGGTGAAGGCGTCGAGGTCGTGCGAGGCCGACACGGTGTCGATGATCAGGTCCAGGCGGCGGGTGTGCTTCTGCATCGCCGCCGCGTCCTTCGAGATCACGACCTCGTCCGCGCCCAGCCGCTTGGCGTCCGCCGCCTTGCCCGCCGAGGTCGTGAACAGCGTCGTGTGCGCACCCAGCGCGTGGGCCAGCTTGAGCGCCATGTGGCCGAGGCCGCCGAGGCCGACCACGCCGACCTTGCGGCCCGGGCCCGCGCCCCAGTGCTTCAGCGGCGACCAGGTGGTGACGCCCGCGCACAGCAGCGGCGCGGCGGCCGCCGGGTCCAGCTTCTCCGAGAGGCGCAGGCAGAAGTCCTCGTCGACCACCATGTGGCTCGAGTAGCCGCCGTAGGTGACGGGGCCGGCGCCGTGCTTGTCGACGCTGTTGTAGGTGAAGGTGGCGTCGTGGTTGTCGCAGTACTGCTCGAGGCCCTCCTTGCAGCTCGCGCACGTGCGGCAGGAGTCGACCATGCAGCCGACCGCGACCCGGTCGCCGACCTTGAACTTCTTCACGCCGGCGCCGACGGCCGTGACCTGGCCGACGATCTCGTGGCCCGGCACGCAGGGGTAGACGGTGCCCGGCCACTCGCTGCGGGCCGTGTGCAGGTCCGAGTGGCAGACGCCGCAGAACAGGATGTCGAACGCCACGTCGCGGGCGCCGGGCGTGCGCCGCTGCAGGTCGAACGGCTTCAGCGGGGAGCTCTTGTCGAAGGCCGCGTAGGCGCGGGCAGAAGTCATCGGGTTCACCTCGCGTCGAGGATGCCATGGCTGTCCGGCGGGTGCGGGGAATCGCGCCAGATTCCGGAACTCGGAAACGGTTGCGGGACGCCGGCGCGATCCGTAACTGGCGACGACACCGCGGGTTGGCGTGCTTTCGTGGTCTCGCGGTCCGTGGTCCGGAAGTTGCTCACCCGTTCGACATGGCACCTGTGTCCGCGCGAGTTCTGCTCGTCGACGACGACGATGGCGTGCGCCGCGCGATGAGCCGCTATCTCTCGAAGCGCGGCTTCGACGTGGTCGAGGCGCCCAGCCTGGCGGAGGCCGAGCGCAGCCTCGGGGAGCGGGCGCCCGACCTCGTCCTGCTCGACGAACGGCTGCCCGACGGCAGCGGCCTCGACCTGTTGCCGCGGCTGCGCACCGCGCTGCCCCACGTCGCGATCGTCGTGCTCACCGGGCACGGTTCGATCGAGCTCGCCGTGCGTGCGATCAAGGAGGGCGCCGACCAGTTCCTGACCAAGCCGGTCGACATGGAGGCGCTGCTGATGCTGGTCGCACGGCTGCTCGACTCCGGGCGCGACCGGCGCAAGGTGGCGGCGCTGCGCGGCGGCAAGCGGCCGGCAGCCGAGCCCTTCTTCGGCATGAGCCCGGCGATGCGGCAGTTGGAGGAGGAGGCGCGGGCGCTGGTCGAGAGCCATCGCCCGGTGCTGATCCTGGGTGAGACCGGCTCCGGCAAGGGCGTGCTGGCGCGCTGGCTGCACGCGCGCGGGCCGCGGGCCGACGAGGCCTTCGTCGACCTCAACTGCGCGGGGCTGACCGGCGAGCTGCTCGACTCGGAGCTGTTCGGCCACGAGCAGGGCGCCTTCACGGGCGCCCAGCGCGCGAAGCAGGGGCTGCTGGAGGTCGCCCACCGCGGCACCGCGTTCCTCGACGAGATCGGCGACATGCCCACCGCGATCCAGCCGCGGTTGCTGAAGGTGCTCGAGGACGGCCGCTTCCGTCGCGTCGGCGACGTGCGCGATCGCAGCGTCGACGTGCGGCTGATCGCGGCCACTCACCAGGACCTGCGGCGGCTGTGCGCGGACGGTCGCTTCCGCGAGGACCTCTACTTCCGCATCTCGACCCTGCAGTTGCGCATCCCGCCGCTGCGCGAGCGGCCCGAGGACATCCCGGCGCTGGCCCAGAGGCTGCTCGTGGACTACGCCCACGAGCTGGGGCGGCCGCTGCCCGAGCTGTCCGCCGCCGGCTTGCGGGCGCTGCAGCGACACGTGTGGCCGGGCAACGTGCGCGAGCTGCGCAACGTGCTGGAGGCGGCGGCGCTGCGCCAGCGCGGCGGCGCGATCGAGCCCGCCCACCTGCGGCTCGACGAGGCGGCCAGCGCACCCGCGGCCGCGCTGGCGCCGGCCGATGGCCCGCTGCCCACGCTGGCCGCGGTGGAACGCGCCCACATCGAGCGCGTGCTGGCCGCCGTCGGCGGCCGGGTGACGGTCGCTGCCGAGGTGCTCGACGTCTCGACCAGCGCGCTGTACGAGAAGCTGAAACGGCTCGAGATCCCGCACGGGCGGGCGCTGGCGACGCGGTGAAGGAGCGGCGCGGCCTGCTGCTCGGCGCGGCTGCCGTGGTCGCGTTGGGCAGCCTGCTGCTGCTCGCCTGGCAGCAGCAGCAGCAGGGCCGCAGGGACCGTCTCGACCTGACCGCGCACGAGGCCGCCGCCGCGCTCGATTTCCACCTCCATGGCGAGGTCGACGTGCTGCGCCAGGAGCTGGCCCGCGGCGACGGGGCCGGGTTCCAGGATCGCGCGCGACAACTGCTGCGCGAGCAGGAGCACATCCACTGCCTGCACCGCTTCGATGCGGCAGGCCGGCTCGAGGTGTCCTGGCCCCACGAGCCGTTGACCTCCGTGCCCGAGGCCCTGCTGGCAGCGGCACGCCAGCGGGGCAGCGCCTTCTCCCGCGTCGAAGAACTCGCCGGCGGTGGCCCCGGGTTCGTCGTCGCGGTCGCGCTGCCCGGTCGGCACGCCGGCGTCCTGGTGGCCAACGTCGACGTGCAGGGGATGCTGGAACACGCGGGACTGCGGGCGGACGAGCGCCACACCCGGCTGCTCGTGACCAGCGCCGGGGCGGTCCTGGCCGGCGCACCCGCTCCCGGCGGCGCGCTGGCCAGCGTGCCGCTGTCCTTCGGCGTGCCCGGCCTGCTGGTCCAGGCCCGCGAGCTGTCCGACCCCGGTGGACAGCACCTGCTGACCCTGGGCCTGTTGACCGTCGGCCTCACCGGGCTGCTGCTGCTCGCCCTGCGCCGCGCCGGGGACGAGATCGAGGCTCGTCGGCGGACCGAGGCGTCGCTGCGCGAGAGCGAGGCGCTGTTCCGTCACAACGCGGATTTCGCGCCCGTCCTGATCTGGATGGCCGGCCTCGACAAGGGCTGCTACTGGTTCAACAAGCCGTGGCTCGACTTCACCGGTCGGATGCTGGAGCAGGAGCAGGGCAACGGCTGGGCCGACGGCGTGCACCCCGACGATTTCGGGCGCTGCCTGCAGATCTACGACAGCCACTTCGACGCTCGCCAGCCGTTCACGATGGAGTACCGCCTGCGCAATGCCGCTGGCGAATACCGCTGGGTGATCGACAACGGCGTGCCGCGCCACGACGCGGCGGGCCAGTTCCTCGGCTTCATCGGCTCCTGCATCGACGTCACTGCCCGCCGCGCCTCGGAGCAGGCGCTGCGCGAGTCGGAACAGCGCTACCGGCGGCTCGTCGACCTGCTGCCCGACGCCGTGCTGATCCAGGTCGAGGGCCGCGTGGTGTTCGCCAACCCCGCAGCAGCCAGCCTGCTGCGCGCGCCATCGGCCGACGACCTCTGCGGTCGCGAGGTCGTCAGCTTCCTGGACCCGGCCGACCTGCCGATCCGCGCCGAGCGGATGGCGGCGATGAAGAGTGGAGTGGAGACGGTCCCCTGGCAGGCGTACCGGCTGCGGCGGCTCGACGGCAGCCGCGTCCCGGCCGAGGTCTCGGGCAGCCGCCTGGTCCACGCCGGGCAGGACGCCGTGCTGGTCGTCGTCCGCGACCTCTCCGAGCGCGAGCAGGCGGAGCAGGCGCTGGCCGAGAGCGAGCGCAGCCTCGCCGCGCTGGTCGAAAAGCTGGAGCAGTCGAACGAGCAGCTCGAGAGCGTGGCGCTGATGCAGGCCCGATTCATCCGCGGGGAAGGCGCTCCGGCCACGTTCCGCGACCTGCTCGAGGCGCTGCTGCGGCTGACCGGTAGCGCGTTCGGCTTCATCGGCGAGGTGTCCACGACCGCGGCTGGCCAGCCGATCCTGCTCTCCCGCGCCCTCTCCAACCTCTCCTGGGACGAGACCACGCGCCAGGTCTTCGACGCCGTCAACCGCGGGGAGCCGGCGGGCTTCACCAACATGAACACGCTGTTCGGGCCCGTCGTGCTGGCCGGCGAGACCGTGATCGCCAACGACGCGCCAAACGACCCGCGCAGCGGCGGCCTGCCCCCCGGCCACCCGCCGATCCATGCGTTCCTCGGTCTGCCGATCCGCCAGGCCGGTCAGGTGATCGGTGTCGCGGGCCTCGGCAACCGCCCCGGCGGCTACGACGCGGAGGTGATCGAGGGCCTGGCCCCGTTCCTCGCCACGGCCGGCACCCTGATCGGGGCCCACCGCGCCCAGCGCCTGCAGGCCGAGGCCGAGGCCGAGGCCGCGCGGGCGCTGCAGCGCGCGCAGGAGTTCGAGACCCTGTTCCGGGTCTCGAACGCGGGTTCGGCGGTCGTCGACTTCGAGGGCCGGCTGCTCGCGGCCAGCCCGGCGCTGGCCCAGGGCCTGGGCCGCGACGAGGCGACCCTGGTCGGTGCGAGCGCCCTGGACCTGGCTTGGGAACAAGACCGTCCCCGGCTGAAGGAGGCGTTCGCGCGCTCGCTCGCCGAGGGCGGCACGCCGCTGCGCCTGACACTCCGCTACCGCAAGCGCGACGGCGTGATCGGTTGGGCGGCGGTGGAAGCGCGGCCCGACCTCCAGGCCCGGCGCCACTACTTCGTCGCCATCGACATCACCGACCGGGTCCACGCCGACGAGGCGCTGCGCGTCCGCGACGCCGCGCTGGAGGCGGCGGCCACGGCGGTGATGCTGTGCGAGCGCGACGGCACCATCATCTGGGTCAACTCCGCGTTCACCACTCTGACCGGCTACGGCGCGGACGAGGTGCTGGGCCACAAGCCGTCGATGCTGCGCTCGAGCGAGCAGGCCGACGTCGCCTACCGCGACATGTGGGACGCGATCCTGCGCGGCGAGACGTGGCACGGCGAAGTCGTCAACCGCCGCCGCGACGGCACCACGTACCAGGAGGAGCAGACCGTGACTCCGGTCCGCGACGCGGCCGGCAACGTCACCCACTTCATCGGCATGAAACAGGACGTGACCTGGCGCCACGAGACCCAGGAGCGGCTGCGGACGTCGGAGGCCCGCTATCGCGGCCTGGTCCAGGGCCTGGAAGCGATCGTCTGGGAGGCCGACGCCGCCAGCGTCCGGTTCACCTTCGTCAGCGACTACGCGGAGACGCTGCTGGGCTATCCGACCAGCGCCTGGGTGGAAGGTCCGAGCTTCTGGGCGGACCACATCCACCCCCAGGACCGCGAGTGGGCGATCAGCTTCTGCGTCGCCGAGACGCGGGCCCGCCGCGGTCACGCATTCGACTACCGGATGATCGCGGCCGACGGTCGCGTCGTGTGGCTGCACGACGTGGTGCGGGTGGTCGAGAGCCCGGAGGGCGGGCTGGTGCTGACCGGGGTGATGGTCGACATCACCAGGCCGCGCGAGCTGGAAGCGGCCGTGCGCGAGGCGGCGACCGAGTGGACCACGACCTTCGATGCGCTGAAGGCGGCGATGGTCGTGCTCGACGACGACGGCCGCGTGCTGCGGCTCAACGAGGCCGCGCGCCGGCTGTGTGGCACCGGCTTCGCCGAGTGCATCGGCCGGCCGTTCGTCGAGCTGGGCGCCGGTGAACCGTGGAACGCCGCGGCCGAAGCGATCCGCGAGGCGCGCACGAGCTCCGGACGGCCCGTCGAGCGCCGCGGTGTCGAAGCCGGCGAGCTGGTGTGGGACGTCGAGGCCTTCTCGGTCCCGACCGGGCGCGGCACCCGCTCGGTGGTCGGCCTGCGCGACGTCACCACGGTGGAGCGCCTGCGCGAGTCGGTGCGCCGGGCGGAGACGATGGCGGCGATGGGCTCGCTGATCGCCGGCGTGGCCCACGAGGTCCGCAACCCGCTGTTCGCGATGTCCGTCAACATCGACGCGCTGGCGGCCGAGGTCGGCGAGACCGCCGAGATCTCCGACCTGGTCGACGCCCTGCGCCACGAGCGCAACCGCATCAACGCGCTGATGACCGACCTGCTCCAGTACGGGCGGCCGCTGCCGCGGGCGCTGGCGGCGCGCCCGCTGCGGCCGGTGCTGGAAGCGGCGGTGGCCCACAGCCGGGCGCTGGCCGACAAGCTGGGCGTCAGCGTGGCGCTCGAGCCCGGTCCCGACGCCCCGGTGCTGATGGACGAGGCGCGGCTGACCGAGGTGTTCGACAACCTCTACGAGAACGGTTGCCAGCACACGCCTCGCGGCGGCGAGGTCGTGGCCTCGCTCGCGCTGTTCGAGTCCGAGGGCGTGCCGTGGCTGCGCTGCACCGTGCGCGACTCGGGCCCCGGTCTCTCCGACGACGTGCGGGCGCGCCTGTTCGAGCCCTTCTTCACCCGCCGCCGCGGCGGCACCGGCCTCGGGCTGGCGATCGCCCAGCGCATCGTCACCGAGCTGGGCGGCCGCATCGCCGCCCAGAACGCGCCGTCGGGAGGTGCCGTGCTGACGGTCGAACTCCCGGTCGTCGTCACCCCCTCGCTCGGCTGACCCGCCCCAAACCTCCGGCGCCTGCTTCCGGTTTTCGGAGACTCCGCTTTCCGGGGTCCGGAGGGTGCCTCGCTCCAGGGGCCGATTTCCCGCCATCGGGCCACTTTTCGTCGTGGCATGCCCGCTGCAAGAGAGCGGGGCATGAAGCGCCTGCTGATCGTGGACGACGAGCCCAACGTCCTGCTCGGTATGAAGCGCTACTTCCGCTCGCTCGGCTTCGAGGTCGACGGTGCGGAGGAGCGCGAAGAGGCCGAGGCGCTGATCGCGCACTCCCGCTACGACGGCGTGATCCTCGACCTGTGCCTGACCACGGGCCACGGCCCGGACGGTCTCGAAATCATTCCCTACATCCGCTCGCACTGCCCGGACGCCCGGCTGCTGGTGCTGTCGGCGGTCGGCGCCCCGGACACCCAGTCCGAGGCGATCCGCCTCGGCGCCGACGACTACCTGCAGAAGCCGCAGGGTCTGGCCGAGCTGCACCGCCACCTCCGCGCCCTGATCGAGCCGGACACCCCGAGGCACGCGTCGTGAGCGCCGCGCTCGACCGGCTGCTGGCCCCGGGCGGCCTGACGCCGATGTTCCAGCCCGTGTTCCAGGTCACCGCCGGCACCGCCCAGCTCGCCTCCGTCGAAGCCCTGGTGCGCGGCCCGGCCGGCTCCAACTTCGAGCGCGCCGACGTGCTGTTCGACTACGTCCGCCGCAAGCGCGCCGAGCTCGAGACCGACCACGCCTGCCTGTCCACCATCCTGGCGGCGGCCACCCTGCTGCCCGGCCACCTGCGCTTCAGCGCCAACGTGCACGCGGTCACGCTGTCGCGCGACCCCGGCTTCGTGGACTCGCTGCTGGACCGGCTCGAGGCACAGCGGCTGTCGCCGTCGCGGCTGACGCTGGAGATCGTCGAGCACGCGCCGGCCTTCGCCGACGACGCGCTGTTCCACACCCTCGACGTGCTGCGCGCGATCGGCGTGCGGATCGCCCTCGACGACGTCGGGCTCGGCATGTCGAACTACCGGATGGTGCTCGACCTGCGGCCCGACTTCCTGAAGATCGACCGCTACTTCGTCTCCGGCGCGCCGTCGGACGAAGGCCGCCGGATCGTGATCGAGTCGATCGAGCTGCTCGGCCGCCGCTTCGGCGCGCGGGTGATCGCCGAAGGCGCCGAGACCCGCGAAGAGGTCGACGCCTGCCTGGGCCTGGGCGTGCACCTGATCCAGGGCCACTACTTCTCGGGCGCGCTGCCGGCCGCCGCCATCGGCAGCGTCGCCCAGTCGGACACGGCGTCGGATGCGGGAGCCCGCCAGTGGCGGACGCCAGCCGCGGTGAGTGGGGGTGTGGCATGAGCGAGAAGAAGATCCTGCTGGTCGACGATTCGAGGACGTCGCTCTTCATGGAGAGCATGATCCTCAAGCGCCATCACTACGAGGTGGTCACGGCGGGCGACGGCGAAGAGGCGATCGCCAAGGTGCGGACCGAGCGCCCCGACCTGATCGTGATGGACGTCGTGATGCCGAAGAAGACCGGCGTCGAGGCCTGCCGCGCGCTGAAGGACGACCCCGCCACCCGCGACATCCCGATCATCCTGGTCACCACCCGCGGCGAAGGCGACAACGTCGAGAAGGGCTACGAGGCCGGCTGCAACCACTACGTGACCAAGCCGGTCGACGGCGTCGAGCTGATCGCCAAGGTCCGGGACTGCCTGGAGGCGTGAGATGCCCGCCGCGGACCTCTTCGCCGACCGGCTCCGCAACGAGAACGCCGCCCTGCACCGGCGGCTGCAGCAGATCGAGGCGCAGGCCCGCGAGCTGTCCGAGCAGTGCGTCGAGGTCGAGCGCCACAACGCCGACCTCGCCAACCTGTACGTCGCCAGCCTGCGGCTGCACTCCACGCTGAAGCGGGACGAGGTGCTGCTCGCGCTGCGCGAAGTGGTCGCCAACCTGGTCGGCTGCGAGCAGCAGGCGGTCTGGTGGCGCGCCGACGACGGCAGCCACCTGCGGCTGATCGACTCCTGGAACGTCGACGTGCCCGGCCGCGTGGAGCCCGGCGTGGGCCTGCTCGGCCGCGCCGTCCAGGCCGGCGCCACGCTGTTGCCCGGGTCCGCGGACCGCCCCCAGGCCCTGCCCCACGAGCAGCGGCTGACCGCGGTGGTGCCGCTGAAGGTCGACGGGGAACTCCACGGGCTGCTCGCGCTGTTCGAACTGCTGCCGCAGAAGCTCGGCCTCGACGCCCCCGACTACGAGCTGCTCGACCTGCTCTCGACCCAGGCGGGCGCCGCGCTCCTGTGCTCCTCCCTCCTGACAGCCCGCGAGGACCGGTCTTGAACTCCAGCGAACCCCTGCCGGCCACCACCATGAGCCTGCCCGCCACCCCGCCCCGCCAGCTCTATCTCCAGCCCGGCCAGGTCTTCGCCTCGGCCGACCCGGCGGTGATCACCACGGTGCTCGGCTCGTGCGTGTGCGTGTGCCTGTGGGACCCGCGCCACGGCGCCGGCGGCGCCAACCACTACCTGTTGCCCGAGCGGGCCGGGGCCGAGCACTCGCTGCGCTTCGGCCATGCCGCGATGGAGGAACTGGTGAAGCAAATGGAGGGCGTGGGCGCCCCGCGCCGGCTGCTGCAGGCCAAGCTGTTCGGCGGCGCCAGCGTGATCCGCAGCTTCGCGAACGGCAACGGCCACCTCGGCGAGCGCAACATCGAGGTGGCCCGCCGGTTCCTGGAGCGCGAGCGGATCCCGGTGGTGGCGGAGGACGTGGGCGGCCGGCGCGGGCGCAAGCTGCTGTTCGACACCCGCACCGGCATGGTCTCGGTGAAGCTGCTGTGACGCCCCGCGCCTCCCGCTCGTCCGTCGTCGAGCCGGCCGTGTCGTCCGAGGCGGAGATCGAGCTGCGCCAGATCGCCGAGGTGTTCGTCGCCGAGTCGCTGGAGGGGCTGGAGGCGATCGAGCAGGCGCTGGTCGTGCAGGAAGGCGGTTTCGACGAGGAATCCGTCAACGCCATCTTCCGGGTGGCGCACACGCTCAAGGGCAACGCGGCGTCGCTCGGGCTCGGCCGGCTGTCGGCCTTCGGCCACGCGCTCGAGGACACCCTCGACGCCGTCCGCCACCACGAACTGGCGATCTCCGCCGACCTCGTCTCGCTGCTGCTGGAAGCGGTCGACGCGATCCGCGAGGCCTTGCCCGGGGCGCTCGACGGCCGTGACGAGATCGTCGGCGAAGCCGACCTGGTGGAGCGCCTGCGCGTGTTGCGTGCCGCGGCAGCCGCCGAGCCGGCGCCGACGCCGGGAGCCGCGCCGACCGGCGGCGCGCACCCGGAAGCCGCCCACGACCACCACGCGGACCACCACCACACCCTGCGGGTCGAGGTCGACAAGCTCGACCAGTTGATGAACCTGACCGGCCAGATCGCGATCGCCCAGGGCCGCCTGCGCGAGTCGCTCGGCGAGCTGGGGGCGCCGGCGCGCCAGGCCCGCGAGGTGGCCCAGGGCATCGACCAGTTCATGGGAGACCTGCAGGAGCTGGTGATGCGGGCGCGGATGGTGGCGCTGGGGCCGACCCTGCGCCACTCGGCGCGGGCGCTGCGCGACGCCGCCGCGGCTCGCGGCAAGCAGGCCCACCTGACCGTCGTCGGCGAGGACGTCGAGGTCGACACCAGCGTCGTCGAGCACGTGCGCGACCCGCTGACCCACCTCGTGCGCAACGCGGTGGACCACGGCCTGGAGACGCCGGAGGAGCGGCGGGCCGCCGGCAAGGACCCGGTCGGCCAGGTCGTGCTGCGCGCCGCCCACGAGGCCGGCAGCATCGTGATCGAGGTCCGTGACGACGGCCGTGGCGTCGATCGCGCGCGGGTGCTGGCCCGCGCCGTCGCGCTCGGGCTGTTGCCGGCGGAGACGCCGCCCGAAGCCGCCGAGGTGCTGGAGGCGTTGTTTGCACCCGGCTTCTCGACCACCGAGCAGGTCAGCGACTTGTCCGGCCGCGGCGTCGGCCTCGACGTGGTGCGGCGCAACGTGGAGGCGCTGCGCGGCCGGGTCGAGGTGGAGTCGGAGCTGGGTCGCGGCTGCACGATCCGGCTGCGGCTGCCGCTGACCCTCGCGATCATCGCCGGCCTCGCGGTGGAGGCGGGCCCGGACACCTACGTGATGCCGCTCGACGCGGTCGTCGAGTGCGTCGAGCTGGGCGCGGCCCAGGAGGGCGGCGACGACGGCGAGACGGGGGTGCTGTCGCTGCGTGGTCAGCCGCTGCCGTTCGTCCGGCTGCGCCGGGCGTTCGGCACGACGGGCCGCGCCGACCGCGAGGTCGCGGTCGTCGTGCGGCGGGGTGAACAACTGGCCGGCGTCGTCGTCGACTGCGTGCGCGGCGAACGCCAGGCCGTGATCAAGGCGCTCGACCGCACGCTGGGGCGGCTGCCGGGGATCGCCGGCGCGACGATCCTGGGCAGCGGCCGGGTGGCCCTGATCCTCGACGTCAACGGATTGCTCGCGACCCGCCTGGACGCGAGCCACGGAAGGACGGACGGAGGAGGTCAGAAATGCTGAAGGACATGCGGATCGGACGCCGGCTGGGGCTCGGCTTCGGCGCGGTGATCGTGCTGCTGGCGCTGGTGGCCGGGACTGGCTACTGGAGCGTCAAGCTGCTCGAGCGCCAGCTCGACGACGCAGTGAACATCGACGCCAGGCTGGTCGAGCTCTCGCAGCGCGCGAACGGGCTGACCGCGAACCTGCGGCGCTACGAGAAGGACTCCTTCCTGCAAATGGGCGAGACGGCGGATCGCGAGCGCTACCTCCAGCAGTGGCGGGACTCCAAGCGGGAGCTCGACACGGCCATCGACGAGCTGGAGCTGGGGTTCCGCGCCCAGGACGACGACACGACGGCGGCTGACCTCGAGAAGGTCAAGAAGCTGCGTGCCAACCTGGCCGAGTACGCGGCCGGCTACGCTCGCGTCAGCTCCCAGGTCGCCGAGGGCAAGGTGGCCGACTCCCACGCGGCCGACGCCGCGATGCTTCCGTACAAGGACTCCGCCCGCGAGCTGGAGACGATGGCCGTCGAGATGGCGCAGGACCACGCGGAGGGGTTGACGGCCCTGGCCAAGGCCGTCGACGCCCAGGTGGGCGACATCATCCTGACGTTGATGGTGCTGGTCACCGTCGCGCTGGTCGTCGCCGCGCTGATCGGCATGGCGATCACCCGCAGCATCACCGCCCCGATCGACGACGCCGTGGGGCTGGCTCGGCGGATCGCCCGCGGTGACCTGACCGAGCGCGTCGAGGTCGACCGCAAGGACGAGGCCGGGTTGTTGCTGATGGCGATGAAGGAGATGGCGGACAACCTGGCGCGGGTGATCGGAGAGGTCCGCTCTGGCGCGGGCGCCTTGTCGTCGGCCTCGGGTCAGGTCTCGGCGACGTCGCAGTCGCTGTCGCAGGGCACGAGCGAGCAGGCCGCTTCCGTGGAGGAGACGACCTCGAGCCTGGAGCAGATGAACGCCTCGATCGCCCAGAACGCAGAGAACAGCCGGCAGACCGAGCAGATGGCGCTGCAGGGCGCGCGCGACGCGGAGGAGAGCGGGCGCACCGTGCGCGAGACGGTGTCCGCCATGCGCGAGATCGCCGGCAAGGTCTCGATCATCGAGGAGATCGCGTACCAGACGAACCTGCTGGCGCTCAACGCCGCGATCGAGGCCGCCCGCGCTGGCGAGCACGGCAAGGGCTTCGCGGTGGTGGCGACCGAGGTCCGCAAGCTGGCGGAGCGCAGCCAGGAGGCGGCCAAGGAGATCAGCAAGCTGGCCACCTCGAGCGTCGACGTCGCGGACCGCTCGGGCAAGCTGCTCGACTCGCTGGTGCCGGCGATCCGCAAGACCGCCGACCTCGTCCAGGAGGTCGCCGCCGCCTCGTCCGAGCAGGCCTCGGGCGTGGGCCAGATCAACAAGGCGATGAGCCAGGTCGACCAGGTCACGCAGCGCAACGCCTCGGCCTCGGAGGAACTGGCCTCGACCGCGGAGGAGATGGCCTCGCAGGCGGAGGCGCTGCAGCAGTTGATGGCCTACTTCCAGGTCGTCGGCGGGGAAGCCACGCGCTTCACGTCGACCACCCACGCCGCGAGCGCCGGACGCGCCCCGGCGTCGCACACCACGGCCCACGTGCCGGCCCGTGGCTTCGCGCCGCAGCACCCGCAGCTCCACACCCCGCCGGCGCCGCAGGCCCAGGGCAACGGGGCGCACCACGACTCGGACTATCGCCAGTTCTGAATGGAGGGCGCCATGGAAGACACGAAGGCGCTGGCCGCCCCCGGACAGTACCTGGGGCTCTTCATCGGCGGCGAGGAGTACTCGCTGGGGATCCTCAGCGTGCGCGAGATCCTGCAGTACGAGCCGCTGACCCGGGTGCCGGGCACGCCGCCCAGCATCCGGGGCGTGCTCAACGTGCGCGGCCACGTCGTGCCGGTGGTCGACCTGGCCGTCAAGTTCGGCTACCCGGAAGCGACGGTGACGGCGCGCAGTTGCATCGTCATCGTCGAGGCCCGGATCGACGACGAGTCGACGGTGATGGGGCTGATGGCGGACGCGGTCAGCCAGGTCGCCGACCTGCGCGCCGAGGACATCCAGCCGCCGCCGCCGTTCGGCACCCGCGTCCACGTCGACTACCTGCTGGGCATGGGGCGGGCGGGCAGGCGCTTCAGCCTGATCCTCGACGTCGACCGCGTGCTCTCGGCGGACGAGATCGCGGCGGTGCAGGAGGTGCCGCTCACGCCCGAGGCCGCCGCCGCGCCCCTGGCGGAGCGGCCGGCGGCGGGGGCCTGAGGACGGCGTCGTGAGCGCGGGACAGGCGGAGCTGCGCCAGCCGACGCCGGCGGAGTTCCGCGCCTTCCAGGAGCTCGTGCTCCAGGACTCGGGGATCTGGCTCTCGGAGATGAAGAAGGCCCTGCTCGCCGGGCGGCTCGCCAGGCGCCTGCGCGAGCTGGGCCTGCACACCTTCACCGAGTACCACGAGCGGGTCAGCACCGACCCGGTCGAGCGGGTGCAGATGATCGACCTGCTGTGCACCCACGAGACCCACTTCTTCCGCGAGCCGCACCAGTTCGAGCACATCGAGCAGGTGCTGCTGCCGCAGCTGCGGGCTGAGGCCGATGCCGGCCGCCACTCGCGGCGGATCCGGGCCTGGAGCGCCGCCTGCTCGTCGGGTGAGGAGCCGTTCTCGCTGGCGATGTTGCTCTTGTCCGTGTTCCCGCCCGGCTCGGGCTGGTCGATCGACATCCTGGCCTCGGACCTGTCGACCCGCATCCTGGAGCGCGCGCGCGCAGCCGTGTGGCCGCTGGCCCGCTCTTCCGAGATCCCGCCACCGTACCTGAAGCGCTTCATGCTGCGCGGCGTCGGCAAGGAAGAGGGGCGGATGAAGGCCTGCCCCGAGCTGCGCCAGCTGGTGCGCTTCGAGCGCATCAACCTGAAAGACGACAGCTACCCGGTCGAGGCCCCGTTCGACTTGATACTGTGTCGCAACGTGCTCATCTATTTCCAGGCCGCGGAGAAGCTGCGGGTGGTCGGCCGCTTCGCGCGCCTGCTGTCGCCTCACGGCTGCCTCTATCTCGGCCACTCCGAGAGCCTGCTCGGCACGACGAGCGCGCTGGAAGCCGTCGGGCCCAACACGTACGCACTGCCGGGCGCGGCGACGTCCGGCACGCGGAGGGCGTCTTGAGGAACCGCTCGTCGTTGCTGGCGCTGGCGTTCGCGTGCTGTGGCCTGGTCGCGGCGGCCGAGGACCCGGCCGCTCGAGCCACGCCGTCGCCCACGCCCGGGCCGGTGCCCGAGGTCGTGCCGATCCAGGACAACTCGTTCCTGATCGAGGAGGCCTACAACCAGGAGCCCGGCATCGTCCAGCACATCTTCGGCTGGTCGCGCGACGACCAGAGCGGCGACTGGAGCCTGGCCTTCACCCAGGAGTGGCCGCTGTTCGACCAGCACCACCAGATCAGCTTCTCGTTGCCCGTGGAGCGACTGGATGCGGCCAGCAAGATCGGCGACCTCGCGTTCAACTACCGCTACCAGGCCGTCGGCGTGGGCGGCGGTCCGGTCGCCTTCGCGCCGCGGGTCTCGTTCGTGGCCCCGACCGGGTCCGACGTCGTGGCTGGTCAGGGCGCGCTGCAGCTCAACCTGCCGCTGAGCTTCGACACGGGGCGCAACGTCGTGCTGCACACGAACGCCGGCGTCTCCCGCGTGTTCGAGGCCGGCGGGCGGCCCGCGGTGACGGGCTGGAACCTGGGCCAGAGCCTGATCTGGCTGGCCCACCCGCGGGTCAACCTGATGCTCGAGGCGGTCGCCGTCCACACCCGCGAAACGGGCGGAGAAGGCGAGTGGGAGCCGCTGATCGGGCCGGGCGTGCGCGTCGCGATCGACTGGGGCGGCCTCCAGGTGGTGCCGGGCCTCGCGTTCCAGTTCGGCCTCGGTCCCGCCAGCGAGGAGCGCCGAGTGTTCCTGTACCTGAGCCTGGAGCACCCGTTCCGCTGACAAGGAGGCGCCATGACGCGCCGCCGGCTCGATGTGCTGGTCGTCGACGACTCGGCCGTGGTGCGCCAGGCGCTGACCGCCATCCTGAACGCGCGGGGCTGCGCGGTGACCACGGCCCCCGACCCCGTGTTCGCGCTCGAGAAGATCCAGCGTGCGCGGCCCGACGTGATCGTGCTCGACCTCGAGATGCCGCGCATGGACGGGCTCACGTTCCTGCGCAAGCTGATGTCCCAGGACCCGATCCCGGTCGTGATCTGTTCCGGGCTGGCCGGCCCCGGCTCCGAGGCGGCGCTGCGCGCGCTCGACGAGGGCGCCGTCGAGGTCGTCGCCAAGCCCAGCCTGGCCGTGCGCGAGTTCCTCGAGGAGTCGGCGACGCTGATCTCCGACGCCGTGCACGCCGCCGCCCGGGCTCGCCTGCGCGGGCCGCGGATGGCGCCGATGCCGGTCGAGCCGCGTCACGGCGCGGATGCCGTCGTGCGCGGCGCGACGCCGCACGCGATCCGCACGACCACGGACAAGGTGATCGCGATCGGCGCCTCCACGGGCGGCACCGAGGCGCTGCGCGAGATCCTGGAGGCGCTGCCGCCGGACGCGCCGGGAATGGTGATCGTGCAGCACATGCCGGAGGTCTTCACCCGCGCCTTCGCGGACCGCCTCGACGGCTTGTGCAAGGTGCGGGTCAAGGAGGCCGCGGACGGCGACCGCGTGATCCCGGGGCGGGCGCTGATCGCGCCCGGCAATCGCCACACGCTGCTGGTGCGTAGCGGCGCGCTGTACGCGGTGCAGGTCAAGGACGGGCCTCTCGTCTCCCGCCACCGCCCCAGCGTCGACGTGCTGTTCCGCTCGGCGGCCGCCGCGGCCGGTCACAACGCCGTCGGCGCGATCCTGACCGGGATGGGCGACGACGGGGCGGAGGGCCTGCTGGAGATGAAGCGGGCGGGCGCCGCGACCGTGGCCCAGGACGAGGCGAGCTGCGTGGTCTTCGGCATGCCGCGCGAGGCGATCGAGCGCGGCGCCGTCGACCATGTCGTGCCGCTGCCGCTGGTCGCCCCGACCCTGCTGCGCCTGGCCCACGGCCGCGCCGCGCTCGCCCCCGCGCGGCACTGATCTCCACTCGGGCGCGGCCGGCCGCCGCCGTATACTGGACTTTTCCTGTTCCAGCAGACCGCAACGGAGGCCCGGACACGAAGATGGCCACGACGATGGAAGCGACGTTCCGCCGCAAGGAGACGCTCGAGGCCGCGGTGATCCGCTTCGCCGGCGATTCCGGCGACGGCATGCAGATCACCGGCAGCCAGTTCACGAACACGAGCGCGTTGTTCGGCAACGACCTGGCCACGTTCCCGGACTTCCCGGCCGAGATCCGCGCCCCCGCCGGCACGCTGCCGGGCGTGTCGGGCTTCCAGGTCCACTTCGGGGCCAGCGACGTGCACACGCCGGGCGACGTGGTCGACGCGCTGATCGCGATGAACCCCGCGGCGCTCAAGGTCAACGTCGCGGACCTGAAGAAGAACGGCATCCTGATCGTCAACACCGACAACTTCAAGGAGCAGGACCTGAAGAAGGCCCAGCTCACGGTCAGCCCGCTCGACGACCACTCGCTCGACGGCTACCGGCTGTTCCCGGTCGAGCTGACGCGGCTGACGCGGGCGGCGCTGAAGGACCTCGGGCTCGACGCCAAGAGCATGGACCGGTGCAAGAACTTCTTCGCGCTCGGCATGTGCTACTGGCTCTACAACCGCTCGATGGAGCCGACCTACCGCTGGCTCGAGGACAAGTTCAAGGACGGCAAGGCCAAGCTGGCCGAGGCCAACAAGCTGGCGATGAAGGCCGGCTACGCCTACTGCGAGGCGACCGAGCAGTTCCAGGTCAGTTACGAGATCCCGCCGGCGAAGCTGACGCCGGGCCTGTACCGCAATATCTCGGGCAACACCGCCCTCGCCATCGGCTTCGTGGCGGCGTCGCAGCGCTCGGGCCTGCGCCTGTTCCAGGGCAGCTACCCGATCACGCCCGCGTCCGACGTGCTGCACGAGCTGTCGATGTTCAAGAGCTTCGGCGTGACCACGTTCCAGGCCGAGGACGAGATCGCGGCCGTGTGCGCGGCGATCGGTGCTGCGTACGCGGGCCAGCTCGCGATCACCACCACCAGCGGCCCGGGCATGGCGCTGAAGATGGAGGCGATCGGGCTGGCGGTCATGACCGAGCTGCCGCTCGTCATCTGCGACATCCAGCGCGGCGGGCCGTCGACCGGGCTGCCGACCAAGACCGAGCAGGCCGACCTGTTCCAGGCCATCTTCGGCCGCAACTCGGAGGCGCCGCTGCCGGTGATCGCGGCGTCGACCCCGGGCGACTGCTTCTGGGTCGCGTTCGAGGCCTGCCGGATCGCGCTCAAGCACATGGTGCCGGTGATCGTGCTGACCGACGGCTACCTCGCCAACGGCGCCGAGCCGTGGCGGGTGCCGGACGTCGCCGACCTGCCCGCGATCGACGTCAAGTTCCGCACCGACCCCACCGGCTTCTTCCCCTACGAGCGCGACCCCGTGACGCTGGGCCGGCCGTGGGCGATCCCCGGCACACCGGGCCTCGAGCACCGCATCGGCGGCATCGAGAAGCAGGAGCGCACCGGCAACGTCAACTACGAGCCGATCAACCACGAGCGGATGGTCAAGATCCGCGCGGAGAAGGTCGCGCGGATCGCGGACGAGATCCCGGACGTCGTTCCCGCGGGCGACCCCGACGGCGAGGTGCTGATCGTCGGCTGGGGCTCGACCTACGGCTCGATCACCGCGGCGCTGCGCGGCCTGCGCGCGCGCGGCCGCCGCGTCGGCCACGTCCACCTGCGGCACCTGAACCCGCTGCCGAAGAACCTCGGCGAGGTGCTGCGCCGCTACCGCAAGGTGGTGGTGCCGGAGATGAACCTCGGCCAGTTGCTGATGGTGCTGCGCGCCAAGTACCTGGTCGACGCCATCGGGCTCAACAAGGTCCAGGGCAAGCCGTTCCGCCAGGACGAGATCGAACAGAAGGTGGAGGAGGTGCTCGCGTGAACGCCACGGCTCCCGTCTACACGAGGAAGGACTTCCAGACCGACCAGGAAGTCCGCTGGTGCCCCGGCTGCGGCGACTACGCGATCCTGGCCGCGGTGCAGTCGGTGTTCCCCGAGCTCGGCATCCCGAAGGAGAAGTTCGTGGTCGTCTCGGGCATCGGCTGCTCCAGCCGCTTCCCGTACTACATGAACACCTACGGCTTCCACTCGATCCACGGCCGCGCGCCGGCGATCGCGACGGGCATCAAGCTCGCCAACCCGGAGCTCGAGGTGTGGGTGGCGACGGGCGACGGCGACGGGCTGTCGATCGGCGGCAACCACACGATCCACATGCTGCGGCGCAACGTCGGCCTCAAGGTGATGCTGTTCAACAACCGCATCTACGGGCTGACCAAGGGCCAGTACTCGCCGACCTCCGAGGTGGGCAAGAAGGCCAAGTCGACGCCGTACGGGTCCGTCGACCGCCCGTTCCAGCCGCTGTCGGTGGCGCTCGGCGCCGAGGCCGGCTTCGTGGCCCGCGGCATCGACGTGATGCAGCCGCACCTGAAGGGCGTGCTGCGGCGCGCGGCCGCCCACCGCGGCACGGCGTTCATGGAGATCCTGCAGAACTGCAACATCTTCAACGACGGCGCCTGGGACTCGGTCGTCGAGAAAGAAGTCCGCGACGATCGCCTGCTGGCGCTGGAGCACGGCAAGCCGCTGGTGTTCGGCAAGAACAAGGACAAGGGCATTCGCCTGAACGGCCTCTCGCTGGAGGTCGTCACCCTCGGCGAGGGCGGCGTGAGCGAGGCGGACCTGCTCGTCCACGACGAGAAGAACCCCAACCCGGCGTACGCGTTCCTGCTCTCGCGGATGGAGACGGAGCCGGGCTTCCCGACCCCGATCGGCGTGCTGCGCGCGGTCGACGACGCCCCGCGCTACGAGGACCAGGTCGCGGACCAGATCAGCGCGATCCAGGCGAAGAAGGGCAAGGGCGACCTCGCCCAGCTCCTCCGCACGGGCGACATCTGGGAGGTCAAGTAGCGCAGCGGCCGGTTCAGCGCTTCGTGCCGATGGCGATCCTCTCGCCGCTGCGAGGCGTGCGGATCTCGCAGTCGACGCCCGCAGCCGCGAGGAGTTGGCCGACCCGGCGGTCGTCGTAGAGCCGGAATCCGAACCAGGTGAGCGGGTTGAGCTGCAGGACGGCCCGGCTCCGATAGCCCAGGACCAGGCGGCCGCCGGGCACCAGGACCCGTCGCACCTCGGCGAGCACGCGCGCGGGGTCGGGCCAGAAGTAGATCGTGTTGACCGAGAGCACGACGTCGAACGATGCCGCGGGGAAAGGAAGCGCCGCGGCGTCCGCCAGGTGGAGGTCGTAGTCGCCGTCTCCCAGGCCCGAGACCATGGCTTCCGAGATCTCGACCCCGGTGACTCTGGCGGGGCGGACGAGGGGGGCCAGGCGCCGGAGGGTGTAGCCGCCGCCGAACCCCACGTCGACGATCCTCGCCCCCGGAGTCGGCGCCACGATCTCCAGCACCGAATCCAGCAGTTCCCGGTTGCCCGCGTTCAACAGCGAGGCCATCACCCGCCGTCCGAACCACCCGCTCGGCCGCCCGAGCTGCCGCGCCAGGAGCGCGAGCAGCAGCGCCACGAACCCGGCTGCGAGCGCGAGGGGAATCAAGGCGTCGCGCTACTGCTGGACGAGCTCCACGCGCCGGTTCTTCGCCCGGCCTTCTTCCGCGGCGTTGCTGGCGACCGGCGCCAGCGGGCCGACGCCGTGGCCCTTCAGCCGCGCGGGTGCGACGCCGTGGGCTGTCGTCAGCGCGGCGACAACGGCCTCGGCTCGGGCTTGCGACAGCTTCATGTTGGCGTCGAGCGCGCCGACCGCGTCGGTGTGACCGACGACCCAGAGCTTCAGCGACGGGTCGGCGGCAAGCAGCTTCGCCACCTCGGCCAGCGCCGGCTCTGACTCCGGCTTGACGGTCGCCTTGCCCGTGTCGAAATGGATGCCATAGACCGCGATGTGGCCGCTCGCCTCGAGGCCGTCCCGGAACGACGCGGCGTCGGCGACCACGTGTTGGGTCATCGCCTTCGCCTCGACGACGCGCAGCCAGATCTTGCCGTTGCCCTTGATCGCCTCGGCCCAGACCTCGCGGCCCTCGATCGCGACCGAGCCGTTGACCCAGCGCTCCGGGTCGGACGCCGCGATCGTCGCGCCGATCTTCTTCATCGCGTTCTCGTAGTTGCGGACGACGGCCAGGCCCGATTGGTCGTCGGCCCGGTCGCCGACCGCATAGGTGATGAACGTGTACTGGCCCTCCACCTTCCGCTTCGGGCCCTTCGCGACCGAGAAGTCCCAGGCGGCGAAATCCTTCGCCTCGCAGGCCTCGATCCGGTAGTTGGGCATCCGGGTGGGGAACAGCGGATGGTCCTTGCAGCCCGGCTTGTCGGCGGGCACCGCGAAAACGGGGCAGGCGGTCAGCACGAACAGTGCGAAGGGGCGGTGCGTCTTCATGCTCCGGCTCCTTGCGGGCGCGCTGGTGCGCTCGTGCGCCGGAGGCTATTCCCGCACGCGGCGAGCGTCAACGCGGGCGCGCCCGCGCTGACGCTATCGGCCGATCAGGATCAGGATGCCCGCGGCCACTCCCAGGACATTCAGCAGAATGCCCAGGGAGGCGATCAGCGGAACGTAAGCCACGAGGCTCATCAGGATCACCCACACGCCCAGCAGGCGCAGGCCCCAGTTCCCTGTGATCGCGACGCTCATCGGTCAGACCTCCTCAGACGGAAGCAGGCGCTTCCGAGCCGTTGCCTGCGAGCGCTGCGGCGGCTGCGCCGACGCGCCGCGTGGCTTCGTCCCGCAGGTTCTCGCCACTGCGGATCACGTCGTGCTTCAGCCGCCGCATCGAGGCGTCCGTCTCGTTCAGCGTGCGACGCATGGCGTTTCGGGTGTCGCGGCCCGATCGCGGCGCCAGCAGCAGCGCCGCCGTGGCGCCCGCCAGTCCGCCCGCCAGAAAGCTCAGAGTCCAGATGGAATACGCGTTGCGGTCGTTCATGGGGGACCTCCTCGGTCGATGCTGCCTGTGACCTAGTGCAAGATCGGGTCCCATCGCCGCGAGGGCCCTAACTCCAGTCCGCACAAGGCGGTGGGCCCGGACCGCGATCGCGGGTGGCCGCGCGGCGCTTGTACATTCGGCATTTCGTGGTTCTGGCCCGGGCCGTCTGGCGCCAGTAGAATCCGCGGGCCCGGGGGAGGGCGTGGACGCGATGGCGAAGTGGAGAGCGTTCCCCGGCGACGACCGGGCGTTCCACCACGACCGGTCCTCGCTGAAGAAGGCGTGGAAGGGCCTGCACCGGGCGGACGCCGAGCCGTGGCCCGCGGAAGCCGCAGTGCAGGAGGCGTGGACGCTGTTCCACGCGGGTGCCTTCAAGGCGGCCGTTGACGCCGGCCTGAAGGCGGGCGGTGCGGGCGTCACCTGCGCGAACAAGGCGCAGACGATCTACGCCACGTACCTGGAGGCCGACGAGAAGCGGCGCCGGCTGCTGCTGCTGGAGGTGGTCGAGCGCGCCCAGGCGCAGCAGGCCGAGCAGCCGAAGAACGCCAACGCCTATTACTGGGTGGGCCACGCGCTGGGCCGCTACAGCCAGGACATCAGCATCGGCCGTGCCCTGGCCGAAGGCCTCGGCGGCCGCGTGAAGGGCGCGCTGGTGGCGACCCTGGAACTGGCGCCGAAGCACGCCGACGCGCTCGCCGCGCTGGGCGCGTTTCACGCGGAAGTGATCGCCAAGGTCGGGCGGCTGCTGGCCTGGACCCAGGGCGGCGACGCCCGCGCCGGGGTCGAGTGCTTCGAGCAGGCGCTCGCCCTGGCCCCGAACAGTCCGACCGTGCTGGTCGAGTGTGCGCGCGGGCTGCCGATGATCGAAGGCGGCAAGCGCCAGGCGCAGGCCGCGCAACTCCACGCCGCGGCCGCGGCCGTCGTGCCGCAGGACGCCGCGGAGTGGCTCGCCGTCGAACGCGCCCGGGCCGAGCGGGCGCGCTGACGGGCCCGTTCAGTCCACGCTGTTGGTGCAGATCGTGGAGCTCGTGAGCCGGAGGGTGTGCGTCTTCCCCTCGCGCGTGATGTCGAACTGGCCGCCCCACCTGTTCTCGAGCACGGGACCACTGATCCAGCGCACCGATGCGGTGGCTCCGTCGTATTCGTATCGGCCCTGGCCGGTCGCCGCGCCGCCCATGTTCAGGTAACGGTAACTTCCGCCGGCCCGCAACTCGACGTAGCCCAGGTGCAGCGGATTCGAAGCACCGTAGGACATCACCAGGTACTTGCCGAGACGGGGCGCGGTCGTCGCCTCCGCCTGGTCGAGCGCGGCACTCGCTCGGGCCGCCTGGTTCGCCGCGGGCGACCCTCCGGCCAGCCTGCGGATCGCCGAGCTCATCGTGGCGCGCACCCAGAACTCGCCCGGGTAGCCGTCGGCGTGGACCTTGACCTGCCCGGCCTGAGGGCCGCTGCCGATCTCGATCACGGTCCCGTTGATCCAGCCGAATCCATTGACGTTGGTCTGCACGCGATCGTCGACCTGAAAGGAGGCCGACTGGGCTCGGAGCGCCAGCGGGGAGGCGAGGGCGACGACCAGGAGCAGGCAGCCGACGAGGAGCGCGCGGGGCTGCCCGGGATGGCGGGCGGGAACTCTCTTCATGAACCAGTCTGGGGCTGCACACCCAGGGTGTCAATGAAGCCACGGATCGAATGGCCCGGAGCGAGCCGCAGTGCGCTTGGGGCAGCTCGCCCCGGGCGGGTCCGGGCTAGAAGCGGGTGACGAGCTCGAAGCCGATCATGCGCGGCTCGTTGGTCATCCCGGTCAGGTTGTTGAAGTCGATGCCGTTCTGGACGATCAACTCGTCGGTCAGGTTGCGGCCGAAGGCGGCGATTTCCCACTTGCCCTGGCGGAACGTGTAGGCGAGGCGCGCGCCGAGCTCGAACGAGTCGGCCACGAACTCCTTCGACTGGTACAGGAAGAAGCTCTTCTCGTCGTGGTACGACCAGTCGACGCTGGCCTTGAACACGCCCTGGCTGCCGACGATCCGGCGGTAGTCGACGATGCCGCTGAAGATCCACTTCGGCGCGTGCGGCAGCGCGTTGCCGTCGATGCTGACCAGGCCGTTCGCGACCGGGTTGGTGATCGTGCAGCCGCCGCCGCAGGCTCCCACCTTGAGGTTCGGGTCGTCGATCTCGGTGTGGTTGTAGGAGCCGCCGAGCGTGATCAGCCACTCGGAGGTGGGCGCCCAGTCGAGGTCCATCTCCAGGCCGTAGCCGTTGGTCTTGTCCGCGTTCAGCAGCGTCGCCGTGTTGAACTGGCCGCCGACCGCGACGATCTGCTGGCCGTCGACGTTGTACATGAAGCCGCCGACGTTCAGCCGCAACTGGCTGTTGATCTCGGTCTTGATGCCCGCCTCGAACGAGGTCAGCTTCTCCTCGTCGGCCACCGACACGCAGTTGCTGGCCGGGTCGAGCCCGCCCGCGAAGTCCGCGCAGAACAGGATGCGGCCCTGGATCGACGGCGCCCGGAAGCCCGTGCCCACGCGGCCGTAGAGGTTGACCGCGTCGGTCGCCTCGTAAGTGGCCGCCAGGTCCCAGGTGACGAGGTCCGCCTCGGTCGAGACCTGGATCGGGCGCACGGTCGGCAACTGGAACGTGGGGTCGGGCCGCTCGGCCGAGAAGTCCTTCTCGTCCGTCGTGTAACGCAGGCCGCCCTTGAGCGACCAGCGCTCGTTCGGGTGGTAGTCGAGCGACGCGAACGTCGCCCACGACTTCGCGTCCTGGGTCTGGAACGCGTAGCCGTCCTGCGGGTTGCCGGGCGCCAGCGTGTTGTAGCTGAAGCTGTCGGCCTGCAGGCTCTCGTCGAAGTAGTAGAGACCGACCAGCCAGTCCCACTTGCCGCCAGGGTTGCTGGCGAGGCGCAGCTCCTGGGTCAGCTGGTCAAGCTCGGGCAGGCCGTCGGCGCTCTCCGAGGGGAACGGGATGAAGCCCGGGCCGAACGGCGGGGCGAAGCTGGCGCCGAAGCCGCCGTCGATGTCGCCGCGGCTGTACATCTCGAGCGTCTCGAAGCCGGTGATCGAGGTCAGCGTGGCCTTGCCGAAGTCGTAGTCCAGCTTGAGCGCGCCGCCGAACGCGTCGATCTCCTGCTCGTTCAGGCCGTCCTGCGCCACCTGGTCCTGGGCGTAGCCGTCGACCAGCTGGTTGGTGCCGGTCTTCAGGATGTTGGCGCGGAAGATGCGCGCGGTGCCGTCGAGGCTCCAGCCGTCGAACTTGGCCAGCGCCCTGAACTTCTCGTTGGGCTGCCACAACAACTGCAGGCGCCACGCCAGCGTCTCCTGGCCGCCCAGCGCGTCCTCCTCGCCGCTGCGGGTGTTGTCGATCCAGTCGGACTGCGACTGGTAGAGGACGGACGCGCGCGCGGACACGGTGTCGCTCAGGCGGCCGCCGACCGCGCCCTTGAAGTCGATGTTGTCGTAGGTGCCGTAGGACACCCGCGCGAAGCCGTCGAGATCCTGCGAAGGCTTGACAGAGTCGAACTTGACGATGCCGGCCGGCGTGTTGCGGCCGAACAGCGAGCCCTGCGGCCCGCGCAGCACTTCCGTGCGCGCCAGGTCGAACAGCGGCTTGCCCTTGACGACCGGGTTCTCGAGCACCACCTCGTCGACGATCATCGACACCGGCTGCGACGCGTTGAGGTCGAAGTCGGTGTTGCCGAGGCCGCGGATGTAGAAGCGAGGGAAGGCGCGCCCGAAGGACGACTCGAGCAGCAGGCTGGGCGCGCGGCCCGAGAGCGCCTTGACGTCGGCGCCGCCAGCGGAGATCAGCGCCAGCTTGTCGGCGTCGAGCGAGGTCACCGAGAGCGGGATCTCCTGGATGTTCTCCTCGCGCTTCTGCGCGGTGACCGTGACCTCCTCGAGCAGCTTCACGGTCTCCGGCGTGGGCGATGGCTCGGCTTGCGGCTGCTGGGCGAGCGCCCGCCCACCCGGCGCGAGCAGCGCGCAGGCCGCGAGAGCGGCGATCCACCTCGGCAAGTGCGACCGGTCGACGGACATGGCGTACCCCTTTTGTTGGTGAAGCGGCGGGATTCTACACCCCGGCCCAAAGGCCCCCGGCGGTTGTGCGAACCTTGCCCCGGGGGGGACAGCCATGGAGTCGACGAAGGTTCCGGTGACCGGGGTCGGGGCGCGACGGACCCTCGCGGCCCTGCTGGCGCTGGCGGGTCTCGCCCTGGGCGCGGGCGCGCAGCCGGCACCCGACGCGAAGCCGGCGAAGCCGAACGTCCGCGAGTTGTACACGAAGTACGAGCACCGCGTGGCGATGCGCGACGGCACGCGGTTGTTCACTTCCCTGTACGTGCCGAAGACCTGCGACGCCCCGCACCCGATCCTGCTCAACCGCACGCCGTACTCCGTCGGGCCCTACGGCGTCGACCAGTACCGCGAGAGCCTCGGCCCCTCCGAGCCCTTCGCCCGCGCCGGCTTCGTCGTCGTCTACCAGGACGTGCGCGGGCGTTACATGTCGGAGGGCACCTGGACCGAGGTGCGCCCCCACGTCGCGACCAGGGCCTCGCCGCAGGACACCGACGAGAGCACCGACACCTGGGACACGATCGACTGGCTGGTCGAGCACGTGCCGTGCAACAACGGCCGGGTCGGGATGTGGGGCATCTCGTACCCGGGCTTCTACGTCTCGGCGGGCATGATCGACGCCCACCCCGCGTTGAAGGCGGTCTCGCCGCAGGCGCCCGTCACCGACTACTACCTGGGCGACGACTCGTTCCACAACGGCGCGTTCATGCTGGCGGCCAACTTCGGCTTCTACACCTTCTTCAAGCCGCGGCCCGACGAGCCGCGCCCGCCGCAGGACAGCCTGCGCTTCGACTACGGCACGCCCAGCGGCTACGAGTTCTTCCTCGCCATGGGCCCGCTGTGGAGCGGTGCGGAAAAGCACGGGCTGCTCGACAACGTCTACTACCGCAACAACCTCGAGCACACGAGCTACGACCTGTTCTGGCGCGCCCGCTCGATCTGGCGCCACTTCCGCAACCTGCCGCCGGCGGTGCTGGCGGTCGGCGGCTGGTTCGATGCGGAGGACCTGATGGGCCCCCTGCGTACCTATCGCACGATCCGCGCACAGAGCCCCGCCGTGGCCAACCACCTGGTGATGGGGCCGTGGACTCACGGCTCCTGGTCACGGTCCGAGGGTAACCGCGTGGGCAACCTCGACTTCGGCCAGCCCACGGCGGTCTGGTACCGCGAGCAGGTCGAGTGGCCGTTCTTCAAGGCCCACCTCGTCGACGCGAAGCCCGCGCCGGTCGCGAAGGCGACGATGTTCGAGACCGGGACCAACCGCTGGCGCCAGTTCGACGCCTGGCCGCCGGCCGCCGCGGAGGCGCGTTCCTTCTACCTGCGCGAGGGGGGACGGCTGTCCCCGGAGGCGCCCGGCCCGGCGGAGGCGTTCGACGAGTACGTGAGCGACCCCAGCCGCCCGGTGCCCTACGTCGGCCACGTGCAGATCGGCATGCAGGGCGATTACATGACGGAGGACCAGCGTTTTGCGGCGACCCGGCCCGACGTGCTCGTGTACCAGACCGAGGTGCTCGACGAGGACCTGACGGTGCTCGGCCCGATCGGCGTCACGCTCCACGTCTCCACCTCGGGCACCGACTCCGACTTCGTCGTCAAGGTGATCGACGTCTACCCCGGCGACCTGCCGACCCCCGAGTGGAAGGGCAAGGACGAGCCGCGCCCGGCCAACTACGTGCGCCTCGGGGGCTACCAGCAGCTCGTGCGCGGCGAGCCGTTCCGCGGCAAGTTCCGCCGCTCGTTCGAGCAGCCCGAGCCCTTCACCCCGGGCCAGCCGGACCTGATCCGCTTCGACCTGCCCGACGTCGCCCACACGTTCCGACGTGGCCACCGGCTGATGGTCCAGGTGCAGAGCTCTTGGTTCCCGCTGGTCGACCGCAACCCGCAGACCTTCGGCGACATCCCGCGCGCGAAGCCCGAAGACTTCAGGCCCGCGACCCAGCGCGTCTTCCGCTCGGCCGCGCGCCCGTCGTCGATCACGGTGACGGTCGAACCGCAGCCCTGGCGGTGACCACGCGCCGGGCCTACTTCGTGACCACCACCTCGAGGTAGTCGCCGGGGATGCAGAGGGCGCGGCCGTTGCCGCGGTCCCAGCGCGCCAGGAACGCGAGCAGCGCCGCGTGGAGCGCGAGCTGGCCCTGCTCGTCGAGGGCGGCGAAGGCCTTGTGGGTCGGCCCGTAGTACGTGCGGAACACCTCGATCCAGTGCTCGGCCGAGTGATAGCGGAAGGTGTAGACGCGGCGCTCGGTGCGCAGCGCCGCGACGCCGCGGCCGAACAGCTCGCGCAGCCGCGACGCCGTGCCCCACTCCATCGGCGGGCGCAGTCCGGGCGGCGGCGCCACGAACGTGCTGACCACCTCGAACAACTGGCCCACGAAGCCGTCGGGCGTCCAGTTGGCGAGGCCGATCTTGCCGCCCGGCCGCACGACCCGCAGCAGCTCCCTGGCCGCCTGCTGCTGGTCGGGCGCGAACATCACGCCGAACGTCGACAGCGCCACGTCGAACGCGCCGTCCGCGAAAGGCAGGGCCTCGGCGTCCGCCACCTGGAAGGCGATGTCGAGGCCGTCCGCCTCCGCCCGGGTGCGGCCCTGCTCGAGCAGCGCGTGCACGTAGTCGGTCGAGGTCACCGCGGCGAAGTGACGCGCGGCCGCCAGCGACGCGTTGCCGTTGCCGGCGGCGACGTCGAGCACCCGGTCGCCGGCGCGCAGGTCGACCGCCTCGCACAGCGACTCGCCCACGCTCTGCAGGCGGACACCGATGCGGCCGAAGTCGCCGGCGGACCAGGTCGCCTGCTGGCGGCCCTTGATCGCGGCGAAGTCGGGGGTCGAAGGAACGGACTGGATCGAAGCCATGGGCGGAATCTCCTCCTGAGTTCCCCGGCAAGATCGGCCTCCGCGCGGGTTGACGTATGGCCGAGCGTCGCCAACACTTGCCCCACCGTCCAATTCAAGAGGCCGTTGTGAGCGGAGACACACTTTCCGACCTGTTGCGCGCGGTGCGCTTCCGCGGCGCGCTCTTCTATTACGTCGAGGGGGCCTCACCCTGGGTGGCCGAGGCCCCGGCGGCCTGCGAGATCCTGCCGGCGATCCTGCCCGGCGCGGAGCACATGATCGAGTTCCACGGCCTCGTCGAGGGCGCGTGCTGGGCGGGCATCGTGGGCGACGCCCCGATCCGGCTCGAGGCCGGCGACGTGATCCTGTTCCCGCAGGGCGACCCGCACGTGTTGTCGAGCGCCCCGGGGATGCGGGCCCCGGTCGACGACAACCTGTATCTCTCGGCGCGGCCGCCGCAGCTCCCCTACGCGCTCAGCGTGGGCGGCGGGCCGGGGGCCTGCGCGGGCGAGTCGGCCACGATCGTCTGCGGCTTCCTGGGCCTCGACGCCCGGCCCTTCAACCCGCTGCTGGCCGCCCTGCCGCGAGTGCTGCGGGTGCCGGGCCGCACGCTCGGGCCCGACTCCTGGGTGACCACGCTGCTGCGGTCCGTGGTCGACGAGTCGAACCAGCGCCGTCCCGGCGGCGAGGCCGTGCTCGAACGGATGAGCGAGATGTTGTTCGTCGAGGCGCTGCGCCGCCACGTCGACGCGCTGCCCGCGGAGCAGACCGGCTGGCTGGCCGGCCTGCGCGACCCGGCCGTCGGCCGCGCGTTGGCGCTGCTCCACGAGCGGCCCGGCGCGCCGTGGACGCTGGAGAAGCTCGGCGAGGAGGCGGGCCTGTCGCGGTCCTCCCTCCACGAGCGCTTCGTCCACTTCATCGGCCAGCCGCCGATGCAGTACCTGACCCGCTGGCGGATGCAGGTCGCCGCCGGCCTGCTGCGCGACACGGGCGCGAAGCTGGTCGAGATCGCGCTCCAGGTCGGCTACGAGAGCGAGGCGGCGTTCTCTCGCGCGTTCAAGCGCGAGGTCGGCGTCGCCCCCGGCGCCTGGCGGCAGCGCAAGCGGCTGGCGGGCTGAGCCCTACCAGACGATGTGCGCGTACCAGGAACCGTCGATGCGGGCGAAGACACGATCCGAGCCCGGCACCCGCGTTGCCGGGAAGCCGTCGACCGTCGCCAGCAGCGGCTTCGGTTCGGTCGGCGACCACACCAGCGTCGCCCGCCAGCCCTGATTGGCCATGCCCCACGAGCGGTAGCCGAAGCTGATGGCGCCGTCGGACCACTCGTGCGCGCCCTGGCAGCCCGTGTCGTGCAGCAGGCGCTGGAACTCGAGGCCCGCGGACTGGCGCTTCTCGATCAGCTCGCGCATGCGCTCGAGCTCGGCGCGATGCCCCTGGAACCAGCCGGCGAGCGCGGCCTGCGACGGCGGGCGGATCATGACCATGTTCGTGGCCAGCGTGACGCCCAGGGCCGCCGCCATGACGAGACACAACGAGACCATGGAGCGCCGCGCACGCAGCGCGGGACCCTCCGTGGAGCCCGCCCAGCGCCGCGTGCGCCACCAGCGGGCGCCCTGCCAGCCGGCCACGAGCGCGGCGAGGTAGGCCCCGATCACGACGTTCGAACTGCTCACGAGCGTGAACAGAGCGCCCAGCAGGAACAGGACGAACGCGACGAGGGCCGCGAGGCCGGCCAGCAGCATGTTCATCGGAATGCTCCCGGCGGCGAGTTGCCGTCTTTGGCGATTCTAGTCCTGCGGGGCGTGGAGTAGGCTTCGCGCCGATGGGGTCCTGGGCCCGCGCCGTGGCCGTCGCTCTGGTGCCGCTGCTGGTCGCTGCCGGCGACGCGCCCGCGCCGCGGCGTTACGTCGCCCACGCGACCGCCCAGCCGCCCGTGATCGACGGCCGCCTCGACGACGGGGCCTGGGCCGACGCCGCGTGGAGCGAGGACTTCGTCGACATCGAGGGCCCGTCGCGGCCCGCGCCGCGCCTTCGCACGCGCGTGAAGATGGCGTGGGACGAGAGCGCCCTGTACGTCGCGGCGCAGCTCGCGGAGCCGGACCTGTGGGCGACGATCACGCGCCGTGACGCGGTGATCTTCCACGACGACGACTTCGAGGTGTTCCTCGACCCCGATGGCGACGGCCGCACCTACTTCGAGCTGGAGATCAACGCCCTCGGCACGGTCTGGGACCTGTTCCTGCCCGTGCGCTACCGCGACGGCGGGAAGGCGCGCGACGGCTTCGACATGGCAGGGCTGCGCGCGGCCGTGTGGCTCGACGGCACGCCGAACGACCCGCGCGACCGGGACCGCGGCTGGTGCGTCGAGCTGGCGATCCCGTTTCGCGACCTGGCGACGCCCGAGGTGACCACCCGCGTGCCACGCGACGGCGAGAGCTGGAAGGTGAACTTCTCGCGCGTCGACTGGCACGTCGAGCCCCGCGCCGGCGGCTACGCCAAGGTGCTCGACCCGGCGACCGGCAAGCCAGGGCCCGAGGCCAACTGGGTGTGGTCGGCGCAGGGCGTGATCGACATGCACCTGCCCGAGCGGTGGGGCGTCGTCGTGTTCCGGAGCGCCGCAGGCAGGCGCGAATGAGGCGACGCGAGTTCGTCGCGGGCGTGGGCGCAATGGCGCTGGCCGCGCGCGCGCGGGCTGCCGCCCTGCCCGCAGCCCCATTGGGTTCCGACGACCGGCCGAGCCGGATCGCCGGTCCCGCGGGGGCTCACGCCGCGAACGGAGGCGGCTCCGCCCCCGCACCCCCATTGGGTTCGGACGACCGGCCGAGCCGGATCGCCGGTCCCGCGGGGGCTCGCGCCGCGAACGGAGGCGGCTCCGCCCCCGCACCCCGGCACTGGGCCTGGGTCCACGGCGACGCCGCGCGGAGTCCCGACGAGTGGCGTCGGCAGTTCGCGCGGCTGCGCGCGGCCGGCCTGCAAGGCGTGCTCGCGAGCGGCGGCGACACGGCCGCGCTCTCGGCCGCGGCCCGTGGCGAGGGACTCGCGTTCCAGCGCTGGACGTGGGCGCTCAACCGCAGCGGCGACGCGTGGGTGAAGCAGAACCGGCCGCAGTGGTTTACCGTCAGCCGCGAGGGCCGCAGCAGCCTGGAGCACCCGCCGTACGTCGGCTACTACCAGTGGCTGTGTCCCACCCGCCCCGAGGTGCGGGCCTACGTCGCGGGCAAGATGGCCGAGATCGCCCGCGACCCGGCCGTCGACGGCGTCCACCTCGACTACATCCGCCACTGCGACGTGATCCTGCCGGTCGCGCTGTGGCCGAAGTACGGCCTGGTCCAGGACCACGAACTGGCGCCGTTCGACTTCTGCTACTGCGACGCCTGCCGCGACGGGTTCCGCGGCCGCACCGGGCGCGATCCCGCGAAGCTCGGCGACCCGTCCGCCGACGCGGAGTGGCGCCGCTTCCGCGAGGAGGCGGTGACGGATCTCGTGCGCGAAGTCGCGGCCGCGGTGCGGGCCGCGGGCAAGCCGGTCACGGCCGCGGTGTTCCCGACGCCGTCGATCGCGCGCCGGCTGGTGCGCCAGGCCTGGGACGAGTGGCCGCTCGACGCGGTGTTCCCGATGGCGTACCACGGCTTCTACCGGGAGCCGGTCGAGTGGATCGCGACCGCGACCCGCGAAGGCCTCGCGAAGGTCGGCGACCGCTTCCCGCTCCACGCGGGGCTGTACCTGCCCGACCTGCCGCCGGACGCGCTCGGCCGGGCGGTGCGCCTTGCGATGGGTGCGGGCGCCGCGGGTGTCAGCCTGTTCGAGCTGGACGGTCTCACGGACGCCCACATCGCGGCCTTCGCGGCGGCGCTCTCCGGCTGAAGCGTTGGCGCGGCTGCACGTTAGCGGAACAATGGGAGACGTGGGGTCGTACACGGAATTGAGTGCCCGGTCGGTTCAACCCCCTGGAAGGCCGGGGCGCGCCTGCGAGGTCTGAGGCTCCATCATGAAGCGCCGCCGCATCGCCGTGATCGCCGTCGTCGTGCTGGCCGGGGCGGGCGGGCTGATGGCCCGCAACCGGGGGCCGAAGCCCACGGAGGTCCAGCTCGCCAAGGTGGGCCGCGAGGACCTGCAGTCGAAGGTTTCTGCGAACGGCAAGGTCCAGGCGCAGAAGAAGGTCGACATCTCGGCGACGATCGCCGGCCAGGTCGTGTCGCTCGCGGTCGAGGAGGGCGACCGGGTCAAGAAGGGGCAGTTCCTGCTCCAGATCGACCCCGTCAGCACCCGTGCCGTCGCTCGCAGCAACGAGTTCTCGCGGCTGGCGCTGATGCGCGACCTCGACTCGGCGCGAGCGACCCTCGCCCAGGCCGAAGCCGACCTGCGCCGCGCCCAGGGCAACTTCGACAGCGGCATCATCCCCGCCGCCGACCACGAGCGCGCGAAGACCGCCGCGGCCACGGCCGCGGCCGCGGTGCAGTCGTCCGAGCGCCGCGTCGAGCAGGCCGGGGCCTCGCTGGAGAGCGCGCAGGACCTGCTGTCCAAGACCACCGTGCGCTCGCCGATGGACGGCATCGTCACCGCCCGCCGGGTGGAGGAGGGCGAGGTCGCCGTGATCGGCATCCAGAACAGCCCGGGCACGGTGCTGCTGCAGATCTCCGACATGTCGGTGGTCGAGACGGAGCTGGAGGTCGACGAGACCTCGATCCCCGGCGTCAAGCTCGGCCAGGAGGCGCGGGTGCGGATCGACGCCTACCCGAACCGCACGTTCGACGGGGTCGTGACCGAGGTCGGCAGCAGCCCGATCCAGCGCACGACCGGCGGCAACGGCCAGAACGAGGCGATCAAGTTCCTGGTCAAGGTCCAGATCCAGAACCCGCCCGAGGGCATCAAGCCGGGCCTCTCGGTGCAGTCGGACATCCTGACCGGTTTCCGCGACGGGGCGCTGACCGTGCCGATCCAGGCGCTGGTGCTGCGCGACGAGGAGAAGAAGCCGGGCGACAAGCAGTCCGGGCCGCGCCGCGAGGTCGAGGGCGTCTACGTGGTGGAGGCGGGCAAGGTCGCCTTCCGCGAGATCAAGACCGGCCTGCTCGGCGAGCTGGCGCTCGAGGTCACCGACGGGCTGAAGGAAGGCGAGCAGATCGTGACCGGGCCGTTCCGGTCGCTGCGCACTCTCAAGCCCGGCGACGCCGTCGTCGAAGAAAAAGCCAAGGGGCCCGACGCGCCGCCCCAGGGCTAGGGCCGCGAGCGAGGCGAGACGAGCGGTGAACTTCCAGGAGCTGCTGCGCGAGTCGCTGCGGGCGATCTCGGCCCATCGCCTGCGCAGCTTCCTGACCCTGCTCGGCATCATCATCGGCGTCGGCACGCTGACCGGCGTGATCGCCGTGATCTCCGGCCTCAACGCCTTCGTGCAGGACAGGGTGATCCAGCTCGCCCCCGACGTCTGGGTGCTGACCAAGTTCGGGATCATCCAGAGCCGCGAGGAGTTCTTCGACGCGCTCAAGCGCAAGGACCTCGACTACGACGAGTACCTGAAGCTGAAGGAGCTGCTCGTCCGCTCCGAGTCGCTCGCGGCGCAGGCCAGCGGGCAGACCGCGGTCAAGCACCGCGACCGCCGCCTCGGCGGCATCCAGGTTCACGGCACCAGCGCGGTGTACGGGCCGCTGGTGCGGCTCGACATCGTCGCCGGCCGCTACTTCACCGACGCCGAGGACGACACCGCGCAGGCCGTGGCCGTGATCGGCTCGGACATCAAGGACGAGCTGTTCCCGCAGCTCGATCCGCTCGGGCGCGAGGTGCTGGTCGGCGGCCGGCCGTACCGCGTGATCGGGTTGCTGGCCCAGCAGGGACGCACGCTGGGCGAGAACCGCGACGCCCAGGTCTACGTGCCGTTCCAGGCCTACCGCCGTCAGTTCGGGAGCCGCGACTCGATCAGCATCCTGCTGCGGGCGCGCGGCGGCGTGCCCGGGCTCGACGCCTCCGTCGACGAGGCGCGCTCGGTGCTGCGGGCGCTGCGCCACACGTCGTTCCGGGCTCCCGACCCGTTCGGCGTCGTCACCGCCGAAAACCTGCAGCAGTTGTGGCGGCAGATCTCCGCGGCCACGTTCCTGCTGACGCTGCTGATCGCGTCCGTCTCGCTCGGCGTCGGCGGCATCGTGATCATGAACATCATGCTGGTCGCGGTCGTCGAGCGCACCCGCGAGATCGGCGTGCGGCTGGCGCTGGGCGCGCGCAAGCGCGACATCCGCCGCCAGTTCCTGCTCGAGGCCTCGCTGCTGTCGCTGCTCGGCGGGGTGGTCGGCGTCGGCCTCGGCGCGGTCGCCGCGTTCGGCGTGCGCAACGGCCTGTCGTTCCCCGCCCAGCTCACGCCGCCGATCGCGGCGCTGGGCCTCGCCCTCTCGCTGGTGGTCGGCCTTGTCGCCGGCTACTGGCCCGCGCGCCAGGCCAGCAACCTGCCGCCCGTCGACGCGCTGCGGAGCGAGGCGTGAAGACGAAGCGCCGGGTCCACCTCAACCTCGGCGAGAACGTCGGCTTCGCGCTCGACGCGATGCGGACCCAGAAGCTGCGCACGTTCCTGACCCTGCTCGGGGTGATGGCGGGCGTCGCGACCGTGATCATGATGGTGAGCTTCGTGGTCGGCTTCAACAACCGCATCACCCAGGCCTTCACCTCGTTCGGCACCCACCTCGTGCAGTTCCAGAAGTGGGAGCCGCGCTTCGGCGGCCCCAACGAGATCCCCGAGGAGCAGCGCAACCGCCGCGACCTGACGATCGCCGACGCCGAGGCGATCAAGCGCCTCTCGCGCTACGTGGGGGCCGTCTCTCCCGAGCGCTACCTGTTCGGCGCGACGCCGGTGAAGGCGGGGCGCGAAGAGGCCAACCAGCCCGTGGTGTTCGGCGCGGTCCCGGACTATCCCGTCGCCAACAGCCACTTCGTCCAGGACGGCCGCTTCATCAGCGAGCCCGACGTGCGCCACGCGGCGCGAGTCGCGGTGATCGGCGGCGACGTCGTCGACGCGCTGTTCCCGCACCGCGACCCGATCGACCAGGACGTCACGGTCGACGGCCGCGCCTATCGCGTGATCGGCGTGTTCGAGCGCAAGGGCAGCTTCCTCGGCGGCAGCCAGGACAACCAGGTCGCGATCCCGATCACCTCTTTCGACGAGCAGTTCCCGCAGGTCAAGAACGGCGGCGGCGACACCATCCACATCGCCACGGTGCCGCGGCGGCCCGAGGATTTCGACGCGCTGATCGAGGAGGGCACCGCGATCCTGCGCGCGCGGCGCGGGCTGCGGCCGAACCAGGAGAACGACTTCGCGCTGTTCACGAGCGTCGGCAACCTGCGCAACTTCCAGCAGATCACCGGCGGCGTGGCGGCGGCGATGCTGGTGATCGCCGGCATCGCGCTGCTGGTCGGCGGCGTCGGCGTGATGAACATCATGCTGGTCAACGTCACCCAGCGCACCCGCGAGATCGGCATCCGCAAGGCGCTGGGCGCCACTCGCCGCGACATCGCGGTGCAGTTCCTGCTCGAGGCGGTGACGCTGACGGGCGTCGGCGGCGCGCTCGGCATCGGCTTCGGCCTCGGCGTCGCGCTGCTGGCGCGGGTCGCCTTCGACTTCGAGGCCGCGGCGCCGGCGTGGTCGGTCGGCCTCGGCTTCGGGGTGTCGACCGCGGTCGGCATCACCTTCGGGCTGTGGCCCGCGATCAAGGCCGCGAAACAGGACCCGATCGAGGCGCTCCGCTACGAGTAGCGAACCGGCGCCCCCTTGTTGGAGGCCTGGTTCGGCGACGGAGCGTGGCCCCGGATGCGAACGCGAGGCGAAGGGCGTCCGACCGCGGCGTAGACTTGGGCGCATGGTGGCCAGCAGCGCGCCGCGTGTTCCCGCACCGGCACCCGACACCGGGCCCTCCGAGGCCGCGCGGCGAGAAATGGTGCAGAGGGTCCTCGAGGTCGGCGCGCTGAGCGCGTTCGTGCTGCGCCTGCGCGACGCCGTGCGCCGCCGACCGTCGCCGTGAGCGAAAGGGCCTACTTCGACCTGGCGCGCAAGCTGCTCGCCGCTGTGGGCGACCCGCGGAGCGCGCTTGCCGGTGGCGTCGCCGTCGGCGCTCACGGATACGTGCGAGCCACGCGAGACGTCGATATCGTCGTCGGCATCGGGCTACCCGAGGTCCAGAGGCGTCTCGCCGAGTCCGGCGTCGAGACCACGCTCAAGCAAGGCGATCCCCTCGATGGCGACTTCTCGTGCCTGAAGGGACGGGACGGCGGTGTCCCCTTCGACATCATCCCGCAGCTCGTCGAGGTGGCCTGGGACCGGACGATCACGCTCGAACTGGGCTCCGACTCGATTCGAGTCGTCGATCTCGGGAGCCTGATCGCGCTCAAGCTGCGAGCGGCCGGCCCCCGGGACCTGATGGACGTGGCGATGCTCGTGCTGCTCCACCCGGAGCGCGAGGCCGAGGCTCGCCGCGAAGCACAGCGGCGGCGCATCGCGGAGCGGCTCGACGCGTTCCTCGCCGACCCTCGCCTGCGAGCGGAGGCCGAGGAGATCCGGTCCTCCTGACCTCGGCGCGCCCCGCTCCATTCGAGGGAACCGGCGCGTCGCACCGGTGTCCAAGCTTCCAACACACTCGACCTGCGGCGGCCGGCCGTGGCAGGGACTTTCCGATCCCGAGGAGGTCCCGTGCAGCACTCGCTCTTCGTCTCGTCGTCCACGTCCGTCGCCCCGCGCCGCGGAGGCGCAGCGCTCGTCTCCTGCGTCGCCCACGCCGCGGGGATCGCCGCGCTGGTGGGCGCGCCGTTCCTGAGCGACGCCGAGCTGCCGCCCGTCCCGTCCCCGCCACCGCCGCCCGTGTCGGTGGTGCGCCTGCCCGCCGGCGGTGGCGGCGGTCGGCCCGCACCGCCGACCACGCCCATGCGCCCGCGGCCCGCGGCGCCGACGATCCCGCTGCCCTCGGAGGTGGTCCCGCTCGCTCCCGGCGACGAGGTCGCCGAGCTACCCGCGTGCCCCGAATGCACGATCGGCGGAGCGGGAGTCCCGGGCGACGCATCGGGCGGCGAGGGGTTCGGGACCGGGCCGGGGCCCGTCGGCCCCGGGACCGAGCCCGAGCCGGCCGTCGCCCCGGTCCGCGTCTCCAGCCTGACGCCGCCGCGGCGGCTCGTCTACGTGGAGCCGCAGTACCCGGAGGCCGCCCGCCGCACCCGCATCGACGGCTTCGTGATCCTGGAGTGCGTGATCGACGCGCGCGGCCGCGTCGTCGACGTCCAGGTGCTGCGCGGGCGACCGTTGCTCGACGAGGCCGCCGTGGCGGCCGTGCGGCAGTGGATCTACGCGCCGACCCTGCTCGGCGGCGTGCCGGTGCCCGTCGTGATGACCGTGACGGTGCGCTTCGAGGTGTCGTGATGCGCTGCGGCGCGGGCGCTACGGCAGCGTGATCTTCGGGTCTTCTTCGCGCGCGCGATAGAGGATCGCCAGCTTGCCGATCTGGCTGACGAGCTGGGCGCGCGTCTCGTTGGCCAACTGCTCCGCCATCGCCCCGCGCTCCGGGTTGTCGGCGTCGATCCGGACCTTGATCAGCTCGTGCGCCTTCAGGCTCTCGCGGGTCTTGCCGACGACGGCCTCGCTGGCTCCCGCCTTGCCGACGCGAACGACCGGCTCCAGGCTGTGGGCGAGCCCCTTCAGGTACTGCCGCTGCTTCGCATTCAACTTCACGGCCGAAACGGTAGCAGATCCCTCGCGCCGACGTGGAGGGCTCAGCGCAGGCGTACGGCGGGCTGCCCGTCGACGACCTCGAACGTGAACTCGAAGTCGAGGAACACGGGGACGGGCGTCTGTTCCCACTCCGGGGGTCTCGGCCGCCCGTCGGCCGCCGGCGGGCGCTCCAGTGGCCGCACGCGGAACGTGGGGGCGAAGCGCCAGTGGCTGACCGCAGCGTGAACGGCTCCACTGAGCGCCGCCGGGCAGCGGCCCGGCGGCTGTGGCTCGGCCAGGTCTTCCGAGCCGGTGACGTTGCCATCGGCGCCGACGAAGACCCGGGCGCGAACGACTCCGCCGTCGCAGCCGGCGCGCAGCGCGAAGTCCGGGAACACGGGCAGCGCGTTCTCGCTACTCGCGTAGGCGGGCGTGAGCGTGGCCGCCGAGACCTCGGCAACGCCCCCGCTCGTCGCGGGGGGCGGCAGGGCGCGGTACTTCGCGCGTCCCTCGCGCGAGAGTTCGTCGGCAGCCGCGGGCTCGTGCGCCACGTGCGACCGGGCCGCGCACGCCGTGCCGGCGACGAGCCAGGTGCCGGCGGCGACCAGGCGAGCGAGGTACATCATCAGGGCCCTCGGGGCCCATGCTAGCCTCGCGCGCGTGCAGAAGGGCAGATTCAGCGTCCTGGAGGGAGCCACGCTGGCCTGGCTGGCCGCCCTCGCGGGCACGACCCTCACGGGCTACCGCTTCGGCGACTCCAACCACGGGATCACGATCCCGATCCTGAAGCGGTTCATGGACGCCTCGCTCTACCCGGGCGACATCATGGTCGCCACCGCGGAGCGCTTCCCGACCGTGTTCTACAGGGCGCTGGCCGCCGTGCTGCCCGACCGCGACGCGATCGCGCCCGCGTTCTTCGTGCTGTACCTCGTGTCGATCGCCGCCACGCTGGCCGGCGCGTGGCGCATCGGCCGCCACTTCGGCGGCGAGAGCGCGGGCTGGATCGCCGCGGCCTTCGCGTTCCCCGTCAAGATCGGCCTCGCCGGCGAGGCGCTGTACCGCGTCGCCTTCAGCCACTCGCACCTGGCGTCGGCGCTCACGATCTGGGCCATCGCCTGGTTCCTCGAGGGCCGGCGCCTGCTGCCGCTGCTGGTGCTCTCGCTCGGCGCCTGGAACCACCTGCTCTACTCGGCCTACGCGCTGGTGCCGCTGACGCTGGTGGTGCTGCTGGAGGCGCGCGAGGCGGGGCGCCGGGCGACGCTGCAGCGGCTGGCCGCGGCCGTGCTGCCGCTGCTGCCGCTGGCCGCCTCGCTGCTGTCGAAAGCGCAGCCGATGACGCAGGAGTGGTTCCTTCTGCTGCGCGAGCGCTCCGCCCACCACTCGTTCCCCAGCCACTTCGGCGGCGACCTGCCCGACGCGGCCGCGCTGCTGGCGCTGGCGATGCTCGCCGCGTCCGGCCTCGACCGCGAGCGCCGGCTCCAGCTCGGCGTCTTCGTCGGCGCGATCGCCGGCTTCTTCGTGCTCGGCACGCTGTTCACCGAGGTGTGGCCGGTCAAGGCCGTGCTGCAACTGCAGCCGCACCGCGCGTGGCGCTTCCTGCTGCTGCTGCTGTACGGCACGATCGCGACCGGCGTGGTCCAGGGGGCGCGCGCCGACGGCATCCAGCGCGCGGCCGCCGTGTTCACGTTCATCGTGGTGTTCAGTCCCGGGCTCGAGCCGGCGCTGCCGCTGGCCGTCGTGGCCCAGGCGCTGGTGACCAGCGGGGCCGCGCCGTGGGCGCGGGTCGCTGCGGCGCTGGTGCTGGCCGGCGTGACCGGCTGGGGCGACCGCGACATGTCGTTCGAGTTCCTGCCCGAGCTGCTGCGTCGCTGCCTCAACGCGACGCCGCTGCGGGCCGCGGGGCTCGCTCTGCTGATCGCCGTCGGCCTCGGACTCGGGTCCTCCCGCCGGCGGCGCGCGTGTGCCGGGCTGGCCGCCGCGCTGGCGCTGCTGGCGCTGACGCCGTGGACCTACGGCACGCTGGCCCCGCGCTGGGGCGAAGGCGCCTGGCGCAACGTCCAGGAGTGGGCGCGGCTCAACACGCCCAGGGACGCGGTGTTCATGACCCCGCCGCGCGAGGCCGGCTTCCGGGTGTTCTCCGAGCGCGGCATCGTCGGCGAGTGGAAGGACGGCACCCAGCAGTACTTCGACGATGCGTTCGTGAAGGACTGGGGCGAGCGCATGCAGTCGCTCGGCGGCGACGAGTACCCGCGGCTCACGGACGAGCGGATCGCGGAGCTGGCCCGCCACTACGGCGCCCGCTTCGTCGTGCTGCCCTCGCGCAGGGCGCGGCCGGGGCTGACCCGGGTCCACGTGTACGGTTCGCTCGCGGTGTACGAGATCAAGCCGTGAGACGCGCGGGCCTCGTGCTGGCGGTGGCGCTGCTGGCGAGCGCCGCCCGCGGCGAGGACCTGCGCCAGAAGCTGCGCGACGCCGCCGGCCGGGGCGACCTTGCTGGCGCGGAGACGATCGCCGAGGCCATGGTCGCGCGCGACCCGGGCGACGCGATGGCGGCGTTCGACCTGGCCCGGGTGCGGGCGGCGCGCGGGCGCACGGCGGACGCACTCGGCGCCTTGCAGCAGGCGGCCGAGCGCGGGTTCTATTACAGGGCCACGCTGGCGCGGGCCGCGGTGCTCGACCCGGTGCGGGAGCTGGCCGGCTTCGCGGACGTGATCGCCCGGGTGGAGGCCAACGCCGCCGAGCAGTTGCGCCGCTTCGAGCAGGGGCCGGCGCGCAAGGCGCGGGTCGTCCACCACGACGCGCCGTCGACAGCAACGCGGCCGCTGCCCCTGATCGTGGGACTGCACCCGTCCGGCGGCAGTGCGGCGCAGTTCGCTCCGCTGTTGCGATCGCTGGCCCGGGAGCGCGGCGCCCAGCTGGTCCTGCCCCAGGGGCTGACGCCGCTGGGCGCGGGCTGGGACTGGGGCGTCGCGGAGCACGCGTTCCACCTGATCGAGCGCGCGATCGCGCAGGCCCGCGAGCGAGCGCCGATCGACCCCGCGCAGATCGTGGTCGTCGGCTACTCCGGCGGCGGCAACGCAGGCTTCGACCTGGCGCTGAACCGCCCCGACCTGTTCGCGGGCGTCGTGCTGATCGCAGGCTCGTACGAGGAGCGCACGGCGCCGGTGCCGCGGGCCGCGCCGAAGCTGCCGCGCTTCGCGCTGCTGATCGGCGACCGCGACGAGCGCTTCGCCAGCAACCGCGCGGCGGAGGCGGCGCTGCGGGCCGCCGGCGGTGCGGTGGAGCTGCGGGTCTACCCGGGCCTCGGTCACGGGCTGCCGCCCGGCGTGGACCGCGAGCTGCGCGGCGCGCTGGACTTCGTGGCGCCGGCCCGTTGAACGGGGGGCGCCCGGGCGGCCCCTACTGCAGCCGCCTCCAGACGATGTACTCCGCGTCGGGCCGATTCAGCCGCCGGTAGTTGGGGTTGTTGCCGAACAGTCGACGCTGGTCGGCGCTCTTGTTGTGGACCGCCACCACGTCGAAGGCCACCGTGCGCTCCAGCTCGCGCAGCTCGCGCGCGTCGCGCGGGAGCTGCCAGATCACCTCGACCGGCCAGCGTTCGTAGCCGTAGAGAAAGGCGCGAGCCAGCACGCGGTGCGGGCGAGCCGCGTCGGTCTCGCGCTGCAGGAGGCGGGCGAAGCGCTCCTGGTCCTCGTGGTCGGAGGCCCGGTAGCGGTTGAAGAAGTAGATCTGGCGGCGGTCCAGCTCGACGCAGCCGAGCGCGATCACGGTCACGATCGCCGCCTGGGCCAGCCGCGAGCGCAGCCGCAACAGCGGCGCCAGGGCGACCGCCAGCAGCAGCGGCGCCCACGGCAGGAACGCGCGCACGCCGCCCAGCACGCCACCACGACCGCGGATCACGTACACGGCCAGCACGGCCCCGAGCAGCAGCGCGAGCGAGGCGAGGGTCGCCTGACCCGCGCGGCGGCCGGCCGCGGGCAGCGAGCGCACGCCGAGCACGGCACCCAGCGCCAGCACTGCCAGGAACAGCAGCAGCAGGTCCTCGACGTCCTGGAACGGGCGGGCCTGAGCGGCGAGTGCGAGGTTGCGGGTCACGTTGCCCCACAGCGCTGCGGCCAGCGCGGACACGGGCGAGTCCGTGGCCAGCGCATCGGTCAGCACGCTCGGGAACAGCGCGTTGGGATGGATCGCGCGGCGACCCGCGAACGGGGCGACCAGCAGCAGCGCGCCGGCCGCGGCCGCCGGCAGGAAGCCGCGCAGCAGCGGGCGACGCTCGAACAGCACGAGGTGGAGCGGCAGCGCCAGCAGCAGCGTCTCGCGCACGCCGAGTGCTGCCCCGAACAGCAGGCCGGCGACCACTGCGGCAGCCATCCGGGTGGGAGCGGTCGCGGCGATGGCCAGTGGCAGCAACATCCCGAACGCCACCAGCGGCTCCGCGTAGGCGACCGCGAGATACGCGGGCAGCGGCGGCAGCACCACGAACAGCAGGGCCGCCGCGGTGGCCAGCGGGCGCTCGCCGAGCAACCGCAGCGCGACCAGGAAGAACGCCGCCGCGGAGGCGACGAACAGGCCGTGATTGAGCTCGGCCGCCGCCGCGGGCGTCGCGCCGCGCAGCTTGACGACCGGGGCCAGCACCGCGATGTAGCCCGGCAGGTGCACGTCGCGGTGGGGGTGGCCCAGCCGCAGCAGCGAGTGGGTCAGGTAGAAGTGGGTGTCGAGCGTGCCGCGCTCGGCGAGGTTGCGGGCGCCCACGAGGTAGATGCACTCGTCCGGCCAGGCGGGCAGCAGGTGGGAATCGGCGATCGCGCGGCGTCCGGCCAGCCAGGCGCACACCATCACCAGCAGCAGGCACAGGGCGGTCGACAGCCGGGGAAGTCGCACGTGGGGGGCGATTGTAGTGGGGCCGCTAGAATCCCGCGATCGGGGAAACGAACAAGGAGGAACCGTGAGCCTGTTCACCGCCGTCGTTCGACGCCGTGCGGCTTCGATCGTCTTCGTGTTGCTGGCGACCGCGGGCCTCGGCGGATCCAGCTCGAGGGCCGAGACTCGCGCGGCCGCGCCGGCGGCGATGCCGGAGAAACTGCCGCCGCTGCGCGAGCAGGACCGCATCCGCCAGGAGTGGCTGAAGCTGCGGCTCGAGCGCGTGCTGCCGGGGCTGATGCGCGAGCACGGCGTCCACATGTGGCTGGTCGTCAACCGCGAGTACGCCGAGGACCCGGTCTACTTCTCGCTCGCCTCGCCCTCGACCATGGCCGCGCGGCGGCGCACGATCCTCGTCTTCTTCGACCGCGGCGAGGTGCAGGGCGTCGAGCGCCTGGCGCTGGGCGGCGGCAGCCACGGCGGACTCTACGAGGTGTACCGCGACCCGGCGGTGGAGGCCCGCGAGCTGTGGGGCCAGGGCCAGTGGGCGCTGCTGCGCAAGCTGGTCGAGGAACGCCAGCCGCGCAACATCGCGATCGACGTGTCGCACGGCCACGCGTTCTCGGACGGGCTGACCGCGGGCGAGAAGGAGCAGCTCGAGCAGGCGCTGGGGCCGTGGAAGGACAAGCTGGTGCGGGCGGAGGAGCTGCCGCTGCGCTACATCGAGGCGCGGCTGCCGGAGATGCTGCCGACGTGGCAGCAGATGCAGCGCACGGTCCATGCGCTGATCGCGCGCGCGTTCTCGCGCGAGGTGATCACGCCGGGCGTGACCACCACCGACGACGTCGTGTGGTGGCTGCGGCAGAGCGTCAACGACATGGGCTACGGCGAGTGGTTCCCGCCCAGCGTCAGCGTGCAGCGCGCGGGCCGCGGGGCGAACAGCCCGATCGGTGCGCGCGAAGCGATCGTGATCCAGCCAGGCGACCACCTGCACACGGACTTCGGCATCCACGCGATGGGCCTGGCCACTGACACGCAGCACGTCGGGTACGTGCTGAAGCCCGGCGAGGCCGATGCGCCGGCCGGCCTCCAGCTCGCGCTGCGCCACTCGAACCGGCTGCAGGATCTCGTGATGGAGCGGATGCGGCCGGGCCGCACCGGCAACGAGGTGCTGGCCGACGCGCTGGCGGCGATGAAGGCCCTGGGCATCGAGGGCACGGTCTACAGCCACCCGATCGGCGACCACGGCCACGGCGCCGGCCCGCTGATCGGGCTGTGGGACCGCCAGGAAGGCGTGCCGGTCCGCGGCGACGTGAAGCTGCGCGCCTCGACGTGGTTCTCGATCGAGTTGCAGGCGACCACGCCGGTGCCGGAGTGGGGCGGCCAGGCCGTCCGCTCCGCGCAGGAAGAGGACGCGGTGCTGGGCGACGACGGGCACATGCGCTGGGCGCTCGGCCGGCAGGAGAAATACCACCTCGTGCGCTAGCTCACGGGGCTCCGATTTCGCTTGACGCGAGCGGCTCGCGGAGCGATCTTGAAAGCGGAGGTCGGACAGATGGAAGACACTCCACCGAACAGAGTCGAGGCCTGACGGGCCGGCGCATCAAGGCTCGGACAGGTCGGCGGACCTGGCGGTACGAAGGACGCGCCTTGAAGGCGCGCCGGCTCGCGACAAGGAGCCACTTCGGGGCTGCGGCCAGCATGGCCCAGCCCCTTTTTTCGTGTGCGGTCTCGGTCTCAGCGCATCGGGTTGAGGCGCATGCGCAGCGGGCCGTCCTCGGTGTCGAGCACGGCATCGGTGGACTCGACACCGCGCACCGCGCCATCGGCCAGCAGGTCGCCCGCGCGGTAGACGAGGAGCGTGCCCGCCGGCGAGTAGGCGAACGCGAGGAAGGTGCCGCCCGCGCCGCCCAGCCCCGCCACCGCGATCTCCGCGACCGACAGGTCCTGGGGCGCGGGCACCAGCCGGGCCAGGCTGCCGCTGGCCGCGACCGGCACGGCGCCGGCCGCCTCGCCCTCGCGCGCCAGCAGCCGCCGTCCTTCTTCGATCGTCTCGCGCAGCCCCGCGCTCTCCAGCACGGCCTGGCGCAGGTCGCCCAGCGCGACGTCGCGCGCGAACACGCTGACCCGGCCAAGGCCGCCGTCGGGGCCGAGCGAGGCCAGCGTCTCGTCGAGATCGGTCATCAACGCCAGCAGGTCGCGCACGTTCGCGCGCTTGAGCGCGAAGCTGCCGGTCGCCCCACCGCCGCCCGCGGCGGGCACCGCGACGCTCTTGCCCACGCTGACCCTGCGAATCGGGCCCGGCGGCGAGATGTGGAGGCCCAGCTTCGCGAGCGCCGCCAGCGCTTCGTCGAGCGTAACCTTCTGGAACTCGACGCTGACGTGGCCCGCGACCGCCTCGTCGACCACGAAGGCCTGGCCGCTGATCGCGTGCAGGGCGCCGAACACGTCGGCGGCGTCGACGTCGCGCAGCCGCAGCGTCAGCGGCCCGGTGCCGGGCTTCCCGCCCGCCGGGGCTTTCGCGCTGCCGAGGCTGCCGCTGTCGCGCTCGAGCCGGCACGGCGCCTCGTCCTGGCGGAAGGCGTCTTCGGCGGGCAGCGGCAGGTCGGCGTCGGGGCCCGCGATCGGCGCCCGCCCGCGCGCCTCGAAGCGCTGGCAGGCACCCTCGCGCACCGCCATGAACTGGTTCATGCGAAAGAAGCCGCGCTCGAAGCGGCGCTCGAGACCGATCACGGGCCCGAGCCCGGCCGCGAGGCCGCGCACGACGAAGTCGTCGGCCACCTGCGCGAACGTGAGCGTCACGGGGCGGTCGCGGACGATCGCGGCGAGCTCGGCGAGGAACAGCCGCGGGTTGCGCCGGGCACGACGCAGCGTCGCCGCCTGCTCCGCCTTGGCCAGCACCAGCGCCTGGTCGCGCAGGTACTGGTCGGCGGTGGCCCGCGGCACGCCGGTCACGCGCGCGCGCATGTCCCCGGGCGGCGCTGGCAGCGGCGCCTTCGCCGGCCGGTACGGGAACGCGAGCACCGCGTCGAGCTTGACCCGCTCGTCGGGGGTCGCCTGCAACGTCAACGAGACGACGTCGACGAGCCGCGGCGAGAGCAGGGCCTGGCGGAAGAAGCGGTCGACCTCGACGTACAGGCCGAGCGCCGTGACGTCGACCAGCACCTCGCCGGTGGCGCCAGCCTCGCGCGGCGGCCGCGCGACCGCGTCGGCGGCGGTCAGCCCCGCCGCCAGCAGCAGATCGCGGGCGTGGGCGGCGTCGGCCTGGCCCGTGGGACCGTCGGGCAGCGCACGGGACAGCGCAGCCAGGCGACGGTCCAGCAGTTGGCGCTCCTCGGTGAACGGCCGCGGAGGCAGCGCCGCGAAGGCCAGCAGGAGAGGGAGGATCACGACGGAGATCGTACCCCCCCCTACCTCCTATTCGTCGTAGTCGTCGAAGTCTTCCAGCCGCTTGTACTTCTTGGCCGACGGCACTTCCTTCGGCGGCTCTTCCGGGCGGGGGTTGCCCTCGCGCTTCTTGTTGGGCTTGCTGAAGTCGCGATCAGTCGTGCGATCGCGCATGCGCTTGCTCGGGCCCGGCGTGTACTCGGGCGCGGGAGGCGCGCCGAATCGCGAGCCGCCGCCACCGCCGCCGCCGAAACCCCCGGGGCGCGGCCCACCGAAGCCGCCGCCACCGCCACCCCCGGGACGTGGCCCGCCGAACCCGCCACCGCCACCCCCGCCACCGGGACGCGGGCCGCCAAAGGACGGTCGCTCCCCTGCGGGTCGCGGCGGCCGGTTCTCGGCCTCGTTGATGCGGAGCGCCCGGCCCTTGAGGTCGCGGCCGTTCAGCAGCGAGATGGACTTGGCGGCCATCTCGTCCGTCTCGAATTCGACGAATGCGAAACCGCGCGGGCGGCCCGTCTCGCGGTCGGTCGGGATCTTGGCATCCACGACCTTGCCCGCGCCGGCCATCGCCTCGATCAGCTCTTCGCGCGTGACGTCGAAGCTCAGGTTGCCGACGAACACCTTGTTCGAAATGACCGGTTCTCCAAAAAACTTGATCAGTGCCGCCCGTGGGCCGCGCTCGCGGCCGGCCTCGACAACCCCGGCGGGCGGCAGCCGGAGAATCGATCAGGACTGTAACAGAAGCATTCTGGCCCACAAAAGGGGAAATCGCCGGGAGCACCCGGCGGCTTGACCCGCGTGCGGGGTGCGTGTGAGCCTCGCCGGCTACGCCGATGCCCCGTCCCGACCTTTCCCGCCGCACCGCGCTGCTGCTCGCCCTCGCCGGCTCCGCGGTCGCCGCCTTCGCCGCCCGCCAGGCGCCGCCGGCCGCGCTGGTGCTGGAGATCGGCGGCTTCGACCGCGCGCTGGCCGAGGGCGAGTGGACGCGCGGCACCCGTGGCCGCTTCCGCGAAGAAGAGGTGCCGGACGGCATCAACCCCTTCTACTACCGCCACGCCCCGCCGACCGGCGCGCTGGCCCTGCCGCTGGTCGCGGAGGGCCCGCTGCGCCTGCGCTGGCGAGCCAGCTCCAACGTGCGGACGCTGATCGACGTGGTCGTGGACGGCCGCAGCGTGGCCGAGGTCGCGATCAACCGCGGCGCCTTCAAGCTCCACGAGATGTCGTTCACGCCGCCCGCCGCCGACGCCCGCGGGACGCGGCTGCCCTTCACCTTGCAGGCGGCCCCGCTCGTGCGCAGCTACGAGGCCGCCGACCCCAAGGTGATGGTCGACCGCATCGAACTGGAGGCGGAGCGTTTCCGGCTGTCGAACGCGGCGGTCGCCGCGGTGTTCCTGGCGCCGCTCGTGGTGTTCGCGTTCGCCGCGCTGACCGGGTCGAGGCCGGGCCTCGCGCTGCTGGCCGCGGCGGTGACCGGCGCCGCGACCGTGGGACTGGCGGCCACGGCGCCGCTCGCGCTGGCCGTGGCGCTGCCACGGCTGGGACCGGTCGCGCTGCTGGCCGGCGCGCTGGCGCGCGTGATGATCGCCGGTCGCGGCGAGGTCGTGGATCGCGGCCGGATGGCGTTGCTGGTGGCAGCCGGCGTGGCGCTGCACGGCAGCGTCGCCTTCTTCCCCGACCACGCGCCGCCCGACCTCGACATCCACGTCCGCCGCACCCTCGACTTCGCGACCGTCCCCTTCGAGTACGACGCGCTGATGCGCTACTCGTCGCAGTTGCCGACGGCCTCGCAGGACATCGGCCAGGCGACCGACGCGCTCGGTGCGGGGGTCCTGATCCCGTACTCGCCGCTGCCCTACGTGGCGTGGTTCGCGGCGCACCGGGCCGGGCTCGACCTGTACTGGGCGATGCCCGCGATCAACGCCGCCGCGGTCATGCTGCTGGCGCCGCTGCTCTACCTCGTCGCGGCGTGGGCCTTCTCGCGCGAAGCCGGGCTGCTGGCCGCCGCGCTGCTGGCGCTCGACCTCTCCTCCTGGCACCACTTCGGCCGCCACCACGCGCCGGCGGTGTTCGGCATGGCGCTGGGCTCGGCGGCGCTGCTCTACCTGATGCGGCGCGCCGAGGACCTCGGCGACCGCCGGGTCGCGACAGGCGCCGCACTCGCGCTGGGCGTGGCGGTCACGGGCTACTCCAGCCTGGCCGTGATGTACGCCTTGTTCGGGGCCGCGCTGCTGTTGCTGCTGGCAGTCGACGCCCGAGGCCTGGACCGGACGCAGAAGACGGGCGCGGTGGCCGCGCTGGTGCTGGGCGGCGCGCTGGGCCTGGGGCTGTTCTACGGCCACTACGTGCCGGGCCTGATCGGCGGCGCGCGTGGCGTCGAGGCCGAGCCCGACCTGTTCCCGGGCCGGACCTTCTTCATCTTCAACAACGAGTCGCGACAGGTGATGCGGCAGTGGGCGCTCGGCCTGTGGGCGCCGTTCCTGCTCGCCGCGGTGGCCCTGCCGTTCGCCCTGAAGAGCGCCCGCGCCTCGGCGCGGCCGTACCTGGCCGCCTGGGCGCTGGCGTGGGCGCTGGTGATGGCGCTGAAGGAGCCGTTCCTGTTCCCGCGCCTGCTGCGCTGGGGCAAGGAGGACCTGTTCGTCGCGCCGGCGCTGGCGCTGCTGATCGCGGGCGGGCTTGCCGCCGTGCCGCCGCGGGTGGCGCGGCGCCTGCTGCAGGCCGCCGTGCTGGCAGGCCTGCTGTGGCTGCAGTGGCGCGACTTCCTGCATCACGCGAACAGCCTCCGGCTCTGACGTAGAATCCGCGCGCCTCCATGAAGATCGCGATCACCGGCGCGGCCGGCTTCGTCGGCTCCAACCTCGTGCGCCGGCTCGCCGCGCGCGGCGACGAACTCGCCCTGCTCGACGACCTCTCCCACGGCAGCCTCGACAACCTCGAGGGCCTGGACCTGGCGCGCCACCGTTTCGTCGAGGGCAACATCCTGGTGCCGGCCGACCTCGACACGGCGTTCGCGGGCGCGGAGGTCGTGATCCACCTCGCCGCGGGCAAGATCCCGCGCTACGGCGACGCGCTCGACACCCTGGTCACCAACGGCGAAGGCGGGCTGGAGGTGCTGCGGGCGGCGGTCCGCAACGGCGTGCGGCGGGTGGTGCTGGCCTCCACCTCCGACTGCTACGGCCGCAACCCGGACGTGCCGTTCTCCGAGGAGAGCGTGTCGGTGATCGGCTCGCCGCACGTCCGACGCTGGAGCTACGCGATCTCCAAGATGTTCGAGGAGCAGGCGCTGTTCGCGTTCCGCGAGCGGCACGGCCTGGAGGGCGTGGCGTTGCGCCTGTTCGGCGGTTACGGGCCGCGCCAGAACGTGACCTGGTGGGGCGGCCCGCAGTCGGTGTTCATCGGCCAGGCGCTGCGCGGCGAGGAGCTGGAGGTCCACGGCACCGGCGCCCAGACCCGCAGCTTCACCTACGTCGACGACATGGTCGAGGGCTTCGTCCGCGCCGTCGACACGAAGGACGCGGACGGCCGCATGCTGAACCTCGGCAATTCCCGCGAGATCACGATCCTCGACCTGGCCCGCCTCGTGTGGCGGCTGGTCCGCGACGACGAGCCGCGGGTCAGGCTGGTGCCGCTCGCCACGTTCGGCCGCTACGAAGACGTGCAGCGCCGCATCCCCGAGCAGACGCTGTGCGAGCAGGTGCTCGGTTTCCGGCCGGCGGTGCCGCTCGAGGAGGGCCTGCCGCGCACGATCGAGTGGCAGCGCGAAGCGATGCGCCGGGCCGGCACGCTGCCCTGACCCCGTGATCCACGTCGTCGTCCCGATCCTGAACGAGGAGCCCAACGTCGACGGGTTGCTCGAGGGGATCCGCGAGCGCCTGCTGCCCTCGGCCGCCGCCCACCGCATCGTGATCGTCGACGACGGCTCCACCGACGCGGGGCCGGAGAAGGCGCTGGCCGCGTCGCGGCCCGACTCGCCGGTCGAGGTGCTGCGCCACGGCCGCAACCTCGGCCCCGGCGCCGCGTTCCGCACCGGCTTCCTGCACGTGCTGAAGACCGCGGCGGCGACCGACCTGGTGGCGACGCTGGAGGGCGACCGCACCAGCGACCCGGCCGTGCTGGCGCGAATGCTGGAGCGGGCGTGGGCCGACGGCGACGACGTCGTGCTCGCCTCGTGCTACCTCTACGGCGGCGGCATCGCCGGCACCGCGTGGCACCGGGTCGGCCTGTCGCACCTCGCCAACGGCCTGATGAAGAAGACGCTCGGCCTGTCCGGGCTGGCCACGCTGTCGTCGTTCTACCGCGTGTACCGGGTCAGCGCCCTGCGCGCGCTGGAGCGGCGCTACGGCGCCGGCATCCTGCGCTCCGAAGGCTTCGAGTGCATGGTCGAGATCCTGTACCGCGCGGCGCGCCTCGGCCTGCGCATCTCCGAGGTGCCGATGCGCCTCGACGGCACGCGCCGCGCCGGCAAGAGCAAGATGCGCACGGTGCGCACGTCGCTCGCCTACCTGCGGCTGTCGGCGCTGGCCGTGCTCGGCCGGCTCTGAGCCAGGCACTCCTCGTCGGCTCGGTCCGCCGCCCGGCGGAGCGCCGGGAGTTCGTGGCGCTGCCGTATCGCCTGTACGACGGCGACCCGGGCTGGGCGCCGATGCTGCGCCGCGACGCGCGCGACCTGGTCGACCCGCGACGCAACCCGTTCTACGAGCACGCGGACCTGGAGCTGTTCCTGGCCCGCCGCGGGCGGCGCGTGGTCGGCCGCGTCGGCGCCATCGTCAACCGCCGCCACAACGAGGTCCACGCCGACCGCGTCGGCTTCTTCGGCTTCTTCGAGTGCGAGGACGACGCCGAGGCCGCTGCGGCGCTGCTGCAGGCTGCCGAGGGCTGGCTGCGCGACCGCGGCTGCGACGCGATGCGCGGCCCGGTCAGCCCGTCGATGAACGACGAGGCGGGCCTGCTGGTCGAGGGCTTCGAGACCCCGGCCGCGTTGATGATGCCGCACAACCCGCCGCGCTACGCCGGCCTGCTCGAAGCCCACGGCCTGGCCCGGGCTCGCGACCTGTACGCCTATCAGACCTGGGAGCACGGCGTGCCGGAGCGGCTGATCGCCGGCGCGCGCCGGGTCCAGGAGCGCTACGGCGTGCGCGTGCGCTCGCTCGACAAGAAGCGGATCGCGGCCGAGCTGGCGCGCGTCAAGCAGGTCTACAACGCGGCCTGGGAGCACAACTGGGGCTTCGTGCCGTTCACGGACCGCGAGATGGAGCACCTCGCGAAGCAGCTGCTGCCCGTGGTCGACCCGGCCCTCGCGCTGTTCGCGGAGGTCGACGGCCAGACGGTCGGTGTCGCGGTCGCGCTGCCCGACCTCAACGTGGCGCTGCGCAAGAACCCGTCGGGCCGGCTGTTCCCCGGCATCCTCAAGGTGTTGTGGGCGGCGCGCCGCATCGACCGCGTGCGGGTGATCATCCTCGGCGCCCTGCCCGAGTGGCACCGCCGCGGCCTCGACGCGCTGCTCTACGCGCGGATCTGGGAGAACGGCCGCGCCCGCGGCGTGCGCTGGGCGGAGGCCGGCTGGGTGCTCGAGGACAACCCCCTGATGCGCAACGCGCTGGTGCGGATGGGCTTCGAGCCGTACAAGACCTACCGCGTGTACGAGAAGGCGATCGGCCGCGGGTGAGAGTCGCGCTGACGGGCGGCAGCGGCTTCGTCGGCCACCACCTCGCTCGGGCGCTGCGCCGCGACGGGCACGCGGTGGCGGCACTGGTGCGAGATCCGGCCCGCGGCGCGGCCCTGTCGGGGCTCGGCTGCACGCTGGTCGCAGGCGCGCTCGCGGATGCGGACGCGCTGCGCCGGCTGGTCGCAGGCGCCGACGTCGTGTTCCACGTCGCCGGCGCCGTGGCCGCGCCCTCGCGCGCGGAGTTCTTCGCGGTCAATGCCGATGGCGCGGCGGCCGTCGCCCGCGCCGCGGCGCTGGCGCAGGTCGGGCGCCTCGTCCACGTCTCGTCGCTGGCGGTGACCGGTCCGTCGCGGCCGGGCGAGTCGATCGGCGAGAGCGGTCCGCCGCGCCCGGTCACGCCCTACGGCGAGAGCAAGCGAGCCGGCGAAGACGCGGTGCGCGAGTCCGGGGTCCCGTTCGTGATCGTGCGCCCGCCCGCCGTGTACGGTCCGGGCGACCGCGAGTTCCTGCGCCTGTTCCGGCTCGCCCGCACGGGCCTGGCGCCGCTGCTCGGCGACGGCTCACAGCAGCTCTCGCTCGTCTACGCGCCGGATCTCGCCGAGGCGCTGCTGCGCGCGGCCGTCGCGACGGCGGCGCTCGGCGGCACCTACCACGCGGCCGGGCCCGAGGTCGTCCGCCAGCGCGAGCTGATCGCCGCGATCGGTCGCGCCGTGGGTCGCGAGCCGCGGCTGCTGCCGCTGCCGGCGCCCGTCGTGCGCGGCGTGCTCGCGGTCGCGGGGGCCTGGTCGCGACTGACCGGCCTGCCGAGCGTGCTGTCGCCGGAGAAGGCGCCCGAGCTGCTGGCGCCGGCGTGGACCTGCTCGTCGGAAGCGCTCGCCCGCGATGCGGGCTGGCGGGCGGCGACCTCGCTCGAGGCGGGTCTGCAGCAGACGGCCGCCGCCTATCGGGAGGCCGGATGGTTGTGAACGGCCTCGCGCCCCTCGACCGGCTGAGCATCGCCTACGCGCTGTTCGTCGCCGGCGCCCTGCCGTGGAAGGGCGTGACCGGTGCGGACGCGGCGCTGCAACTGCTGGCGGCGCTGGCGCTGGCCGCGGTCGCCGGCCTCGCGCCGTGGCTGCGGAGGCGCGGCGGTGCGGCTGCGTTCTGCGGTGACTTCTACCCGCTGCTGGCGCTGTTCGCCCTCTATCAGCAGGTCGGCGCGCTCAACCGCGTCCATGGCCTGTCGTTCGACCTCGAGGCACAGGCGTGGGAGGCGGCGTTGTTCGGCGGCCAGCCCTCGCGCACCTGGATGGCGGCGGCGCCGTGGCCGTGGCTGTCGACGCTGCTCCACGGCGGCTATCTCTCCTACTACCTGATTCTGGCCGCGGCGCCGCTGGGGCCCTGGGCGCAGGGCAACCGCGCCGGCGCGCGCCGCGTGGTAACCGCGGTGATGGCGGCGTTCTACGCCTGCTACGTCGTCTTCCTGCTGCTGCCCGTCGCCGGCCCACGCTACGTGCTGCCGCCGGTGTCGGGGCCCGCGGCCGAGACGGCACTCGCGCAACTGACCCATCGCCTGCTGGAGGGCGGCTCGGCGTGGGGCACCGCGTTCCCCTCGTCGCACGTCGCCGCGTCGCTGGTCGCGAGCGTCGCCGCCTTCCGCGAGTCGCGCCCGCTCGGCGTCGGGCTCGGCGTGCTCTCGACGCTGCTGACGTTCGGCACCGTCTACGGCGGTTTCCACTACCTCGTCGACGCGCTGGCCGGGTTGCTGGCGGGGGCGCTCACGCTGCTCGCGCTGCGCAGACTCCGACTCGCGTAGGATTCGATCTCGATGCTGGTCGAGACCTTTCCCGTCGGGCTGCTGCAGTGCAACTGCGCCGTGATCGCGGACCCCGCTTCCGGCGAGGCGCTGGTGATCGACCCCGGCGACGAGCCCGCGCGGGTGCAGGCGGTGCTGCGCCGCCACGGCCTGCGCTGCACGGCGATCCTGATCACCCACACCCACATCGACCACGTCGGCGGCATCGTGGCGCTGAAGGACGCGACCGGTGCCAAGCTGATGCTGCACCGCGGCGACGTCCCGCTCTACGAGATGCTCGACGTGCAGGCGTCGTGGCTGGGCGGCATGCTGGCGGCGCCCGAGCGGGCGACCGTCGACGAGCACCTCGAGCACGGCGACGTCGTCAAGGCCGGCGCCGTCGCGGCCGAGACGCTGCACACGCCCGGTCACACGCCGGGCAGCCTGTGCTTCCACTTCGCGGGCGCCGAGCCGCTGCTGATCGCGGGCGACACCCTGTTCGCCGGCAGCGTCGGCCGCACCGACCTGCCCGGCGGCGACTTCGATCAGGAGCTGGCGTCGATCCGCGACCGCCTGCTCACCCTCGACGACCGCACGCGGGTCATCACCGGCCACGGGCCGGAGACGACGATCGGCCGCGAGCGCCGCCGCAACCCGTTCCTGCAGGACTTCTGACGCTTCCCGATACGGAGAGACGATGAACACCGCCCGCCGCCTCGTCGCCCTGGCCGCCGTGCTGCAACTGGCGACGGCCGCGCCGCTCGCCGCCGCCGAAGAGGCGGTCGACCTCGAGATCGCGACCCGCATCCGCCAGGAGGCGTTCGCGCGATCGCAGGTGATGGACCTCGCCCGCGAGCTGACCGATGGCTTCGGCCCGCGGCTGACCGCTTCGCCAGAAGCGGAGAGAGCCAACGCCTGGGCGAAGGAGAAGCTGGCCTCGTGGGGCCTGGTCAACGCCCAGCTCGAGCCCTGGGGCCCGTTTGGCGAGGGCTGGTCGATGGAGCGTGCCGCGGCCCACCAGACCAAGCCGTGGGCGGCGCCGCTGACCGTGGTGCCGCGGGCGTGGGCGCCCGGCACGGACGGCCCGCTGCGCGGGCTCGCGGTCGTCGCCAAGATCGAGAGCGAAGAGGACATGACCGCCCAGAAGGGCAAGCTCGCCGGCAAGGTGCTGCTGATGGGCGAGGTGGTGCCGATCCCGCTCGGCGACAAGCCGACCCTCGACCGCTACACGGAGCAGGAACTCGACGAGCTGGAGGCGTTCGACACCGCCGGCCGCCGCGCGATCGACCCGGCGCGCCGCGCCCAGTTCATGCGCCGCTTCGCGCTGCGCAACAAGATCGCGGCGTTCCTGGTCGCCGAGAAGGTGCTCGCGGTGCTCGAGCCGGCCGGCACCGCCGGCCAGGTCTCGACCACGGGCGGCCGCCCGCGCGAGAAGGGCGACCCGGGCGTGCCGTGGCTGCACGTCCGCGCCGAGCAGTGGAACCGCCTCGCCCGCCTCGCCCAGGCCGGCCGCGAGGTCGAGGTCGAGGTCGACGTCAAGGTCAAGTTCACCGCGCCCGAGACGATGCCGACCAACGTGCTCGCCGACCTGCCCGGCTCCGACAAGCGCGGCGAGGTGGTGATGCTCGGCGGCCACATCGACTCGTGGCACGCGGGCACCGGCGCAGCCGACAACGCCGCCGGCGTCGCGGTCGCGATGGAGGCGGTGCGCATCCTCAAGTCGCTCGGCCTGACCCCGAAGCGCACGATCCGGGTCGCGCTGTGGAGCGGCGAGGAGCAGGGCCTGCTCGGCGCGCGCGCGTACGTCTCGAAGCACCTCGCCAGCCGCCCGCCGGCGCCGCCGAGCGACACGCCGCCGTGGATGCAGCGGCCGACCGGCCCGCTGACGGTGCTGCCGGAGCACGCGCTCGTCTCCGCCTACTTCAACTTCGACAACGGCGGCGGCAAGATCCGCGGCATCTACGCGCAGCAGAACGTGGCCGCGGCGAAGCTGTTCGAGCGCTGGCTCGAGCCCTACCACGACCTCGGCGCGACCGCCGTCACGCTGCGCGACACCGGGTCCACCGACCACGTGGCGTTCGACGACGTCGGCGTGCCCGGCTTCCAGTTCATCCAGGACGAAGTGGAGTACGAGAGCCGCATGCACCACCGCAACCTCGACGAGTACGACCGCCTGCAGGAGGCGGACCTCAAGCAGGCGGCGGCGGTGATGGCGGGCTTCGTCTGGCAGGCGGCGAACCGGCCGGAGCGACTGCCGCGCAAGCCGATGCCGAAGGACCCGCCGGCGCAGCCAGCGGCTCCGGCGGCCACGGCGACCCCGGCAGCCGCGAAATAGGCCGTCGCGAGGGCAGGAGGCGAGGAATGGCGGACGAACGCGTCCCGGCGATCAAGGTGCTGCTGCTGCCGAAGGACACCAACGCCTACGGCACCATCTTCGGCGGCGTGATCCTGTCCCACATCGACCTCGCCTCCGCCGTCGAGGCCCGCAAGGTGGCGCCGCTGCGCTACGTCACCAAGGCGATGCGCGAGGTCGAGTTCCACGAGCCGGTGTTCCTCGGCGACATCGTCAGCCTCTACACGGAGACCCTGCGCATCGGCCGCACGTCGGTCACGGTCAAGGTCAGCGTCGAAGCGGAGCGCTGGGGCGCGGGGTCCGGCGAAAAGGTCAAGGTCACCGAAGCCGAAGTCGTGCTGGTCGCCGTCGACGACCAGGGCCACCCCAAACCGATCCGAGGCTGAATCCACACGACGACGGGCGCCCCTACTTCTCGAGCAGTTCCAGCAGGTAGGCCCTCGCCGCGGGGGTGCGCAGCAGGCCCAGCGTGCGCACCGCTTCCTGGCGCAGCTCCGGGTCCTTCTCGGCGCGGGCGATGGCAATCAGCGCCTTGTCGTTCTGCTGGATCATCAGCGCGCGCAGCACCTCCGTCTTGACCTCCGCGTCGCGCTCGCTCGCGTAGAGCGTCTCCAGCAGCGCGCCCGCGCGGCGGCCGGCGAGGCCCAGGGCGCGGATCGCCGCCGCGCGCAGGGTCGGGTCCGTCTCGGACCGCGCCACCTCCAGGAGCGGGTCGACGGCGCCGCCGATGCCGAACGCCTGCAGGATCTCCTCGCGGACCGCGACCACGGTCTCGCTGCGGTACAGCGCCTGCAGCTCCGCGTGGGCGCCCATCAGGCCGAGCTGGCGGACCGCGATGCCGCGCAGCTCGGGGTCCGGTTCCTTGCGTGCCAGCTCCAACAGTGGGGCGCGCTGGCCGGCCAGCATGAAGCCCTGGAGCACGGCCTCCCGGACCTCGGGGTCGCGCGACTGGGCGTAGATCGCCGCCAGCTCGGCGCCCGCGTCCTTGCGGCCCGCGTGCAGGGCCAGGAAGCGGATCGCGTCGCGCTGCAGGTCGGGGTTGGCGCGGCCGCCGGCGATCTCGCGCAGCAGCGCGCGGGCTTCCGGCGCCTGCTGCTGGGAGAGCACGAACAGCGCGCGCTCGCGCATCTGCGGCGAGCTCTTGCCCGTCAGCAGCTTGCGCAGCAGCGGCAGCGCGGTGGCCGGGTCGGCGTCGATCAGCGAGTTGAGCGCCAGCAGCTTCAGGTCCTCGTCGTCTTCGCTCTCGGGCCGCGTCGCGGCGCCCGCCTGGCCGCGGATCTCGACCTCCAGCGCCCGCGCGTCGCCGATCCAGCGGCTCTGCGGGTGGGCGCGCTGCAGCTCGGCCAGCGCCTGCAGCGCCTCGCTGGGCTGGCCCTGGCGCGAGAGCGCCCACGCCTTCCAGTACAGCGCCCCGTCCTGGCGCGGCCCAGCGAGGCGAGCCGCGGCGGCGAAGGCCTCCACCGCGCGGGCGTAGCGGCGCTCGTCGAGGGCGGCCGTGCCCTCGTCGTAGTGCGCGGCCTGCTTCTCCGCAGGAGTCTCCTCTGCGCCGGCGGGAACGGCCAGGCCGAGGCCGAGCAGCAAGACCAGGCGGACGGTTCGTCGGTTCATCATCATCAGCTCTCCTGCACCGGCGCTTCGACGGCCGGGCGGGCCTGGCGCTGGCGGACCTGCTCGCCCAGCACCCGGACCTTGAACAACGTGCCGCGGCGCTCGATCCGGGCCTGCAGTTCCGCGCGCTCCGCCGGGCCGAACTCGGGCGCTCGCGCGATCTCCAGCAGCGTGCGCTCCAGCTCCAGCAGCACGTCCGCGACGTCGGCGTCGCCGCCGCGCTCAGCGCTCGCCCGGTACAGCCGGTTGGTGCGTAGCAGCTCCTCCGCGCCGTGCGGCGCGCCGCCCTCGGCCTCGTTCATCCACTCCACCAGCAGCACCCGCGAGCGCTCGAGGTGGTCGCCGACTGCGACCAGCAGCACCCGCTCGCGCACCTGCGTTTCGACCACTGGCACGGGCGGTGGCAGGGGAGCCGTGTGGCGGCCAATCAGGAAGGCGGCGAGCAGGCTGGCGGCCAGCGCGCCGAACGAGGCGAAACGGTGGAACGAGACCAGCCGACGGGGCGGGGCGGGAACGGGCACGGGTCGGGCCGGCAGTTGCGGCGCGAGCCGGGCCCAGACCTGCGCCCCGTAGTCGGGGCCGCGCTCGGGCACGTCCTCGCCGGCGGCGTCGAGCACGGCGCGCAGGGCAGCGACCCGCTCCCGACAGGTCGCACAGCCCGCCAGGTGGGCCCGCTCCGCGTCTGCGCCGGGCTCGTCCCACATGGCCACCAGCAGCGCGTCGTCGTTCGGGTGGTTCATGGCGTCACCGGGAAGGCCGGAGAGAGCGCCCGCCGCAACTTGCGCACCGCGCGGAACACGCTCTGCTTGGCGTTGTTGTCGTCGCAGCCGAGGGCGCGCGCGATCTCGGCGATCGGCCGCTCCTCGAGGTGACGCAGCGTGAAGGCGGCCCGCTCCAGCGGCGACAAGGCGTGCAGGGCGGCGCCCAGCCGGGCCCGCAACTGCGCGCCCCACAGCTCGCGATCGGCCGAGGGGGTCGGGCTCGGCAACTCCTGCAACGGGTCGATCTCGCCGCCTTCGTCGTCCGTCCACGGCCCGGCAGCGAGCGGCGTGCGCTTGCGCCGCCGCAGCGTGTCGTAGGCGCAGTTGGCGGCGATCCGCCGCAGCCAGGCGCCGAAACTCGAGCGGGCCTCGAACTGGTGGAGCCGCGACCACGCCTTCAGGAACGTCTCCTGCACCACGTCCTCCGCGTCCTGCTCGTTGCCGAGCATCCGGAAGGCGAGCCGGAACACACCCCGGGCGTGGCGCTCGACCAGGCGGCGGAACGCTTCCGCGTCGCCTGCGCGCGCCCGGGACAGTTCCGCGTCATCGGGCCCTTCCATCCGTTCCATGGGACGTTCGCCGCTGGGTCGAGGTTAGCCGTAGAATCGCCGGCGGATCCCGCAGAGAAACGTGAAACACCCGGAGCGTGTCGGGAAATACGAGATCAGTCGCGTCCTCGGCCAGGGCGGGATGGGCACGGTCTACGAAGCCCGCGACTCGGTGATCAACCGCAAGGTCGCCCTGAAGATGATGCTCACGGGCCTGGCGGAGAACCCCGACCTGCGCGAGCGCTTCATGCGCGAGGCCCAGGCCGCTGGCGGCCTGCGTCACCGCAACATCGTCACGGTCTACGACTTCGACGTCGACGAAGAGGGCCGCCCGTACATCGCGATGGAGTTCATCGAGGGCACCGACCTGGAGCGGGTGATCCAGAACCGCGAGCCCCACCCGATTGCGTGGAAGCTCGGCGTGATCCGCCAGCTCTGCGAGGGCCTCGCCTTCGCCCACCGCGCCGGCATCGTCCACCGCGACGTCAAGCCCGCCAACATCCGTGTCTCGCCCGACGGCGAGGTCAAGATCATGGACTTCGGCATCGCCCGCCTGCAGTCCTCGAACCTGACCAAGAGCGGCCTCGTGCTCGGCAGCGCCCACTACATGGCGCCCGAGCAGATCAACGGCCTGCGCGCCGACCACCGCTCCGACCTGTTCTCGGTCGGCGCCATCGGCTACGAGCTGCTCGCGGGCCGCAAGCCGTTCGAGGCCGACTCGCTGACGGCCGTGCTGTTCAAGGTCACCCACGAGCGGCCCGATGCCGACGCACTGCCGAAGAGCGAGTACTCGCCCGGGCTCGAGCAGGCGATCCTGAAGGCGCTGGCCACCAGCCCCGACGAGCGCTACCAGACGCTCGACGCGATGGACGAGGACCTGGAGCGGGTCGAGCGCGAGGCGATGTCGCGGCCGCAGCGGAGCGAGCCGCCGACGGACCCGGTCGAGGCGATGCGCAAGAGGGTGGAGCACAAGATGGCCGAGGGACGCAGGGAGATCGCCGAGGCCCGCGCCGAGGGCCAGCTCCAGAAGGCGCTGGCGTTGTGCCAGAAGCTGCTCGAGATGCAGCCGGACGACGCCGAGGTCCAGCGCGAGGCCGAGGAGATCAAGACCACGATCCAGGACCGTGAGGTCGAGCAACTGGTGACCATGGCCGACTCCTACCTCGCCGAAGGCGACCGCGCGCTGGCCGAGCGGATCGCGGCGCGAGCGGAGCGGATGGCGCCGGAGAGCCCGCGCTACCTTGCGCTGCGCGCCCGCCTCGACGCCCTCGCCGACGTCGGCACCGCCGCCACCCTGCTGGAGGCGGCCGGCGAGCACCTCGTCCACGGCAACCTGCAGGAGGCGCGGGCGGCGGCGGAAGAGGCGCTGTCCGTGGAGCCCGGCAACGCCGCGGCCCGCGAGATCCTCGAACGCGTGTCCAAGGTGCTGGCCGTGCGCGACAAGGCCGCACCTGCGATGGTCGTCGAGTCCGACCTGTCGGCCCCGGAGCCCGTTCCGCCGACGCCGGCCCCGTCCGCAGCCAGCTCCGAAGAAGTCTTCTTCGACGAGGGCGCGCCTGCGTCGTCGCCCACGCCGATCCCGGTGGCCGTGGCGCCGGACCCCGAGGGCGACCAGCCTTCGCTGCCGCCACCGCCGATGCCCCCGGCCCCGGAACCTCCGGCGTTCGTCGCGCCGCCCCCGGAACGGGCCGCACCCATCACGACGGCGGCCCCGGTCGTGGTCGCGCCACCTCCGGCGCCTCCGGTCTTGCCGCCGCTGCCCGTGGCCGCGCCGATGAGCGAAGCCCACGTCGCACCCGCGCCGCCACGACGGCCCGCTCCGCCGACGCCCCGTGATCCGATCCTCGCGCCGGTCGTCCCGGCGGCCCCGCCCCTGGTCGTGACCCCGACCGCCACCCCGACGCCCGCGCCGGCCGCCCCGGCGGCGGCCCCGGCGGTCACCGCGCCACCGGGAGACCGCAAGGCGGAGGCCGCGGCGCTGGCGACGCAGGCGATGAACCATTTCGTGGCCAGCGCCAACGCCAAGGCGCGGAAGGCCGCGGAACGCGCGCTCGAGATCGACCCGACCAACAAGAAGGCCAAGGACCTGCTGAAGATCCTGGCCCTCGGCTAGGCGCCCGTTCCCCGCACTCCCCTGTGTCCCCAACCACAAGAAAAGGCCCCGCCAACTGAGGCGGGGCCTCGACGAGGGCAGGGGGGCTATACTTTTTTCATGAAGCCCAGCCGCGTCGCCGTCGCCCTTCTCGCGCTGATCTTCGGCGCGGGCACTGCCGCTGCATTCCAGGAGCCGAGCCTGGCGGAGATCGCCAAGCAGGAGAAGAAGCGCCGCAAGGCCGCCGCCAAGGCCGCCGAGCAGCCGACCCGCACGATCACCGAGGCGGAGCTGAAGGCCGCCCCGGGCACGACCGCCAACCCTGTGGTCGACGCTCCGGCCGAGCCCGGGACCGCCACTCCCGGAGCCAGCCCGGGCGCGTCGCCCGAGAAGACCGACGACCAGTTGCGCGACGAGAAGCGCGTCGAGATCCAGAAGAAGATCGACGAGCAGAAGGAGCGGATGGCGAAGGTGCGGAAGATGATGGACGACGCCCAGCTCGAGCTCAACGACCTCTCCAACCAGACGATGGGCGGTCGACGCACGGCCCTGCTCAAGCTGGTCGACGACGGCACCGCCGAGCTCGCGGCCTGCGAGGCGCGCATCTCCGAGCTCGAAGAGCAGGCCCGCCGCGCCGGCGTCCCGGTCTCGCGGTGAGAGGAGGAGCGATGACCTCACGCAACCTGATCGCCGCCCTGGTGGTGGCGCTGGTGGCGCCCGCCGGCCTCGGCCAGGAGCCGAGCCTGGCGGAGATCGCCAAGCAGGAGAAGAAGCGCCGCAAGGCGGCCGCCAGGGCCGCCGACCAGCCGACCCGCACGATCACCGAAGAAGAGCTCGCCAAGCCGGCAGGTGGCACGTTCTCGGCGCCGCAGGGCGCTCCCGGCGAGCCCGCCCCCGCGGCCAGCCCGGCGGTCGGCGCGGCCCCGGGCGCAGCGCCGGGTGCCACTCCCGAGAAGACCGAGGAGCAGGTGCGCGACGAGTCCCAGCAGAAGTGGCGCGAGGACATCCAGAAGGCGCGCGACGACGTCGCGAAGTACGAGGCCCAGGTCAGCCAGCTCGAGGCCGCGGTCGGCGACACCACCCAGAACGTCCACTCCGCCTCGCGCGCGAATCGGATCGCCGCCCTCGAGCAGGCGAAGACGCAGCTCACGCAGGCCCGGCAGCGGGTCGAAGACCTGGAAAACGCCGGCCGCCAGAGCGGCTACCGCTAGGACTATCGGGTTCCAGCGACGGGCGGAGCCCGTCGCTGGTCCGATGGGGCCCCCAAACCCCCGGGTTCCAGCGCCGGGCTCAGCGCAGTAGCCGGCCCGAGCGTTTCCGGGCGTCGGCCAGCACGCCCCAGTCCGCGTTGACGTCGATCCGGCGCGGCGTCTCCGTCAGCGGCAGCTCCAGGCTACCGCCCTCGCGCGGCAGCATCACGACCTGCTCGCCATCGCCCGCGGCGCCATTCCACGTCACCCGCACCGGCACGTCGCCGGGCAGGTCGCGGGTGGCGATCTCGATCCGGGCCCCGGTCTGGCCCGACGGCCCGTGGAACCGCCAGGACAGGCTCGGGATCGTCGTGCCGTCGACAAAGGCGTCGAACCACGCGCCCAGTTCCTGGCCGGACGCCGCCTCCAACGCCCGGCGCAGGTCGGGGGTGCCGATCTTCTGGAAGCGGCGCTCGCGCTGCAACGACTGTAGCGCCGCGCGGAACGCGTCGTCGCCGACCAGGCCGCGCAGCGTGTGCAGCACCAGTGCTCCCTTGTCGTAGACGATTGCCCGATAGATACGGGCGTCCTCCTGGACGTGGCCGAGGCGGTGGCCGAGCGAGATCGGGCCGCGCTCCGTGTGCCTGAGCGCCCAGCGGCCCATCCGCCCCATCACCGCGCGGAAGGTCGCCTCGCCCAGCGAGTGGCGGACCCACAGCGCCGCCGCGTACTGGGCGAGGCCCTCCGAGATCCAGCGCTCGCGGTAGTTGCGGCCGGCGACGCCGTGACCCCACCACTGGTGGGCCAGCTCGTGGGCGAGGAAGAAACCGGGCACGTCCGAGAAGTTGGCGGGGTCGTCCGGGAGCGGATTGCGCATCAGCAACGGCCGCTCCTGCAGCAGCACCAGGCCCGGCGGGCTGTGGCCGCCCGGCGTGTAGCCCTCGATCACGGCCAGCCCGAGCCGCGGGTACGGCGCGGGGCCGAACTCGCGGGCGAAGAAGTCGACGATCGCCGCGGCGTCGTCGAGCGCGCGCTGCGCGGAACGACGCACCCGCGGCACGGCCTGCGCCTCGAGCGTGGTGCCGCCCGCGTCGCGGCGGGCGACGTCGACGAAGCGGCCGACCGCGAGGCTGAAGTAGCGCGCCGGCAGGTCCTGGCGGAAGGTGGTCACCAGCCGGCCGTCGACCTCGCGCTGCGACTCGCGCAGGCCGCCCATCACCACCTGGCGGTCGCGCGGCGCCGAGACCACGAAGCGCCCCGTGGCGTAGTCGTCCTCGCCGCCCTGCGGGTGCCAGAGGGTGCGGTTGGTGTAGACGGCGACCGGCTCGATCACGACCTCGTCCTCGAGGCTGTTGGCCCCGCTCGGTATCGGCCCGAGCTGGAGCGCCTCGCGCTCGATCGAGGCCGGCACCAGCGGCCCACCGTAGCGCACGGTCAGCGTGAGCTCGCCCGTCTGGCCGGCGATGCCGCCGAGCGAGACGAGCAGCCCGTTCTGGTTGCGCACGCGGAAGAACAGGTGGCGGCCGCCCGCGTCGGACTCGACCGAGCGCACGGCCAGCGAGTCGTCCAGCCGCAGCCGCAGCGACGTGCTGGGTGCCAGCAGCTTCATCCGCACCTTCGCCGTCGCCTCGATCGTGCCGGACGCGGGGTCGAAGCGGGCCTCGACGTCGTGGTGCAGGATGTCGAGCTGGCGACCCTCGTCCTCGCTGTAGTCGAGGGTGCCGCCGCTGCCGGGGTAGAGGCAGATCTGGCGCCGGCGCTCGCGGTCGAACAGGCTGATCGACTCCGGCTCGTTGGCGTTGATCGCGTAGGTCAGTGGCCCCTTCGGGCCGTCGAAGACCGCCACCGCGTCGCCCAGCCCGGGCAGCAGCCACCACGGCGCGCCGGGCAGCGCGGCGTCGAGCACGAACGTGCGGCCCACGTGGCGCTCGTACCAGGCCAGCGCCACGGCCAGCCGCTGCGGCGCCGCGACGTCGGGCTCCAGCCGCGTCGGCTGCAGCACGCGGCGCAGGTCGGCCGGGTGCAGGCGCATGAAGACGTTCTTCACCCTGCGCACCATCTGTGGTTCGCCGGAGTAGGCGCGGAGCTGCTCGCGCTCGGCCGGCGGCCGCGGGCGCACGCTGACGACGCCGTCGCCGGCGAACACCAGCACGGTCGGCCCCAGCTCCTGCGGCGAGGTGTAGAGCGTGCCCTCGCGCATCTCCAGCTCGAAGTCCTCGAGCACGAGGCGCAGGCCGTCGGCGCGGTAGCCGTGCGGGTCGAGCGAAAGATGGAGCAGGCCGTCGACGGTGCCGCCGGGGTCGCGGGCGACGATCCGCCAGCCGCCCGGGCGCGGCTCCAGCCGCAGCAGCCACTGCTCGACCCGGCCCCGTGGCTCGCTGATGGTGACGATCCGGGCGCCGAGGCGCACGGCCCCGCCCGGCAGCGCCCGGGCCGGGTCGAACTGCAGGCTGGTCGAGCCGGCGTTGAAGTGGGAGCCGACGAAGAACTGCTCGCGCTCGCGGGTGGCCGCGTCGGGGGCGTCCCACAGTGCGACCCAGGCGTCGGCGTCGCGGGCCGTCCAGGCGGCCTCGATGGCGGCGAGCGCCGCGCTCAGCTCGGGACCGGTCGGGGTGGACTGGGCCGCGGCGGGCAGCGTCAGCCTCGCGGGCGACGGTGCGAGCAGGGTCAACAACAACGCGGCGGCGAGCCGCGACGGCAGGCCGCGGCTCATGCCGACGCCGCCTGCGCCACCCGCGGCCGGGCCAGCCCGAGCGGCAGCCGCACGACGAACAGGCTGCCACCGCCGGGGCGGCTGTCGACCGAGACCTGGCCGGCGTGCAGCCGCACGATCTCGCGCACGAGGTAGAGGCCCACGCCTGTTCCACCGGCGCGGCGGTTGATGCCGCCGTCGGCCATGTAGAACTTGTCGAAGATGCGCGGCAGGTGCTCGGGGGCGATGCCCACGCCCGAGTCCTCGACTTCGACCACCACGTCGTCACCCTCCAGGCGCCCCCGCACCAGGACCCGGCCGCCGCTGGCCGTGTACTTCACCGCATTGTCCACCAGCTTGCGCACCACCTGGGTGAGCAGCCCGCCGTCCGCGCGCACCCGTGGCGCCGGCGTGGCGATCGCCACGTCCAGCACCAGGCCCTTCTTCTCGACGGCGGAGCGCAGCGGCTCGACGCCGGAGAGCACGAGGTCGGCGAGGTCGTGCTCCTGGATCTGCAGCGTCTGCTCGGCCATGCCCTGCTCGATGCGGCTGACCTCGATCAGGGTGTCGACCATGTCGATCACCCGGTCGCAGCTCTCGGCGATCACCCGCATCGCGTCGGCCTGCGCCTTCTCCGACACCGGCCCCGAGTCGCGCAGGAACTCGGCGTAGCCCTTGATCACCGTCAGCGGCGTGCGGAACTCGTGGCTGACGTTGCGCAGGTACTGCTGGCGCTGGCGGTCCGACTCCTGCAGCCGCCGGTTGTTCTCGGTCGCCTGCTCCAGGTGCAGCCGCGCCTCCTCCAGCAGCCGCGCGTTGTCGATCGCGATCGCGGCCTCGGCCGCGAAGGCCGCCATCAGCTCCTGCTCCTCGGCGGTGAACTGGCGCGGCGCCTTGGTCACCACCTCGAGCGTGCCCAGCGTCTCGCCGCGGCGCTGCATCGGCACGCACAGGAACGAGCGATAGCCGTAGCGCTGAACCATCTCCGCGAACTTCAGCCGCGGGTCAGCCAGCATGTCCTCGATCGCCAGCGGCCGGGCGTTCGACAGCACCCAGCCCGACAGGCTCTCGCCGACGCGGATGTCCTCGAACGAGGCGACGACCTCCGGCTCCAGGCCCTCCTGGGCCGCCACGTGGAGCAGGTCGCCGTCGCGCAGCAGGACCAGGCAATGGTGGGTCGCCATCAACTGGTTCACGCTGCGGCAGACGAGCGGCAGGATCTCCTTCAGGTCGTTGCGCTCGAGCACCTGGCTGCCGACCTCGAGCAGCGACTCGAACTCCAGCGTGCGGCGCCGCGCCGAGTCGAGCAGGCGGGCGTTGTCGAGCGCGATCGCGACGTGGCGGGAGAGCAGTTCCAGCACGGCCAGGTCGGAACGCGAGAAGCCCTCGGGCCGGTTGCGGCCCACGCACAGGCAGCCGATCACCCGGCCCTTCGAGATCAGCGGCACCGAGGCGATCGCGCGGGTGTCCGGGCAGGCCATCAGCTCGTCGAGGTGGGCGGGCTGTGGCTCGGGGCCGCCGGCGCACCAGGCGACGGGCCGCAGCAGCGCCCACGCCACGTCGGCGGCTGGTGCCCGCGACAGCGTGCGGCGGTTGGTGGCGCCGAAGATCGCCACGTCGAGGCCCGTCCCGGACTCCTCGGGGGTCGCGATCGAGAGCCGGTCGAAGGGCACCAGCCGGCGTGCCTCCTCGGCGGCCACCGCGAACACGTCCTCGAGCGTCAGCGACAGGTTGACGGCGTTGGCCACCTCGTTGATCGCCGCCAGCCGCTCGGCCTGGGCCTTGACCTCCTGCTCCATGCGCCGCTCGCGGGTCACGTCGCGGATGGTGGCGATCACCGAGCGGCGGCCCTCGAACTCGACGGAGCCGGCCTTGACCTGCACCAGCAACGGTTCGCCGGAAGGGCCGAGCAGCCGCGCCTCGAAGCCGCCGGCCGTCGCCTGGCTGGCCTCCCACGCGCCGTAGCGCTGGGCCAGCGCTGGCCGGTCGTCGGCCGGCACCAGGTCGCCGAACTCGCGCCCGGCCAGGCTGTCGCCGTCGAGGCCCGTCATCGCCTGGAACACCTCGTTGGCGTACACGACGCGGCCGTCCTGGATGATCAGCACGCCGTCCTGGATCCGCTCCAGCAGCCGCCGGTAGCGCTGCTCGCTGCTGCCCAGGGCCTGCAACGTCTGGCCCTGCTCGTCGACGCTCTGGCCGAGCCGGGCGTTGGCCGCCTGCAGCGACTCGTTGGCCTTGTGCAGGCGGCGCTGGACGTCGCGCAGGTAGGACGAGGTGGAGCCGGCCATCACCGCGCACCACACGATCGCCACGGCGTGCAGGCCGCCCTCGGGGTGGTCGTTGCCGGCCTGGAGCAGGAGCACCACCAGCGTCGCGTCGAGGGCGCCGAAGGCCAGCGCGTAGGCCAGGCCCTTGCGGATCGAGACGGCGACGACGTGGGGGTACAGCAGCAGCCAGATCGGGCTCTCCAGGCCGCCCGAGCAGTACGCACCGGCGCCGATGGCCAGGGCGTCGACCGCGTCGTGGGCGACCTTCAGCCAGCGCGTGCGGGGGTGCTTGCGCAGCCAGAGGAAGGCGCCGGTCGCGAACACCGCGTAGCCGACGCCGACGGCCAGTGCCGGCTCGGGTCGGGTGTGCGGGCTGTGCCACAGCAGGAACAGGGCGAGGAAGCCGAGGGCCAGCGACAGGCCGCGGTTGAGTACCGTGGTCAGCGCGCCGCGCCGGTAGAGCCCTGCGTCGCCGGGAGGCGGCGTGTCCGCGTGCATCCCTTTCCCCTGCCGTTCGTTCTTTCGTTCGAGGTGGTGCGGCGAGTATAGCGGCGCGCCTCGCGGGCTCGGCACGGGCCTGCGCAGGGCCACGTGCGATAATCGACGACCATGTCGCTCCGGCTCGTTCTCCTGCTCGCCGCGCTCGCCCTGGGCGCCTGCTCGGCGCCGCGGGGCGGTCCGCTCGGCCCCGCTCCCGCCTTCGACCTGCCCGCCGTCGCGGGCGGCCAGATCTCGCTGGCCTCGCTGCGCGGCAAGGTGATCGTGCTCGACTTCTGGGCGACCTGGTGCGGGCCCTGCCTGCAGGAGATCCCCGACTACCGCCTGTTCTGGCAGAAGAACCGCGCGCGCGGCGTCGAGCTGGTCGGCGTGGTGCTCGACTCCGGCGAACTGGAGGAGATCCGGGCCTTCCTGCGCGAGGAGAAGGTGGAGTGGCCGCAGGCACTCGGCGACGACGAGACGGCCCTCGCCTTCGGCGCCACCGACGGCCTGCCGACGACCTTCGTGATCGACCAGCAGGGCACCATCAAGCGCAAGATGCTGGGCATCGGCCCGGACAAGATCGCGACCCTGCAACGCACCGTGGACGAGGCCCTCGCCACGGCGGCGCGCTGATCGTCCTCATCCCTTTTTCCCCGGAGACAAACGCCCTTGACCGTGACCCAGGACCAGGTGCTCGACGTGCTGCGCAAGGTGCAGGACCCCGACCTGCACAAGGACATCGTGACGCTCGGCTTCGTGAAAGAAGTGAAGATCGAAGGCGGCGAAGTCGACTTCACGATCGAGCTGACGACGCCGGCCTGCCCGGTCAAGGACCAGCTCAAGAGCCAGGCGGAGACGCTGGTGGCCGGGCTGCCGGGGGTGACCGCGGCGCGCGCGAAGATGACGGCCGACACCCGCGCCCGCGGCGGCATGGGCCGCCAGGAAGTGCCCGGCATCCGCAACATCGTCGCGGTCGGTGCCGGCAAGGGCGGCGTCGGCAAGTCGACCACCTCGGTCAACCTGGCGCTCGCTCTCGCCCGGCGCGGCGCTCGCGTCGGCATCATGGACGCGGACGTCTACGGGCCGAACCTGCCGCAGATGCTCGGCATCGACGCCCAGCCCGAGGTCACCGAGGACAAGAAGATGCTGCCGCCCGAGGCCCACGGCATCAAGGCGATCTCGATCGGCATGCTGGTGCCGCCCGACCAGGCGGTGATCTGGCGCGGGCCGATGCTGCACGGTGCCGTGCAGCAGTTCATGCGCGACGTGGCGTGGGGCGAGCTCGACTACCTGATCGTCGACCTGCCGCCGGGCACCGGCGACGTGACGCTTTCGCTGTCGCAGAGCGTGCCCGTCGCGGGCGCGGTGGTGGTGACCACGCCGCAGGGCGTGTCGGTCTCCGACGTGCGCAAGGCCGTGGGCATGTTCCGCCAGCTCAACATCCCGGTGCTGGGCGTGGTCGAGAACATGAGCTACTTCCTGTGCGGCCACTGCAACGAGCGCACGGACATCTTCGGCACCGGCGGCGGCCGCAAGATGGCCGAGGACATGAACCTCAACTTCCTCGGCGAGGTGCCGATCGACACCCGCGTGCGCGAAGGCGGCGACGAGGGCCGGCCGATCGTGATCGCGGCGCCGGACGCGCCCGCGGCGAAGGCGTTCGACGAGATCGCCGGCCGCATCGCCCAGCGCGTCGCCATCCAGGCGATGCGCATCCCGCTGAAGATCGTCCAGGCGGACTGACGGAAATCCAATCCGACTGTAGCGGAATCCACCATTTTGGAGGTCATGCGACCTCAGGGGTGGAGAAATCTTGCGCAACGAGAGGCATTAACTCTATTCACTAGAGTTGTTTCCTCTGAATTTTCGGCGCACTCCGATCGTGGGCAGGCCGCTTGCAACGTCCGGCTGCACACAGTCAACCCCGTCGCCTCGGCGGCGAATTCTCTCTAGGGAGTGCGCGAATGATGAAGCGTGCGTGGACGCTCGTGTGCCTGGGCCTGCTGTTGGCAGCGCCCCTGGCCACGGCGCAAGTCGTGACTACGGGAACCGTGGTCGTGGTCGTGGAGGCCTCGGACGGCAGCCGGTTGCCGGGCGCGCTGGTGACGGCGTCCGCGCCGGACGTGACGACCCGGCGCACGGCGGTGACGGACGCACGGGGCGAGGCCGTGCTCGTCAACCTCGCGCCGTCGGCCGCCTACGCCGTGACCACCGAGCTGTCCGGTTTCAGCTCCGTCAAGAACCCGAAGGTCCTGGTCCGCTCCGGCCAGACCACGACGCTGCGCGTCGGGCTCGCGCTCTCCAGCCAGACGGAGGAGATCACCGTCACGGCGGAGTCGCCGCTGGTCGACACCACCAGCGCCGTCACCGGCCAGGACATCACCCTCGAGCTGACCGAGTCGCTGCCGACCGGCCGCTCCTACCAGAGCTACCTGCAGTTGGTGCCGGGCGTGATGCCGTCCGACTCCGGCAACCCGGCCTCCAAGTCCGGCCTCAACTACTCGGACATCGGCGGCACGATCGGCAGCTCGGCCGACAACTTCTACTACTTCGACGGCATCAACGTGACCGACCCCGTCACCGGCACGTTCGGCGCCAACCTCAACACCGAGATCATCCAGGAGCAGCAGGTGCTCACGGGTGGCCTGTCGGCCGAGTTCGTCGGCACCCCCGGCCTGCTCTCGAACGTGATCACCAAGTCGGGCTCGAACACGTGGCACGGCTCCGCCAACTACTTCTTCCAGAACGACGGCCTGGTCGGCGAGAACGAGAACTCGGCGAACGCGGCCTTCAACACCTTCGACACGGCGCTGACCCTCGGCGGCCCGATCGTGCGTGACCGGCTGTGGTTCTTCGCGAGCTACCGCCGCGTCGAGCGCGACGACGACGTCACCAGCCTCGACACCAACCAGTTGCTGCGCACCGTCACCAACAGCCAGGACCAGACCTACGCCAAGCTGACCTGGGCGCCGACGGACAAGGACACGCTCAGCGTCACCTGGATGGGCGACCCGACGGACATCACGGGCAGCAGCTCGCGCAGCATCACCAACGCCCGCGACCGCAGCACGACCCAGGGCGGCAACCGCTACAGCGTCAACTACTCGCGGCTGCTCGGCTCGGCAGTGCTCGACCTCGGCTACAACAAGCACAACGGCGAGGTCTCGACCTTCTCCGTGATCCGCGAGTCCGCGAACACCATCGTCTTCCGCCGCACCGACAGCCGCACCCTGGCCGACGAGCAGAAGGGCGGCTTCGGCAGCGACAACATCGACCAGCGCGACACCGAGACCTACCGCGCGGCGCTGCAGTGGAACACGGGCCGGCACACGATCAAGGCCGGCGGCGAGTTCCTCGACAACGCCAGCTTCCGCAACGCGCTGACGATCGGCGACACCAAGTCGGGCTACACGTCGCTGACCAACGGCCTGTCGGGGATCACGGCCCAGGGCGTCGCCACCGGTTCGCTGACCGGGCTGGTGTTCGACCCGACCAACGCCTCCGACTTCAACGGCTTCATCGCCACCATCAACGGCCTGCCCAACCGGTCGGCCTTCTACTCGGCCTACGACACCAACCGCGACGGTGTCATCTCGCAGGCCGAGCTGGGCGCCGCGCTGGTGTTCAACAGCACCGCGGGCAACCCGCACGGTGCGATCAACTACTCGCGCACGTTCCAGTCGGCGGACGGTCCCCAGGACCTGGGCTCGCACGGCCTGAGCTTCTTCGCCCAGGACACCGCGAACTTCGGCCGGCTGTCGGTCAACGCCGGCGTGCGCGCGGAGCGCTTCCGCCACTTCAACACGCTGGGCGAGGAGATCTACACCTTCGACTGGACGCTCGCGCCGCGCGCCAGCCTCGTCTACGACGTGAAGGGCGACGGCCGCCAGAAGCTGTCGGCGTTCTACGGCCGCTACTACGACCCGATCCGCAACAACATGACCCAGTTCGCCGGCTCCCACAGCGGCCGCACCCGCGAGGAGCAGGTGTTCGCGAACGGCCAGTGGGTGACCTACCGCGTGCGCGGCGGCGCCAGCCTCGACGCGATCTTCGCGCCGGAGACGAAGACGCCGTACACCGACGACATCCAGGTCGCCTACGAGATCGACCTCGGCAACAGCCTGGCCGTGCAGGCGCTGTTCACCAAGCGCTGGACCCGCAACATCCTCGAGGACTACGACCCCGTCCTCTACAGCGACCCCGCCCACTACCCGGGCCCGACCGACCACCCGGACAGCCTGTTCCTGCCCTACACCCACTTCGGCTTCGACGCCTCGGGCCTGCCGGGCGCGGCCAACTTCTTCATCGGCACGCTGGAGGGTGGCAAGCGCGACTACCAGGGTATCGAGCTGACCATCCGTCGCCGCTTCAAGGACCGCTGGCAGGCGCTGGCGTCGTACACGTTCAACGACGCCGAGGGCAACTCCAACTCCGACTCGAACGCGGACTTCCAGGGCGACGTGCTGTTCCTCGACCCGCGCGCTCCCAACCAGTACGGCAAGCAGCCGGGCTCGATCGAGCACCTGTTCAAGATCGCCGCGTCGTACCAGTTCGACATGGGTCTCCAGCTCGGCGCCTTCTACCGCTGGAACTCCGGTTCGCTGGCCAGCCGCACCTTCCTGGCCTCGGGCCGCAACCTGCCGATCCGCGTCGATGCCAGCCAGACCTTCGAGTTCGCGGGGATCGACACCCGCTGGATCGCGCCCGACACGGTCGGCACCCTGACCAACCCGTCGTTCGGCCTGCTCGACGTCCGCGTCGAGTACAACCGCCGCTTCGGCAACGTGATGGGCGAGCTGTTCGTCGACGTGTTCAACCTGCTCGACAGCCAGGGCTCGACCCGCAACCAGGACCTGGTGGCGGGCTCGGGCGGCATCGCCTTCGGCCAGCCGATCGCGTTCAACTCGCCGCGGCGTTTCTTCCTCGGGGCGCGAGTCAGCTTCTAGCCGCAGCAAGAAGCTAGACCGTCGTCACGGCGGCGGGGATCCTGGCCCTCGGGCCCGGGTCCCCGCCGTTTTTCCTTGCGGGGCCGTCACCCCGGAACTTCGGCGCCCCGATTGCGTATGTCAATATCGAGACGAATTTCGACTGACATTCGTCGATGGGGGAGGCGTGGTGGCTGACAGGGGTGGAGCGCGGGGGGCGGGGAAGTCGCTCGACGCCACCGACCGCGCGCTGCTGCTGGCGCTGTCGACCGACGGCCGGCGCTCCGGCGCCGACCTCGCCAAGGAACTCGGCCTCTCGCGCCAGGCGGTGGCCGAGCGGATCAAGGACCTCGAGCGCCGGAAGGTGATCCGCGGCTATCGCGCTGACGTCGACCCGGCGGCGCTGGGCCTCGGCGTGCGCGCCCAGATCCGGCTGGCCATGCTCGGCAGCGCCGGCCCGGGCCGCGAGCGCGACGTGGTCAAGCTGCTCGCCCAGAGTCCGCTGGTGCGCTCGGTGTACCGGGTCAGCGGCGAGGACTGCTTCGTGGTGCAGCTCGTGTGCCGCGAGATCGCGGACGTCAACCGCCTGCTCGCGCAGCTCGCCGCCACCCGCGCGGTGCAGTCCTCGCGCACGTCGTTCGTGCTGGAGACGGTCGTCGAAAAGGGGGGGCTCGGTCCGCTCGAGCCGGCGCTCGTGCGGGCGGAGGGGGAGCCGTGAAGCCGACGCAGTCGTCGTTCGTGCCGTGGCTGGCGCTGTTCACGATCTACGTGGTGTGGGGCTCGACCTACCTCGCGATCCGGATCGTGGTCCACGACATGCCGCCATTCGCCGCCGCCGCAGTGCGCTTCCTGCTGGCGGGGACGCTGATGGCGCTGGCGGCGACCCATTTCGACCGCGCCCACGGCTGGCCCGATCGCCGCCAGTGGCTGGACTACGGCCTGGTCGGCCTGCTGCTGCTGGCCGTCGGCAACGGGCTCGTGATGTGGGCCGAGCGCACCGTGCCCTCGGGCATCGCCGCCCTGGTCGTGGCCACCGTGCCGCTGTGGCTGACGCTGATGGAGGGCCTGCTCTCGCGCGGCGCCTCGTGGAGCGCGCGGGCCTGGGTCGGGATCGTGATCGGCCTGGTCGGCGTGGCGCTGGTGGCGGAGCCCGGCGGCGCCGACTTCGCCGCGCAGTGGCCCGGCATCCTGGCCCTGCAGGTGGCGGCGCTGTCGTGGTGCGCGGGCTCGCTGTACGTGAAGCGGGTGCCGAAGAAGCTGCCGCTGGTCTCCGCGTCCGCGGTGCAGATGCTGGTCGGCGGCGTGGCGCTGGTCTTCGAATCGTTGCTGAAGGGCGAGGACTGGAGCCGGCTGGCGGCGGCGGCGCCGGCGGCCTGGGGCGGGCTGCTCTACCTCGTGGTCGCCGGCTCGTTGATCGGCTTCACCGCCTTCGCCTACTGCCTGACCGTGATGCCGGCGAGCGTCGTCGGCACCTACGCCTACGTCAACCCGGTGGTGGCGGTGGCGCTGGGCTGGCTGATCCTCGACGAGCCGCTCACCCGCGGCGTGCTGTGGGGCGGCGCACTGATCGTGATCGCAGTCGTGCTGGCCACGACGGGCGGCCGCAGCCCGCAGCCAGCGGCCGCCCCGAAGCCGGCGGAGCCCGAAGCGGCGTAGCGCCGCGCGTCCGCGTCAGTACAGCAGGTACTTGCGGCGGCGGCGGGCGAAGGCCTTGGCCGCCGCCGCGAAGCCGCGGGCCAGCTTGCGCGGGGACCCGCCCTTCTCGATCGCCAGCCGCACCGCGTCCGTGCCGCACAGGATGTCGATCGGCAGCTTGACGAACTCGTACTCGTAGGGCGGCTGCCGCCACGCGAACTGCTTCGGGTCCTGGCGGCGGGCGTGATGGATCAGCAGCAGGTAGCACAGGAAGGCGTCGAAGCGGCCGCGGTCGGTGACGTGGACCTGGACGCCGGCGCAGGCCTTGTCCGCGTGCTTGTGGAAGGTGGGCGTGAAGTACGTCGGGCGGAAGGCGACGCCCGGCAGCTTCTCGCGCTCCATCTCCTTCGCCAGCTTCCACGGGTCGAGCCACGGAGCGCCGACCAGCTCGAACGGGCGAGTGGTGCCGCGGCCCTCGGACAGGTTGGTGCCCTCGATCAGGCAGCCGCCGGGGTAGACGAAAGCGGTGTCGACCGTGGGCATGTTGGGCGACGGCAGCACCCACGGCAGCCCGGTGTCCTCCCAGTGCATGCCGCGCTTCCAGCCCCGCATCTCGACGACGGCGAGGTCCGCGTGCAGCGCGCGCTCGGCGCGGAACATCAAGGCCAGCTCGCCGACGGTCATGCCGTGGCGCGCGGCCAGCGTGTGCATGCCGACGAACGACGAGTAGCCGGGGTCGAGCACGTTGCCGTCCACGCCCGTGCCGCCCAGCGGGTTGGGCCGGTCCAGCACGATCAGCCGCTTGCCGTGGGCCGCGCAGGCCTCCATCGCGTGCAGCATGGTGTAGATGAACGTGTAGTAGCGCGAGCCCACGTCCTGCACGTCGAACACCAGCGCGTCGACCTTCTCGAGCATGGCCGCGGTCGGCACCCGGGTCTTGCCGTACAGCGAGTAGACCGGCAGCCCGGTCTTCGCGTCCTTCGAGTCCTCGACCTCGATCAGGTCCTGGGCGTCCGCCCAGATCCCGTGCTCCGGCCCGAACAGCGCGGTCAGCTTGATCTGCTTCTCGCGCTGCAGCGCGAGCGCGGCGTGCTCCAGGTCCGCGGTGACGGAGGTCGGGTTGGCGATCAGGCCCAGCCGCAGGCCCTTCGCCGGCAGGTGATGCTCGAGCAGGCGCTCGAGGCCCGTGCGCACGCGCTTCATGGTGTCCCCCTCCTCGTGTCCGGCTACTCGGAAAGCGCCAGCGTCAACGTCCCGCTGCCGCCGTACTCGTCGCGCACCGTGCCCGCCAGCCGGGCGCCGGCCAGCGTGCCCTCGAAGGCGAGCGCGCCGTCGCCGAAGTCGAACGTGAAGCGGACCGCCCGCCCGCGCAGCGCGACGTCGCGCAGCGGCAGATCGCCCGTGACCTTGCCCGCGCGAGCGGTGACGAAGCCCTCGAGCCGACCGCCCGCCATGGCGAGCCGCAGCTGCAGTGGCCGCGCCGTCTGGCCCGGCGCCTGCAGCTCGCCCTGCCAGGCGCCGACGACGGCGAGCCCGCCCGACGAAGCCGACTCCGGCACCGGTGTGAGGGCCAGCTCGCGCAGCGCGCGCCAGCCACTGGCCCCCAGCCCCGCGACCAGCGGCGGCGGCACGCCGGCGCCCGGCGCCACCCGCCGCGCCTCCTTCCACAACTGGTCGAGCACCGCGGCGCGCGCGGTGCGCTCGAGCAGCAGGGTGGGGCGGTCCTTGAGCGCGAACAGGGTGGTCAGGTCGGCGAGCAGCGCGGTCCAGTGCGCGGCCAGCGTCTCGGCGCCGACCGCGCCGTCGTGGGCGGCGGCGTCGACCGCGGTGGCAGCGACCAGCACCTTGCCGCCCACCAGCACCTCGGGACCGCGGCGTTCCACCTTGCCCGGCCGCGCCGCCACGAAGTGGGCGTTCAGCGCCTCGGCCACCGCGACCGCGCGACGGGCGACCGACCCGCCTCCCGCGGCGTCCGCGAGCAGCAGCACCGGGCCGGCCTCGCACGAGACGATCGCGCGGCCGGGCGCGCCGGGCGCCGGCTCCGCGAAGAAGCGCGGCAGGTAGAAGGCACCCGATGGACGCGACAGCGCGAAGGTGAGCGGGTTGCCCGAGCGCACGCCGCCGACCTCGATCGCCACGGCCGCCCGCGCCAGGCTGGTGGCCGCGTCGCCGCCGGGCACCACCGCGGTGAGCGTGTTGGGCGTCGACTGCAGCACCAGCGCGGGCCGGCCGCCGAAGGTGACGCGGTTGGCGGCCGGGTCGGGCGCGAAGCCGTAGCCGTTCAGCGTCACCACCTGGTTGGCCTGGCCGCCGGGCGGTACCGTCTCGATCACGATCGGCAGCCGGCCGAGGACCAGCTTGAGCGCGTTCGACCAGTCCTCGTCCGCCTTGACCGAGACCGGCACCTGTTGGCCCTGGGGGCCGGGCACGTCGGGCACCCGCAGCCGGATGCGCCCCGCCGCCACTTCGAGCACCTCGGCGGGCAGGCCGCGCACGACCGCCTCGTGGGCCTTGCCCTCGAGCCGCTCGCCCGTGACGACGACTTCTTCGCCCGGCATCGCGACCTCGGGGGAGAGCTTGGCGAGCCGGGGGCCGTCGAAGACGCGCAGGAACACCGTCGCGGAGCGCGCGCCGGCGACCTCGACGGTGATGCGGACCTGCGACGCGCCCTTGCCCGCGTAGGCCTGGGGCACCTTGACGATCACCCGCTCCGGCTCGACCGAGGCGATCTCGGCCTCCTGGCCGTCGAAGCGGACGACCGCCCCGGCCGCGAAGCCGGTGCCGGCGATCGAGACGTCCTGGCCGGCTTCCGCCTTCGGCGGCGTGATGCCGAGGATGGTCGGCGGCGGACCCTGCGACGCGATCCAGGCAGCCGCGCCACCGCCGACCAGCAACGCCGTGGCCAGCGCCACCAGCAGCGGCCGCGGCAGCGCCTTCTTCTTTTCTTCCTTGTCCGCCGGCCGCGGGCCGCGCGGCCGAAGGCTCTGGCTGCGCTCGGCCGGCGTCTCCGCCGCCACCGAAACGGAGTCGCCTTCGATCGCCGGGCCCTCGGAGAGCTCGGCTCGCGCGGCGCCGCCCGGGCGCCGCCGCGCCGCCTTGACCGCGGCCGGGGCCACGGCGCCGGATGCCGCCAGGGCGCGCGCCTGCTGGCCGATCTCGGACTGGTCGATGGGCACCCCGTCGTCGTCGAGCGCCGTCGCCTCGGCGGCGTCGTCGGTGAACAGGCCCGAGCGCTCGGGCACGCTCGCCACCAGCGTCACCGAGCCGGGGGCGCCAGGCTTGCCCAGGGTGACGACGTCGCCCGTCTCCAGCGCCCGGCCTTCGCCCACGGGGTCGCCGTTGACCCAGGTGCCCGCACCGCCCGAGGCGTCGAACAAGCGCACGCCCCAGTGGTCGCTGCTGACCCGGGCGTGCAGTGGGGCGACCCGCGGCTCGGACAGGATCAGCGTGCAGTCCGGGCCACTGCCGATCCAGGCCTCCTGGCCGTCGGGGATCTCGAGCGCGGCGCCGTCGTCGGCGCCTCCGCGGACGACGAGGCGCGGCAATCCGGTGGTCTCGGTCAAGGCGGAACTCCTGGCACCGCTGGCGAGCGACGGCGCGTGGACGTATCTTAGATCCGAGAAGGATCGGGCGTTGACCGTTCAAGAAGGCCGGTGCTACGTTGTGTCCGGGGAACCCCGAAACATGGCCAGGCCCAAGCCGGTGCCGCGTCCCACGCGCCACGACGTCGAAGCGCTGAGCCGGCTGCGCATCTCCTTCATCCGCCGCGGCACGCTCCACGTCGAGGGATCGACCGAGCCCGTGCTGCTGATGGACCTGGCTCGCCACGGCGCGTTCGTCGAGCGTGGGCAGCCGCTGGCGCTGGGAGCCGAAGTGACGCTGGAGTTCTGGCTGCCCGGCAACGATCTGCCCGTGCGCGCCGCGTGCCGCGTCGCCTGGACCCACGAGCACGGCGCCCCGAACCCGACCATCTCCCACGCGCTGCCGCCGGGCCTCGGCCTCGAGTTCGTGGCGCTGGCGGAGGCCGACCTGGCGCGTGTCGACGCGGTGCTGCTCGAGCACCTCGGCCGTCCGCCGCGGGCCCGCCAGTTCTCCGGTCGCCACCTCCACCGCTGAGTCGCGTCGGGCTCCCGCGATGACCTCCGTGCAACTGGTACTGGTGCGGCCCGAGACCGCGACCAACGTGGGCTCGGTCGCACGCGCGATGCGCAACGCCGGGCTCGCCGAGTTGACGCTGGTGGCGCCGGGCGACTGGCGGCGGATCGACGCCTGGCGCAGCGCCTGGCGCGCCCACGAAGTGCTGGAGTCCGCGCGTGAGGTGACGAACCTGGGCGAAGCGCTGCGCGGCGCCGCTTACGTGGCTGCGCTCTCGGGCCGCCCGGCCGAGGGACCCGCGCTCGACGTGCGCGAGATGGCTGCCGAGGTCGCAGCGCTGCCGGCGGGGGCGACCGCGGCGCTGGTGTTCGGCCCCGAGACCTCCGGCCTCGCGGGCGACGAGCTCGACGCCTGCGGTCGCCAGGTCCACATCCCGTCGCACCCGGCCCAGCCCTCGCTCAACCTCGCCCAGGCGGTGATGGTCACCTGTTACGAGGTGTTCCGCGCGCAGCAGGCGGCGATGGCCCCGCCACCTGCGCCGGTGCTCGCCACCCACGAGCAGAAGGAAGAAGTGCTGGCCCGGCTGCGAGCCGGACTGGGGCTGCGCGGCCCGCGCGGCGCGCGCGCGCTGCTCGCGTGGCGGCGGCTGCTGCACCGCGTCGACCTCGCGCCGCGCGAGTTGCGCCTGCTCGATCACCTGGCGCGGCGGCTGCGCGAGGACGCGGGAGAGGCCGCGACGGAGCCGCCCGTCCCGGCGCGGCCCGCGCCGCCCGCGCCCAACCCGGCCGACGCCTTCGAGGACGTGCGAGACGAAGACGCCGGCTTCTCGCTGCCGGCGCTCAAGTGGCGCGAACTGCTCTTCACGGGCGCGCTGGTCGAGCGCGACGGGCTGTTCGAGCGCGATCCCGCGCGGCCGATGCCGCCGTTCCGCCGCAGCGAACTGTTCCCCGCGGGCGCCCGCTTCCGCGCCGCTCGCCGCGGCGCGCGGGTGCTGGTCGCGCCGGTCTCAGCGCGCTGAGGCGGCCCGCAGGAGGTGGACCCGCTCGCGCAACACCGACAGCGCGAGCATGGCAACGCACAACACCAGCAGCGCGACGCTCGCCTGCGAGACGTCGAGCGACTTGCGCAGCGACGGCGCCACCAGGCCGCCGTAGGCGATCTCGATGTGGGCCCAGTACAGCGGCAGGCTGGTGCGGCCCATCTGGCGCAGCGGAGACGGTGGGCTCGCCCACGGCGCCCACGCGAAAGCGCCGCCCAGGGCCAGCAGCAGGATGCCGCACTTGACCAGGAAGTAGCTGGGGCTCGTCCACCAGAAGTCGTACACGGGGTAGACCTGCGGCAGCCGGTCGAGGGCCAGCGCCAGCGGGATCAGCACGGCCCCGGCGGCGGCGCTCGCGGCGGCGACCCGGCTCTCGCGCCCGGGAAAGGCCGCCAGCGCCGTGCCCACGGCCGCCCCCAGCGCGGTGAAGCCTGCCCACGGGAAGATCGGGAAGAACGCGCCCGGCACTCGCCCGCTCCAGTAGCCGACGATCGCGTCGGGCCAGCCCGACGGCCGCCAGGCGTCCCACGCGAGCGGGGTGAGCAACGCCAGCACCAGCGCCAGGCCGAGGCTGGCCACGACCCGACGGCGAGGCCTGGCGCAAGCGAGCGGCGGCGCGCAGAGCGCCATCGCGACGGCGATCACGTTCAGCACGTCGACTCGCAGCAGGTCGCCCGGCGAACGAAAGCCGCCGGCGACGTACATCGCCAGCCGGAACACGACGGCGTAGCCCGCGACCTCGAGCGCGCGCGTCGCCAGCTCGTGCAGGATCGCGCGCGGCCCGCGCCCCGCGCGGTGGCGAGCGCTGGCGAGCAGTGCCAGGCTGACGCCGGCCAGGAACAGGAACAGCGGCGCGGGGTAGCCGCCGAGCAGCCGGCTCCAGGTGTAGAACGCCCCCGCGCGCGCCTCCGGGGCGAGCCACGAATCGTAGGCGTGGGTCTGGAACATCAGCACCACGGCCACGCCACGCAGCCAGTCGATCGCCAGGAGGCGGTTGGAACTCATTGACGGACGGCAGTTTAGCCTCAGAGCCTCGGCGCCCCTATAATGCCCACCAAAGGCATGGCCCCGCGCGTTCTGCCCCGCTCTGAGCATCCGATCTCGCGCCGCAACATCGACCCGGATGCGCTGAAGGTCCTTTATCGCCTCAAGAATTTCGGGTACCTCGGGTACCTGGTGGGCGGAGGCGTCCGCGACCTGATGCTGGCGCGGACGCCGAAGGACTTCGACATCTCGACCTCGGCTCACCCGAACCAGGTCAAGCGGCTGTTCCGCAACTGCTTCATCGTCGGCCGCCGCTTCCGCCTCGCCCACGTGCGCTTCGGCAAGAAGGTGGTCGAGGTCTCGACCTTCCGCAAGCTGGCCGAGCCCGAGGCGGGCGAGGACCTGCTGATCAAGCGCGACAACACCTTCGGCACGCCGGAGGAGGACGCGTTCCGCCGCGACTTCACCGTCAACGCGCTGTTTTACGACATCGCGACGTTCTCGGTGATCGATTACATCGACGGCCTGCGCGACCTGGAGTCGCGCACGATCCGCACCATCGGCGACCCGGGCGTCCGTTTCCGCGAGGACCCGGTGCGGATGCTGCGCGCCGTCGCGCTGGCGACGCGGCTGTCGTTCTCGATCGACCCGGACTCGGTCGAGGCGATCCGCGCGTTGCGCGCCGAGATCCTCAAGAGCAGCCCCGCCCGCGTGCTCGAGGAGCTGTACAAGATCCTGCGCCAGGGCGCCGCTCGCAAGACGTTCGAGCACCTGCACGAGGTCGGCCTGCTGGCCTACATCCTGCCCGAGGCGGACGCCGCGCTCTCCCGCAAGGGCGGCGAGCTGCGGGCCAGCCTCGACCGCCTCGACGCCTATCGCAACGAGGGCCTGGCCGCGCCCGACGACCTGTCGACCGCCGTGCTCGGCGGCACCGTGCTGGTGCCGCTCGGTGTCTCGCTCAAGCGCGCGGCCGTGCTGGCCCCCGCCCGCGACCACCGCCGCGAAGAGGCCCACCGGCCGCAGCCGCCGGACCCGGGCGCCGAGGCGCGTCGGCTCGGCGTGCCCGAGCCCGAGCCGGAGGCCACGATGCCCGCGACGCTGGCGCTGCCGTTCGCCCGCCGCGACCTCAACCAGGTGCGGCTCGTGATGCTGGCCCAGGCCCGGCTGCGCGCCGTCCACAGCGATCCCACGGCCGTCGACCTGCTGGCGGGGCGGCCCTACCTCGAAGACGCGCTGCGCTGGCTGGAGATCCACGGCGCCGAAGAAGGGCGCGAGCTGGCGCTGCACTGGCGCTCGCTCGACCTCGCGCCGGCGACGCCGGGCGAAGTCGTCCTCGCCCGCGACGAGCCGCTCGACGAAGCCGAGGCGGAACTCGCCGAGGCGCCGCGCTCGACGCGCCGCCGCCGCCGCGGAGGCCGCCGTCGCCGCGGCGCGGCCAACGGAGCCGAGGCCCCTGAAACGCCGGCCGCCGTCGCCGTGGCGTCCGACTCGGGCGTCGCCGATCCGAACGCGGCCGAAGCGGCCGAAGGGTCTGCCGAAGGCGGGGCCCCGCGCAAGCGACGTCGCCGCCGCCGCCGCCGCCGGCCCGCGGAAACGGCGGGCACGGCCAAGGTGGACGCGCCGGAGGAGTGAGTCGGGCGCCGCACGCCCGGGGAGATCGCCAGTGCCGCTGCTCGACGACAGCACGGTCGATCGTGAGCTCGCAGCGCTTCCGGGCTGGCAGCGCGACGGCGTCCGCATCACTCGTCTCTACACCTTCGCCTCGTTCGCGGACGCGATCGCGTTCGTGAACCGGGTGGCCGCGCTGGCCGAGGCCGCCGACCACCATCCCGACATCCACGTCGCCTACGACAAGGTCCGGCTCACGCTCTGGAGCCACGACAGCGGAGGCCTGACGGAGCGCGACTTCCGCCTCGCCAGGAGGATCGACCCATGAGGTACCTGATCACCGGCGCCACCGGGCAGCTCGGCCGTGCGCTCTGCGCGCGCCTCGGCAACGAGGTGGTGTGGTCGGGCGGCAGCGCCGAACTCGACGTGACCGACCCGGAGGCGGTGGCGCGGGTCGTGCGCGGCGCGCGCCCCGACATCGTCGTCAACGCCTCGGCCTGGAACGACGTCGAGGGCGCCGAGACGCTGGGCGCGGCGGCCTTCGCCGTCAACGCGCTGGGACCCCTGCACCTGGCGCGGGCGGCCAGCGCCGTGGCCGCGCTGACCGTGCACGTCTCGACCGACTTCGTCTTCGACGGCGCGCAGCAGGCGCCGTACGACGAGCACGACTGCCCGCGCCCGCTCTCGGTCTACGGCGCCTCCAAGCTGGCCGGCGAGCACCTGGTGGCCGCCTCGGGCTGCCCCTACCTGATCGTGCGCACCAGCGCGCTGTTCGGTCGCGGCGGCAGCCGCGCCAAGGGCGGCTCGTTCCCCGACCGCATCCTGGCCCGCGCTGCGGCCGGCAGCCCTGGCGAGCCGTTGCAGGTCGTCAGCGACCAGGTCTGCTCGCCGACCTACGCGCCGGACCTCGCCGACGCGATCGTCAAGCTGGTCGCCAAGGGCGCGCGTGGCCTGTTCCACGTCACCAACCAGGGCTCGTGCACGTGGTACGCGTTCGCGCAGGAGACGGTGCGGGTGGCGCGCGTCGACGTGCCCGTGATCGAGGCGCGGGCCCGCGACCTCGGCGGCAAGGCACGCCGCCCGGGTCACGCCATCCTGTCCAAGGAGCGCTACGAGGCGACGGGCCTGCCCCCGCTGCGGCCGTGGGCGGAAGCGCTCGCGGAGTACCTCGGGACGGGGCGGTCCTGATCCGTTCCGTGCCAGGGCCGACGCGACCGCTGTGGCGAGTGGGGTGCCGGACGATCTGCGGCGTGCTGGCCGGCGCCGTGTTCGTGGGCGTGGCGCGCCTCGTGCTACCGCTGCTGGCGCCCGCGCCCGACATCGTCCTGGTCGTGTGGGACACCGCGCGGGCCGACCACACCACGGTCCACGGCTACGCCCGGAACACGACGCCGCACCTCGCGCGGATCGCGGCCGAGTCGATCGTGTACGAGAACGCGATTGCGCCTGCCCCATGGACAGTGCCCTCGATGGCCAGCCTCTTCACGGGCCTGTTCGTGCAGCATCACGGGGTCTCGCTCGACCCGGACTCGGTCGTGCTCGACCTGCCACGCGAGGCCACCACGCTCGCGACGGCGCTGGCGGCGGCCGGCTACGACACGGCGGCCTACACCGAGCAGGGCATCTACGACGAGCCCGGCTTCCGCCGCGGCTTCCGCGAGTTCGTGCCGACGCCACGTGCGGAACTCGTGGCGCGGGCCGTGGAGTTCCTGGCCCGGCCGCGGTCCGGACCGGCGTTCGTGCTGGTGCACTGGCTCGATCCCCACGCCCCGTACCTGCCCGAGCCGGCCCACCGCGACTGGGTGGCGCGCTGGCCGCGGCCGGCGAACCTTTCCGGCGCCGGCACCCGCGAGGACTTCACGGCGGCCGAGCGTGGCGCCGGATTCGTGTTCAAGGACGACGTCAACGAGGGCGGGGTGGTGCTCACTCCCGCGCAGTGGAGCCAACTCGTCGACCAGTACGACGGCGAGTTGCAGCAGACGGACGCCGCGCTGGGCGCGCTGTGGGGCGAAGTCGAGCGACGCGGGCGAGCGGCGACCACGGCGCTCGTGGTCCTGGCCGACCACGGCGAGGGATTCGGCGAGCACCCACGGCAGCAGGTCTGGCACGACCACCCCTACGACACCATCCTGCGGGTCCCGCTCGTGTTGCGCTTTCCGAGCGGACTCCCGCGCGGCCGGGTCCGCTCGCTGGTCGGCAGCCTCGACGTCTACGCCACGCTGCTCCACCTCGGCGGCGCCGCGGTGCCCGCAGGCATCGACAGCATTCCGCTGCCGGACCGGGACGGCGCGGGCCGGGCGCTGGTCGGCGCGTCCCACTACGTGGGTGCCGTCTCGTACTACCGCGACGATCAACTGAAGCTGATCGAGTACCGCCAGCCCGGCCTCGGGCCGCAGTTGTTCGACCTTCGCGCGGACCCGCGCGAGCGCCAGGACCTGGCCGGGACGCGGCCGGAGCTGGTGGCCGAAGCCCGCGCACGGATGCGGCGGGCGCTGGCGAGAGGCGCCGCCAGGCCCTTTGCGGCGCCGGCGCCGAGCGAGAGCCTGGAGCGGCTGCGCGCGCTCGGCTACGTCAACTGATCCGCGGGGCGGCGGCCCCGTGCTGCGCGACGGGGCGCGGCCCTATCGCAGCCCGGCGGCGTGGCTCGCCGAGTAGAGCGCGAGGTAGCCGTCGAGCGCCGCCCGGGCTTCGAATCGCTGCAGCGCGTAGGCGCGGCCCGCGGCGGCCAGGGCGGCGCGGCGGGCCGCGTCGTGGAGCAGGCCCGTCACCACCCCGCGGATCGAGCCGGCGTCGAAGCCGCAGAACGCCGCCACGTCCGGGTTGAGGTGGTCGCGGAACGCGACCTCGTCGCCGACCACCACGCACAACCCGCACGCCATCGCCTCGGGAACCACGAGTGGGAACCCCTCGCCGCGCGCGGGCAGCAGCAGCAGATCGGCGGCCTGGTACAGCTCGACGACCTGCTCGCGTGGCAGCGGGCCGAGGCAGCGCACGCCGGCGGGGCGCTGCAGGCCGTCCTCCCGGCCGCAGGCAACGAGGTCGAAGGCGCCCTGCGCCGCTGCTGCGGCGAGCGCGAAGCCCTTGCGCTCGACCTGGCGGCCGACGAACAGCGCCGTCGGTTGCTTCAGCCCCCAGCGCTCGCGGAGGGCCGCCCGCCGCTCCGGCGTCGCCGGCCGGAACAGCTCCGCGTCCAGGCCGTTGCGGAGGAGGCGGATCGGGCGCCCGGGCGCCAGCGCCCGCACCTCGGCCTCGACCCGCGTGTTGAGGACCGAGATCACGTCGGCGTTCCGGCAGCAGAGGCGGCCCAGGATCTGGGTGGCGGCGGTCTCGACGGCGTGCAGCAGCGGCTGGCTCGGGTGCACGCGGCCCGTGTGCTCGGTCAGCACGACCCGCACGCCGCGCCGCCGCGCCATCACCGCGGCCAGCAGGGAACTCGACTGCAGCATGCCGTGGACGTGCACGACGTCCGCGCCGGCGAGCGCGGAGTCGAGCGCCCGGACCAGCGCCAGCGGGGCGAAGATCGGGTAGGGCACGCCGAGCGGCTCGAGGCCGTTCCACGCCGGCACCACGACCTGGCCCGGCTGCGGCGGTCCGGTCGTCCCGGGCGCGGAGCCGATCACGATCACCCGGTGGCCAGCGGCGACCAGCGCTGCGCGCAGATCCTCGACCACGATCTCGATGCCGCCGGCGTGGGGGAGCAGGTAGTGAGAGACGAGGACGACGTTCATGGCGGAGAGAGCGCTCGTTGCGTGGCCGAGGGCGAGTTGCATACTATAGCCGCGCTCCGGCCTGCACTCTCCCATGCTCGCGATCCCGACGGCCTCCGCGTCCGCCGAGCCCGCCAGCCGGGCTCGGCGACGCACGCTCCTGGCGTTGGCGATCGCCGCCGCGATCTACGGCTACCAGTTGTTCGTCCCGCCGATCGTCGGCATGACCGACACCGGCGACTTCCATCGCAGCCTCGCTCCCGCGGGTCTCGCGTATCCCCGGGGCTGGGGGTTCGAACAGCGGCGCGCCGGCTTCAATCGCCACTTCGATCTGGTGGAGCCGCGCTACGTGAACCGCACGGGCCAGGAGCGCGACGACATCTACGTCGCCTCCGAGGTGCTGCTGCTCCACGTCGCCCGCGGCGTCAACGCGGTGCTGGCCAAGCGCGGCACGTTCGACATCACGTCGGCGGGGCTCGTGCACGCCGCGGCCATGCTGGCGGGCCTGGGCCTGGTGTTTTCGGCGGCCGGCCGGCTGCTGTCGCCTCCCGCCCACGTCGTGCTGCTGGCCTCGACCGTGTTCGTGTTCACGGACGTTGGCTACGCAGCGTGGTTCAACTCCCTCTACGGCGAGCCTGGCAGCCTCGTCTTCCTGGCGCTGTGCCTGGGCATCGGGCTGCAGGCGGCGATCGCGCCGCGGCCCGGGCGTTGGATCGCCGCCTTCGTGCTCTCCGCGGCGCTGTTCGCCACCGCCAAGGCGCAGAACCTCGGCCTCGTGCTGCCGCTGGCCATGCTGGCTCTGCGCTTGGCGACGCCGGCTCCTCGCCGCGCCCGCTTCGCCCTGGCGCTGGGCGTGGCCGCCCTGCTGGCGCTGGCGCCGCTCGTCTACTCCGTGACGCCGCCGCGCGACTTGCGCCGGACGGGTCTCTACCAGACCGTCTTCACGGGGCTGCTCTACAGCTCGCCCGACCCCTTCGCGGACCTCGCCGCACTGGGCTTGCCCCAGGAGTACGCCCGCTACATCGGCATCGATTACTGGGCCGATCCGCGTTCGCCCCGCGAGGACCCGGAGTTCCATGCGACCTATTTCCCGAAGGTCAACCTCGGCAAGATCGCGCTCTACTACGCGACCCACCCGGATCGCCTGGCGAGCATGCTGCGCACGGGCGGGACGCGGGCCTTCTTCCTGCGCTACGGGTACATCGGCAACTTCGCGTCCGGGGCCGGGATGCCGCCGCTCGCCCACAGCGAGGCGTTCGCGTTCTGGACCCACTGGCACGAGCGGCTGCCGGCCAACCTCACGTTTCTTGCGGGCGCGCTGGGCTTCGCCACATGGCGGTTGCTGGCCGCCGCTCGCCGCGCTGACGGCTCGCCCGCGATGCGGCGGGCCGCCGAGGTGCTGCTGCTGCTGCCGGCGGTGGCGGTGCTCCAGTTCGGGACCGTCATGCTCGGCGAAGGGCCGTGGACGGCGAACCGCCAGCTCTTCCTGATGAACGCCGCGTTCGACGCCTTGCTGCTGCTGGGGCCCGTCGCGCTGGTCGCCCGGTTCAGTAGACGCTACGGGTTCCCCGCCAGCCGAGCCTGAAGCCGAAGCTGTTGGAGACGTAGCCCGAGACCGAGCCGATGCCGGAGTCGGAGCGCTGGGCCAGCAGGTCGAGCCGCAGCCCCGACTCCTTGCCGAGCGGCACGCTGAACAGCGCGGAGAGCGAGAGCGCCGGCTGGTTTGTGGTCGTCACGACGACTCGCCCGCCCTGGTCGTCGTAGGTGGCCCAGCCCATCTCCGCCGACACGTTGAACCCGATCCCGGAGGGCAGCCAGGCGCCGGTGCGGACCGCGGCGGCGTGCCGCGTGTAGTTGGCGGGCGCCCAGAACCCGTTTCGCAGGTCCTTGTCGTTGTCCATCCAGGAGAAGTTGTAACCCACCACCAGCGGCATGCCGCGGGTGAGCTGGAAGCGGCGGGCGAGGCCGGCGGCGAACTCGTTGCGGGTGACGTCGCCGCTCTCGCTGGTCACGGCCCAGTGGCCGCCGGCGACGTCGAACAGCAACTGGGGGCCGAACTCGGCTTCGAACCGGGCGGCGAAGCGGGTGGCCTCGATCTCGTCCTCGATCTGGACCGGACCGTAGTTCAGGTTCTCGTGATCCACTCCGATCGAGCCGCCGAACCTGCGGCCGAGGCCGAACAGGAACCTGGCGGCGCCGGTCGGCTTCGAGTGCGTGTCGCCGTTCACGTTCTCGATCTGGTCGAAGCCGGCGCGCAGGTCGATCCGACGGCCGGCCCCGGCGGCCATCACGGAGCTGGCCTCGAACGAGTTCACGGCCACGTCGTCGACACCCCCCTCGTACTCGGCGGACGCGTGGGTGGCCTTGAAGCCGAGCAGGTTGCCGTTGCGAAGCGCACCGGCCGCCTCGAGCTGCAGCCCCTGCCGCCCGAGGTCCTGGTTGTCCTGGGCAGCGCCGAAGCCCAGCGAGGCCCGGGGCCCGAGCTGGCGGCGGGCGGCCTTCTCCAGGTAGCCGAGTTGCACGTCATCCGGCTCGCTCGCGTGGAGGTCGCGCAGCGCCTCGAGCGCGCGCGGTGTGTCGTTCCACAGGTCGAGCCAGGCCAGGCCGACACGGGCGGCGCGGAAGTCGGGCTGCGCCGCCAGCGCCTGCTGGTAGTAACCGCGCGCCTCGGGACCGCGGCCGGTGCGAGCCAGCGCCTGGCCCTTGCCGCAAAGTGCCGCAGCGTTGTCCGGCTCCACTTGCAGGACCCGCTCGAAGTGCTCGAGGGCGGTGTCGAAGCGGTTCTGCTGGAGGGCCTCCTGGCCCTTCTTCAGTCGTTCGGCCGGGCCCTCGGGAGCCTGGGCGGCGACCCCGGACGCGACGAGCACAGCGCAGAACAGGAACGCGCCACAGCGGCCCAAGTGATTCATTGCTGACTCCTCGGAGGTTCAGTGGGAAATCGTAGCACCTGCCCGTTCGGTCGGCTGCACGACGATCTCCAGCAGCGCGACGCCCTCGTTCTGGAACAGTCGCCGGAAGCGCCCCGAGGCGCACCAGCGCTCGACCTCGAGCCGGCCGGCGGCGTTCAGATCGCGCGGGCGCCAGACGTTGAAGTGGGTCGCCCGCTTGAGCTCGGGTGGCGCCGCCTGCCAGGCGAAGAACCGGCCGCCGAGTGCGACGACGACCCGTTCCGTCGCGGTGGTGGCGAGCTTGTCGCGGATCGCCAGTGCGCTGCGGGCCGCGTCGGCGGGCTCGGCGACGGGCCACATCTCGTCCACCAGGCGGCGCGTCCGGGCGCTGGCGAACGTCCCGCCCTGGGTCTCGACTCCCGACAGGCCCTCGAGGATGTGCTGGGTCGCGGGGTCCCCGACCAGCAGCGTGCGGCTGGGGTCCGCGACCTGGACGCGCAGGACCTCCGCGGCCTCGCGCTCGTCCGCGCTGACCAGCGAGTGGATGCCGTCGTGGAGTTCGCGCTTGAAGGCGGCGGCCTGGTTGATCGTGAAGATCGTGATCCACGCCGCCAGCCAGGCGGCGGCGCCGGGCCAACCGGCCCCCGCGACCAGCCGCCGCAGCCCGGCGGCCATCACCAGGGCGCCCAGGAAGTGGAACAGCGTGGCGAACTTGAGCACGTAGGGAAACGGCGACAGCACGGCGGCGAGGCTGGCCGCCGTCGCCCCGAGCACCGCCAGCGAGAGCGCGGAACCGCGCCGCAACGTGGCCGCCCCGAGCGGCAACAGCAGCAGCGGGGCATAGCCGTACGAGCGGCAGATCAGGTGCCAGCTCGCCTGCAGCGGCAGCGTGAAGTGGGCGCTCTCGGCGGAGCGAAACGGGTCGAGCGAAATGCCGGCGACGTGGCGCACCAGCAGCGCCGCGGCGAGCCCGGCCGCGGCCAGGGCGGCCACGAGCAGGGCGGCTCGCCGCGCCACGGCCGGCTCGGCGCGCGCCGCCAGGCCCAGCGCCAGCAGCAGCGGGGCGGCCAGCGCTCCCACGAAGTAGTGCGAGAGCGCGATGAACGCCGCCCAGCGCAGCAGCACGAGAGTCGGCAGGCCCGCCGGGCCGGCTGCGGCGAGGCTGCCGAGGGCGGCGGTGAAGAACACGGCGGTCAGTGTCTGTGGCATGTGGAACAGCGCCGTGTAGGCGACGTGCGACTCGAACGTGAACGCGGCGATCACCATCGCCCACGCTGAAGCGCCGCGCGAGCCGAACAAGTGGCGGGCCGCCCAGCCGGCGGTGGCGATGCCGACGAGGTGATGGACGGTGTCGAGACTCCACGCGTAGCCCGCGGGGGGCGGCGCGAGCAGCAGCCGCGGCAGGCTGAGCAGCACGTGATAGAAGGGCAGGTAGGTGTCGAGCGTGAAGGTGTCGGAGTAGGCCCGCAGCGAAAGGTGGAAGTCGCCGCGCATCATCCGCTCGGACAACGCCAGGTGCTCCAGCATGTCCCAATTGAGGAGCGCGGGGTATGGGCTGTCGCCGCGCCAGATCAGCGTGCCGACGCCGGCCAGGCCGAGCGCCGCGGCGGCGAGCGGGAGGTCGACCCGGGCCGCGATCTCCGCGCGACGGCGCACGGCCTCGACCACGGCGGGCAGGGCCAGCGCGAGCGCGCCGCACTGCAGCAGCAGGTGGCGGGTGCCGGCGTCGAGCCCGAGCGGAGGGGCGGAGAGGTTGACCGCTGCCAGCAGTGCCGTCAGCGCCAGGGTGCCGGCGAGCCAGGCGTCCGGCAGCCGCCGGTGCGCCCCCGCGAGCCTGAGCAGGGTGGCGCCGGCGCCGAGCGGGAGCCCGTAGAAGAGCGCCGCGGCCGCCAGCGCCGCGATCAAGGCGCGAGCCCGGGCGGCAGCACGGCGTGGAGCCGGATCGCGATCTCGAGCGGTCGGCCGAGCGCCGGCTCCAGCCGCTGCTGGCGCAACACCATGTTCCGGCGCCGGTCGACGCGCAGCCGCGACCCGGGTTGCCGGAGCAGGTAGAGCGTCGTCCCCGACAGGGTGTCGTGGAGGGCCAGGTAGGGCGTTTCCTCCGGCAAGCCGCGCCACGGGTCCGGGTCGGTGTCGGGATGCAGGCCGAGGCGGTCGAGCAGGGTCGCGTCGTCGAGGTGCGTGTAGGCGACGCCGTCGCCGTCGTGGACGACGTGGGCCTCGTTCAGGGCGAACGCGTGAGCGTAGTGGACGACGTCGGCGGCCAGGCCGCCCACGACCTTGTCGAAACGGATCGCGTTCCCGTCCGGTCGCGCGACGAGCTCGAACGGCCGGCCTGTCGCCGCCTTCCAGGCCGCCCGGGGGCGTCCGGCGGCGCCGTCGAGCGTGGTCCAGATCGCGCTCAACCGCGACGGCGTCGCGCGGCTCGGCCAGTCCCCCGGTTCGCACACGGAGACCGTCTCCTGCGGGGCGCTGGCCAGGCCCAACGTCTCGTAGCAGGGCTGCACGCGGACGCCGACGAGCGACCCGCGCGCCGCCACAGTCAGGCCGAAAGCGTGCGGGCGCACCTCGAAGGGGCCGAACGGGAACTGGGTCCCGGTCGCGCTCCAGTCGGCGCCGAACACGGCGCAGGTGGCCGTGAACATGGCCAGCGCGGTCGCCCGCCAGGTGCGGCGTCGACCGGGGACGGGCACAGGCTCCGCTGCGGCGATGACCGGCGTTGGGGGCGACGCTGTGGGGAACACCGAGGCCGTGAATGTTACTCCCAGCGTGCCAGTGCGGCCCGTGTTCTCGGGGGCCTCTCCCGACTCCGCTCAGGCGAAACGGTGGCGGCTGCGCTCCTTCGCCTGCGCGGCCACTTCTTCGCGGTTGCGCGGCGGCGCCGTCGTCTGCAGCGTCGCCAGCAGCCCGAGCACCGAGGTCGTCACCTCGGCGACCGCGCGATCGAAGGCGGCCTCGTTGGCGCGCGAGGGCTTGGTCGTGCCGGCGATCTTGCGCACGAACTGGAGCGCGGCGTCGCGCGCCTCCTGCTCCGTGGCCGGCGGCTCGAAATTGAACAGCGTTCGGATGTTGCGGCACATGGGTGGGATCGTACCCGGGTAGCATCGCCTTCGCAGCCAGGGAATCGGAGGTGCCGGGATGGCGGTCCGCGTGCTCGACGAGGCCTCGATCCGCGCCCTGATCGGGCCGACGCAGGCGCTGGCCGCGGTCGCCGACGCGTTCGCGGCGCTGGCGGGCGGCCGGGCGACGCTGCCGGGCGTGATCCAGCTCGACCTGCCGCAGAGCCGCGGCGAGGTCCACGTCAAGGGCGCCCACCTGCACGGCTCGCCCTACTACTCGATCAAGGTCGCCGCCGGCTTCTACGACAACCCACGCCTCGGCCTGCCGGTCGGCAGCGGCCTGGTGCTGGTGTTCGACGCGCAGACTGGCGCGCCCTGCGCGCTCCTGCTCGACAACGGCTACCTGACCGAGTTGCGCACCGGCGCTGCGGGGGCGCTCGCCGCACGCCACCTGGCGCGGGCCCAGGTCGATACCGTCGGCTTCGTGGGCTGCGGCGGCCAGGCTCGTTATCAGCTCGAGGCGCTGCTCGAGGTCCGGCGCCCGCGACAGGTCCGGGTCTGGGGCCGCTCGCGCGAGCGCGCGGAAGCCTGTGCCCGCGAGATGGGGGAGCGCTTCGGCGTGTCCGCCGTGGCCGTGTCCACGGTGCGCGAAGCGGTCGTCGACAGCGACCTCGTCGTGACCGTGACGCCGTCGCGCGAGCCGCTGGTGCGCGGCGACTGGCTCAGGCCCGGGACCCACGTCACCGCGGTCGGCGCCGACGGCCCCGACAAGCGCGAGCTGGACGCCGCGGTGCTGGCTCGCGCCGACAAGGTCGTCGTCGACCGCCGCGACCAGTGCCTGCGCTTCGGCGAGTTGCACCACGCGGTAGCCGCGGGCGTCCTCGCGCCCGAGCGGGTGTGGGCCGAGCTGGGCGAGCTGGCCGCGGGGACCAGGCCGGGTCGCACGTCCGACGCCGAGATCACGGTCGCCGACCTGACGGGTGTCGGCGTGCAGGACGCGGCCGTCGCCGCATTCGTCGCGGACGCGGCGCGCGAAAAAGGCGTGGGGCGACTGCTGGACGCCTGAGCGCCCGCGCTCAGCCCAGCAGCCCCCGCCGCCGCAGCTCGGTCAGGGCCAGCGGGAACCACGCGGTGTAGCGCGAGGGGTTGCGGGCGAGCTCGGCCTCGAGCTCGGCGGGTGGCACCCAGGCCCACTCCGCGACCTCGTCCGGGTTGGCGACCGGCGCGCCGTCGAAGCGGCCGAGCAGCACGTGGTCGAGCTCGTGCTCGGTGAGGCCGTCGGCGAACGGCGCGTGGTAGAGGAAGGTGAACGCCGGCTCGAGCGCGCAGTCGAAGCCCATCTCCTCGACCAGCCGGCGATGGGCGGCGTCCAGCACGGCTTCACCCGGGCGCGGGTGCGAGCAGCAGGTGTTGGTCCACAGCCCGCCCGAGTGGTACTTGGAGAGCGCCCGCCGCTGCATCAGCAGCCGGCCCGCGCGATCGAACACGAAGACCGACAGCGCGCGGTGCAGCAACGCCCGCTCGTGGGCGGCGAGCTTCTCCTCGGTCCCGACCGCCACGTCGTTCTCGTCGACGAGCACCACGCGCTCCGTCACCGTCATGCCTCGATGATAAGGGCGTCGGCTCGACGGCGTTGCCGGCGAGGGGTAAGGTGCGGCCTCACGCGGGGGAAACAATGGTGTTCGGACTGTTCGGGGCCAAGGCCGCCACGCCCGAGGACGCGCTCGCGCAGAAGGACTACGCGCGCGCCGTCGAGCTCTACAAGCAGCAACTCCAGTCCCGCCGCACGGACGACGCCCTGCGCCTGAAGCTGGTCGACGCCCTGGTGCTCGCGGGCCGCACGGGCGAGGCCGGGATCATCCTCAAGAACATGGCCAGCGACCTCGCGGAGCGCGGCTACGCGGCGCGCTCGATCGTCGTGCTGAAGAAGCTGGAGCAGATCCAGGGCTCCGCGGCCGACCGCGCGCGGGTCGCCCAGGTGATCGGCAAAGCCGCGTCCGCGCGCCCGGCCGGAGCGCCCGCGGCCGCTGCGCCTCGCCCCGCCCCCGCCCCGGCGGTCGCGCCCCGGCCTGCCGCCGCCCCGGC
>JAMPXO010000050.1 GCA_023701125.1 Vicinamibacteria bacterium | reverse complement strand
TCGAAGCCGAGCGCGGCGGGGGCCGCTGCCGCGGCAGCGAGCACCAGGGAAAGTGCAGGGAGGAGCCGCATCGCGAAGGCGCGCAGAGTATCATCCCGCGCCCATGCGAAGGACGATCTCCGCGGCCGCGCTCCTGCTCACCGTCACGGTCGCCCTCGGGGTTCTCTGGGGAGCGCCCCGCCCATCGTTCTCTCTCGGCGCGCCCGCCGTCGCGCGCGCCGCGGGACCGGGCGGGCCGGCGCCGATCCTGGTCGCGGACGACGTGGCGGCCGTGCTGCGGGCCGCCGCCGAGGCCCTCGACGACCCGACGCTGGCGGTCGCGGTGGTCGACCGCGCGGGCACCATCCTCGGCGTCTACGCTCGCCCGCAGGCGGACCCGCGCTCGCCGGACGTCGCGGTCTCGCTCGCGCGAACCACGGCCTACTTCTCGAACGACCAGGCCCCGCTCGCGTCGCGCACGGTGCGCTTCATCAGCGGCATCCACTTCCCGCCGGGCATCTTCGATGCGCCCAACGCCGCGCTCTACGGCGTCGAGAACATCAACCGCGGCTGCACCCTCGACGACACGGGCGACGCGATCTTCAACACGCCGATCGTGCGCCCGCGCTCGCTGGCCGGGACGTTCGGCGAGAGCCCGTTGCCGTGCCGGCCCGACGACACCCGCGGCTGCGCGGTCGGCGGACCGATCGTGGGCCTCGACGGCCAGCCGATCTGGTCGCTGGGCATCACGACGGGCAAGCGCGACCTGTTCGACACCGACAACGGGGCCGAGGCGACGATCAACCCGGGCGGCATCCCGCTGTACCGCGGCGCGCAACTCGTCGGCGGCGTCGGCGTCGCGGGCGTGAGCCGCGAGCGGGCGGAGTTCGCGGCGCTGGTCGCCGCGCTCTCCGCCGGCCGCGGCCTGACCACGGGCATCGACCTGCCGAACCCGCTTCCGCCGCCGGGCGCCATCTACATCGAGGGCATCCGGCTGCCGTTCACGCAGGCGGCGCCCGACCGGCGGCCCGCGGGCTCGGCGGCCGGCCGCTTCACTGACGGCAGCTACCTCGTCGCCCCGCGCGACGGGCGGCAGGCACCCGAGGGCTACCTGATCGGGCCCCGCGGCAGCGCCGAGGCCGGCGGACTCGACGTGGTCGACGTGCGCCGCATCGTCGACCAGGCGGTGGCCCAGGCCGAGCGCTCGCGCGCCCAGGTGCGGCTGCCGTATGGCGGTGCGGCGCCGCGCTTCATCATCGCGGTCAGCGACCAGCGCGGCGAGGTGCTGGCCGAGTACCGGATGGGCGACGCGCTGTTCGACGCCGTCGACGTGGTGCCGAGCAAGGCCCGCAACGCGTACTACTTCTCGACCCGCGAGGGCTACGAGGTGTTGCGTGGCTACGCCCTGCGCGCCGGCTATGGCTGGGACGAGCCGCCGGCCGGGCAGGGCTGGGCGCTGACCTCGCGCACGATTTCCTTCGGGGGCCAGCCGCTGTTCCCGCCCGGCATCGACCGCAATGCGCCGAAGACGCCGGGGCCGTGGTTCGAGCTGTTCGTCTACGACACGCTCAACCCCTGCACCGAGGGCCCGGGGCCGAGCCGCGGCGGCGATCGCACGTTCGTCAACCAGAACGGCATCACCTGGTTCCCGGGCTCGGCGCCGCTGTTCAAGGCCGGCCGGCTGGTCGGCGGCCTGGGTGTGTCCGGCGACGGTGTCGAGCAGAACGACCTGGTCACCGCCGGCGGGGCGCAGGGCTTCGAGCCGCCCGACGCGCTGCGGGTCGACAACAGCGAGATCCGCTCGCTCGACGGTCGTCGCGTACGGCTGCCGTACCTGAAGTTCCCGCGCAACCCGGAGCAGCCTTGAGCGCGATGCGACCTCTCCTGCGCCGGGCTGCGGCCCTCGCGTTCCTGCTGCCGGCGGTGCCGTCGCTTGCGGCCGACGTGCTGGGCCCGGCCGAGTGCATCCGCTGCCACAACCACTCGTTGCAGGCGGAGCGCTGGCAGAAGAAGGAAGTGGAGCAACTGGGCAAGAAGGCCCACTTCAACACCCTGGCGCAACTGCGGCTGCCGGAGGCGATCAGGATCGCGCGGCTCGCGGGCGTGCGCCCCGACGACCCGCGCTGCGTCGCTTGTCACGGCACCGTCGTCCGCGGTCGCCCGCGCGCGGGGGTCTCCTGCGAGAGCTGTCACGGCCCGGGCTCGGGGTACAACGAGCCGCACCAGAAACCCAACCAGTACGAGGCCTCGGTCGCCTTGGGCATGGCCGACCTGCGCGTCAAGCCGGCCAACATCGTCGAGGTCTGCGTGCGTTGTCACGTCACGACCGATGGCGACTTCCGCGACGCGGGCCACCCGGCGGGCGAGAGGTTCGACGTCGCGGCGTCGCTCGCCAGGATCGAGCACTGGGTGTGGGAGAAGCGGCGCACCGTGATCGACATGAACGAGATCGATCGCCTCGGCCGTGCCGCCGTGGCGCGCCAGGTGGCGAAGATCCCGCCGCCGAAGCCGCGGCCCGTGGGTGCCGTCGACGCGGCCGCTGCGCCGGCCGCCGCGGGCCGCGGCCTCGACCCGGCGGCCGCGCAGCCGCTGCCCGACGACTACACCGAGCCCGCGCCCGATGCCGGGGGACTGGACCTGCCCGCGTTCGACGCGGGCCCCGCCGCTGCGCCCGCGGGGGCGTCGCCGTTCGTGGCGGCGCGCGCGGCGCAGTCGCCCGCGGCCGGAGCGGCGAAGTCGGCCGCAAGTCGCTCGCGGCTGGCGCTGCGCCAGGAGGCGTTGAAGCTGTTGCTGGACGCGATCCGCGCGGGCCGAGCTCCGTCGGGTTCCGGTGCCGGGCGGAGCTTCACGCCCGGCGAGTACGCCGGTGCCGACAGCGAGCTGCTGCGGTTGCAGGACGAGTTGCTGGCGCTGGCGCTGCGCCCGGTGCCCGCGGCGACGCCCGCGCCGGGTCCGTCGCCTGCGCCCTCCGCATCGCCCAACACGGGGGACCAGCGGTGAGCCCCGACAGCCGCGACGAGCTGAAGGCGCGCCACGAACAGCGCCTGCGCCTGATGGTGCCCGCGCCGCTCGAGGAACTGCTGCCGCTCTCGCTGTTCCAGGGCCTGCCCGAGAAGGTGCGGCCCAAGGTGCTCGACAAGGCCCGCCGCAACCTCCACTTCGTCGACTACGCGCCGGGCGAGCTCGTGCTGCGCGCCGGCGCCTACTCGGACACGGCCTACTTCGTGGTTGGCGGCGAGGTCGAGATCGTCCTGTCCGAGGGCGAGCGTCGCCCGACGGGGTTTGGGGGCGGGCCCGCGGAGGAGACGAACGAACTCGTCGTGCTCGGGCCCGGGGAGCTGTTTGGCGAGCTCTCGGCGCTGACCCGTTACCCGGCCTCGGCGGACGTGCGGGCGCGTGGCGCGGTGAAGCTGCTCCACATCAAGGTGCCCGGCCTGCGCATGCTGCTGGCGGCGTCGAAGGAGCTGAAGAAGTTCCTCGACGAGCGTTATCGCAAGCGCGCCCTGAAGGCGCTGTTCGGCAAGGCCCCGGTCTTCGCCGGGCTGCCGGACGCCGCGCTGGAGGCGCTGAAGGACAAGGCCGAGCTGTGCAGCTTCGCGCCTGGCGCGGTGATCGAGGAGGAGGGCGCGCCCGCGACCCACCTCTACGTCGTGCGCGGCGGTTACGTGAAGGTGAGCGTGCGCGCGGGCACGTCAGACCTGGCGGTGACCTACCTGCGCACCGGCGACTGCGCGGGCGAAGGCGCGGTGCTGGAGGATGCGGCCTGGCCGTTCCGGCTGCAGGCGCTCGAGCACGTCGAGGCGGTCCGGCTCAAGCTGAAGGACGTGCGCGCCGCGGCGCCCGGCGCGGCCGCCTTCGAGGACGCGCTGTGGCAGGGCGCGATCGAGCGGCTGAAGGCCCGCGGCGCAGTGCTCGACGACCCGCTGGCCGCCGAGCACGTGCAGATGGCGATGGACACCGGCCTGATCCACGGCGAGAGCGTGCTGCTCGTCGACCTCGCCGCCTGCACCTCGTGCGACGAGTGCGTCCGCGGCTGCGCCTCGACCCACGGCGGCGTGCCGCGCTTCCTGCGCGAGGGCACGACCTACCGCCACTGGCTGATCGCCACCGCCTGCTACCAGTGCACCGACCCGGTGTGCATGATCGACTGCCCGACGGGCGCCATCTCGCGGCAGCTCGGAACCCTCGAGGTGACGATCAACGCCGTCGACCACGCGACCCGGCCCTGCATCGGCTGCGGCAACTGCGCCAAGCGCTGCCCGTGGGGCAACATCACGATGCACGAGCCGGGCACGCTGCGGCCCGACGGCAAGCCGGTCGAGGTGGCAACCAAGTGCGACCTCTGCGTCGGCCGCGCCGAAGGGCCGGCCTGCGTGCAGATGTGCCCCCACGGCTGCGCCACCCGCGTCTCCTTCAAGGACCTCGGCCGGGTCGCGGCCCTGCTCGGCTAGGCGATGCGCGCTTCCACCCGCAAGCGGCTGTTCCCCAAGCGGCTCGACCTGCTGGCGGCCACGGCCGTGCTCGGCGCCCTGTGCGCGGGAGCGTTCGTCGCGGCGACGCTGCGGGCGCCGTGGAGCCCGAAGCGGGGTCTCGGCCTCGTGTTCGGCATCGCGGCCGCCGTCTGCTTCGTCGTGGCGATGGCCTATCCGGCGCGCCGGCCGCGGGCGCGGCCGCTGCGCAACGCCGAGGACTGGTTCCAGGCCCACGTCTACCTGGGCCTGCTCGGCATGGTGCTGACCCTGGTCCACGCCGGCTTCGCGTGGCCGGCGGGGGAGATGGGCTGGGCCCTGCTGCTGGCCTCGGGCTTCACGACCCTCGCGGGCCTGGGTGGCGCGTTCCTCCAGAAGGCGTTGCCCGCCGCAGCGGCCGAGGGCTTGCGCGTGTACGCGATGCACGACCGCATTCCGGGCCTGGTCGCCGACACCCGGACCCAGGCCGAGCAGGCGATCGAGGGCGCGGGGGAGGCGCTGCAGGGCTTGTGGGAAGAGCGGCTGGCCCCGCGCTTCGCCGGGCCCGAGCCGCGCTGGAGCTACCTGATCGACGTGCGCGCCGGTCGCGAAGACGACCTGAGCCCGCTGCGGCGGCTCGCTCCGTTCGTCGAGGCCGAGGACCGCGAGCGGATCGACCGCCTGATCGTGCTGTTCACCACGAAGCTGGAGCTCGACGCCCAGCTGCGCCTGCAGCGCGTGCTGCGCGCCTGGCTGGCCTGGCACGTGTACCCGGGCGCGGCGCTGCTCGGCCTGCTGGTCCTCCACGTGCTCGGCTTCCTGGTGTACTGAGATGGCGCCCGAGGTCCCGTTCGGCACGCCGTCGCGCAGCCCGCACTGGGTGCCGCCGCCGCCCGTCAACCGGGTCTACCGGCGGGCGCTGCTCGCCCTCGCGCTGGTCGCCGTCGTCGGCTGCGCCCTGCTGCTGACCCCGGAAGGCTGGCGCGCCCGCAAGCACGCGAGCCCGGGCGGCGTCGCCGCCTCCCACGCGGTGTTCGAGGACGCCTGCGGGCAGTGCCACTCGGCGAGCCCGTCGTTCTCCTCGCGCGGCGCGGCGGACGCCCGCTGCGTGCGCTGCCACGCGTCGACGGCCGACGGCGACTTCACCCACGCCGACCACGTGCGGGCCGGAGCCGGCGACCCCGCGGGCACGACGGCGCGGCACGCAGCACCCGAGTGCGCGACCTGTCACATCGAGCACCGCGGTCGTGCGGCCGAGCTGTCCGCAGTCGCCGACGCCAACTGCGCGCGCTGCCACTTCTCGGGCTTCGCGGCCCATCCCGAGCTGCAGGCGCTGCGCGACAAGCAGGCCGAGGTCACCGGTCTGGCCTTCAACCACGAGCGTCACCTGCGCCCGGACGGCCTGCAGGCGTTCGCGGCCGAGGGGCTGGGCGCGCGGGCCAAGGGCGAGGCGGTGTGCGCGTTCTGCCACGAGCCCGACGCCGCGTCGCGTGATTTCGGCGCGCCGAGCTTCGATCGCCACTGCGCACGCTGCCACGAGCGCGAGCTGCAGGCCGGCAGTCGCGAGATCGCTGCCGACCTCGTGCTCGGCCCCCGCGAGCTGCAGGCGCTGGGCGTGCTCGGCCCCGGGCTGCCCGCGGTGGAGGCCGAGGCCGCGGCGCTGGAGGCGGCCCGTTTCGACGCGACCGAGTTCGGCGAGGTGCGGCTGCGCCGGGCCGTGCACCGCGACGCCTGGCTGGTCGCCAACCGGGACCGGCTGGCGCGCGGGCTGGAGCCTGCCGTGTTTGCGCAGGCGCGCCAGCAACTCGTCGCCCGCCGCGACGCGCTGGTCGAGCGGCTGGCGGCGGGACACGGCACGGCGACGCTGTCGGCCGAAGAGCTGCGGGCTCGCGAGGTGGAACTGGTCGGCGAGGCGGCCGCGCTCGAGCAGCGCCTGGTCGCCCGCGCGTCGTCCGTGGCCGGGGCGCCGCTGGGGGCGATGGAGGCGCCGTTGCGTGCGTTGACCGCCGATCCCGCCCGCGCGGTCGCCGTGCGCGAGCTGGAAGCGGCGGCGCGGACCGCGAGCAACGCGGATGATCGCGGCGAGCGGGACCGCGCCCGCGAGGGGCTGCTGGTGCTGGCCCGCGACCTGGCCCGCGAGCGGCCCGATCTCGGCCCCGAGTTGCAGACGCTGATCGCACGCCTCCGCGTGGCTCGCGTCGACCCCGACGCGGACCTAAGCCTCGAGCGGTCCCGTCGCAGGGTCGAGGCGGCGCTCGCGGCCGTGCGCGACGAACTGCGGCTGATCGACAGCGGAGTGCGCGCGGCCGAGGCCAGCCGCCTCGGGCCATCGCTGGCGACGCCTGCTGCCGCTGCCAGCCTGGCCCGTATCGACGCTGCGCTGGCGGCCACGGACCCCGGCCTGCCGCCGTTGCCCGAGCGGCCGCGCGAGGAGGTGGAGCGCGCGCTGAAGGCGCTGTGGGCGCCCTGCCTCAAGTGCCATCCGGCCGGCGCCGAGGCCGCGCCGTTGCCCGAGGTGCGCTCGGCGGCAGGCGTGCTCGATCACGCCCGCTTCGTCCACGCTCCCCACCTCGACGTCGCCGCCTGGGTGGGCGAGCCGGCCGCAGCCGCGGGCCGCTGCGCGACCTGCCACGCGGGGGTCGAGAAGAGCGCGAAGGCCGACGACCTGCACCTGCCTGCGATCGCGAGCTGCGCCCGTTGCCACGGCCGCTCGGGCGTCGGCGCCACCTGTCTCGAGTGCCACTCGTACCACCCGGGGAGCGCGCGGTGAGCGAGACCACGCCGCGCGCGTTCCTGCGCTATCGGCTGCCTGGCGAACCGCCCCGTACCCAGGTGCTGGAGGCCGACGAGACCACGCTCGGTCGCGATCGCGCCGCCGGCCTGAGCCTGCCGTTCGACGAGATCTCGCGGCTGCACGCGCGGATCCAGTGGGACGGGCGTCGCCACTTCGTCGAGGACCTCGGCAGCACCAACGGTACCCGCGTCAACGGCCGCCTCGCGCGCCGCCATCGGCTGCGGGATCTCGACGTCGTCTCGCTGGCGAAGGGCGTCGACCTGTTGTTCCTGACCGGGCGCAGCGCCGAGCGGATCGAGCTCGAGGGCGTGGTCCAGGCCTGGCTCGAGCCGCTCGCGACCGCCGATCCTGCGCGGGTCGAGATCTCGGCCGGCGAGCTGACGCTGGGCCGCTCGGCGGGCAGTTGCAACGTGGTGGTCGAGCACGAACGGGTCTCCAAGGTGCACGCGCGCGTCGAGCGACAGCCCGCGGCGGTGTACGTCGAGGACCTGGGCTCGGCCAACGGCACCACGCTCAACGAGCGTCCCGTGGCCCGCGCGCGGCTGCGGGACGGCGACGAGATCGGCCTGGCCGGCGTCGTGGCCTACCGGGTCCGGATCGAGACGGGCCGGATCGCCACGGCCGCGTCGGTGGCGCCTTCGGCGCCTGCGATGGAGGACGGCGAGCAGACCATCGTGCGCCGCTTCGACGCCGAGTGGCGGGCGAAGCTCGAGGCCGCGAGCGAGGAGGCCCAGCAGCCGGAGCGCCCGCAGGACGGCGACGCGCGCCGGATCCTGGTGGTGCGCCTCGAGGGCGGCGGCCGTTACCTCGCGGTCACCGCGGCCGGCGCCCACGAGATCGGGCGCACCGCCGCGCTGCACCTCGACCACCCGACGGTGTCACGACGCCACGCGCGGCTGACGCTGGCCGCCGACCGCCGGCAGGCGACACTCGCCGACCTCGGTGCGACCCACCCGGCGCGGCTCAACGGGCGCGCCGTCGTCGGCGGGGCCGAGACCGCGCTGCGCGATGGCGACCGCGTCGAGTTCGGCGACGTGGTGCTGACGGTCCGCTTCGTCCGCGAGTAGCGCGCCGTCTCAGCGCGGGCGGCGAGCCTGCACGACGCGCGGGATGCCCTGCAGGTCGGCGAACGTCGCGACCTCGTCGAGCCCGGCAGCGGCAGCGAGCGCAGCCACCTCACCGGCCTGACCTGCGCCGACCTCGACCAGCGCCCATCCGCCCGGCCGCAGTGCCGCCGCGGCCTGCGGCCACAGCCGGCGGTAGACCGAGAGCCCCTCTCCCGGCGGAAAGAGCGCAAGCGCGGGCTCGTGGTCGCGGACCTCGGGCTCGAGCGGGTCACCGGCGTCGACGTAGGGCGGGTTGCTGACGACGAGGTCGAGCTGGCCGGTCAAGTCCACGACCGGCCCCAACAGGTCGCCTTCGCGCCACTCCACCCGCGGCTCCAGCGCGAGCCGCCGCGCGTTGAGCCGCGCCATGTCGAGGGCGACCGCGGAGAGGTCGATGCCGATCACCCGAGCCTGCGCCCGCTCGGCGGCGATCGAGAGCGCAATGCAGCCACTGCCGGTGCCGACGTCGACGACGGTCGCCGCCGCCGTCGGCGCCAGCAGGTCCAGAGCGCGCTCGACCAGCAGCTCGGTCTCCGGGCGCGGGATCAGCACCGCGGGGCTGACGGCGAACTCGTGGCGCCAGAACGCCTGCCCGCCGGTCAGGTGCTGCAGCGGCACCCGCGCCGCGCGGCGGGCGACGAGAGCCGCCAAACGCTCCGCTGCCGCCGCGGCCAGGGGCTCCGCGCCGCGTGCGATCACGTCAGCGCGCGACCAGCCGAGCACGTGGCGCAACAGCAGCTCCGCGTCCCACGGGGCGTCGCGCACGCCGGCCGCGCGCAGCGTCGCGACGGCTTCCCGCAGCGCCGTGTCCGCTGTGGGCTCGACCGCGCTCAGGCCGCCTCCTCCGGCGGTTCGACGACGGCGCGTCGCGCCATCTGCGCCCACGCCTGCAGGATCACGCCCATGCGGCCGGCGACGTGGGCGAAGTGTTTCTCGTCGTTCGTGTCGAACAGCGCGCCGTCGGCCTTGTTGAGCAGTTGCATCACCGCGAAGGTGGTGCCGGCCGCGTCCTTGACGGGCATGCACAGCATCGTCCGGGTGCGATACCCGCTCTCGTCGTCGATGCGGCGGTTGAACAGCGGTTCCTGGTAGGCATCGGCGACGTTCATCACCTCGCCGGTCGCGGCCACCCGGCCGGCGATGCCCTGGCCGATGGCCAGCTTGATCAACCCGGCCTGGTCCGCGACCTTGGACCACAGGAAGCCGTGCTCGCGGTCGACGACGAACAGCGTCGCCCGGTCGGCCTTCAGCATCCGGCCGATGCGCAGCGTGAAGGCCTCGAGCACCTGCTCGAGCATCGACTCGAACGCGTCCGAGCCCGAGAGCTGCATCACCCGCAGCAACTGCTCGAACTCCTGCGTGACCTGGGCCAGGAAGGTGGCGAAGGCCTCGTCCGCGAGGCCCTGGACGCGCTCCGCGATGTCGTTCTCGCGGGTCGTGTGGACCAGCGCGTCGAGCATGCGCTGGGCGTCCGTCGAGACCGCCGCGGCGAACGACTGCAGCCGGCCGTCCTCGAGGTGGACGATGCGGTCGGCGATGTCGAGGATGCGGTTGTCGTGGGTGACCAGCAGCACCGAGCAGCGCTGGCGACGGGCGAGGTCGTTCATCAGGTCGACCACGTCGCGGCCCGACTGCTTGTCGAGCGAGGCGGTCGGCTCGTCGGCCAGGATCAGCTTCGGCCGCGGCGCCAGCGCGCGCGCGATCGCCACCCGCTGCTTCTGCCCGCCGGACATCTGGTCGGGGAAGTGATGGCGGCGGTCGCCGAGGCCGACCGACTCCAGCGCCGCGCGGGCGCGCTCGCGGCGCTCCGCGGGCGAGAGCGGCTGGATCTCCAGTCCCAGCTCGACGTTCTCCTGCGCGTTCAGCGAGCGCATCAGGTTGTGGGACTGGAAGATGTAGCCGATCGAGCGGCGCACCGCGATCAACTGCTCCTCGCCCGCGTCGCGCAGTTCGTGGCCGAGCACCTGCAGGCTGCCCTGCTGCGCCGAGCGCAGCGCGCCGATCAGCGTCAGCAGCGTGGTCTTCCCGGAGCCGGAGGGCCCGGTCATGATCACGATCTCGCCCGGCTCGATCGCCAGGTCGATGTCGTGGAGGATCTGCTTGCGCAGCGCGCCGTGGCCGTAGAAGTGGCTGACCGCGCGGGCGGTGATCAGCGGCACCGCGGTCGTGCCCTTGGCCGGGATCAGCGGCGCCGCCATCAGAAAATCTCCGCGGGGTCGGCGCCCGAGAGCTTGCGCAGCGCGAGCATCCCCGACAGGCAGCACATGCCGAGCGTCAGGGCGAAGACCAGCCCGGCCGTCGGGCCGGTGAGCTCCATCGGCAGGCGCGTCGCCCGCTCGGCCGCGCCGTACAGGTAGGCGGCCATGGCGAGGCCGGGCAGGTAGCCGAGCCCGGCCAGCACCAGCGACTCGGACAGCACCACGCCCGCGAGGTAGCGGTTGCGGAAGCCCATCGCCTTCATCGTGGCGTACTCCGCGAGGTGGTCGGAGACGTCGGCGAACAGGATCTGCGACACGATCACCGCGCCGACGCCGAAACCGATCAGCGCGCCGAGGCCGAGGATGTAGCCGATCGGCGTCACCGAGTTCCAGTAGTTGCGCTCGCGGTCGGCATAACCGTCGCGGGTCAGCACCAGCACGTCGTGCTCGAGCGCGCGCTGCAGCTCGGCCTGCACGGCGGCGGCGTCCGCTCCCGGCGCCAGCCGGATCAGCCCGATCTCGATCTGCGACGGCTCGTGGCCGGTCAGCGCGAGGAAGTTGCGGTCGCTGGTGATCAGCGTGCCGTCGATGCCGAAGGAAGTGCCCATCACGAACTGGCCGCCGATCCACAGCCGGCGGCCGTTGACCTCCACCTCGGCCTCGGGCGCCTCGCGCAGCCAGTCGGCCACCGGGCCGTACTCCTTGCGCGCCGCGCGGTCGAACAGCGCGCGCTCGGGTCGCCGCAGGATGTCGAGCTGGGCCTCCACCTCCGGCATGCCCAGCGTCTTGCGGTCGGGGTCGATGCCGGCCAGGAACACCGTGCGGGTGGCGCCGTCGCGCGGGTTCTTCCAGATCGCGAGCGTCGCGTACACGGGCGCGACCGCAGTGACACCTGGCGTGCCCAGGGCCTGGTCCAGCCGGCGCCGCGGGAAGCTGGCCATCCGGATCAGGTACGGGGACTGCGGCGAGATCAGCACCAGGTCGGCCTGAAGCCGCTCGTGGAAGCGGGATGAGCTGCGCAGCATCGCGCTGCGGAAGCCGAGCTGCATCAGCATCAGCACCACGGCGAAGGCGACGCCGCAGAGCGCGACGCCGAAGCGCACCTTCTCGCGCGTGAGCTGGCGCCAGGCCAGCCGGAACGGGCCCCTCATCGGGCGCGGATCAGGATCTCGACCTCGAGGTCGGTGAAGGCGGCGGCGGCCGCGGGCTCGTCGAGGCGGATCTTGACCTCGACCGCGCGCGCGTCGTTGCGGGCGGCGGGGTCGGCGCCGACCGCGTGCAGGCGCCCGACCTTGAGCCCCACGCGCTCGACGACGCCGCCCAGCGGCCGGGCCAGCGCCGGGCTCTTGACCTCGGCGCGCTGGCCGACCTTGACCTTCGCGACGTCGGTCTCGTAGACCTCGGCGACCGCGTACATCGCCCCCGTCTCGCCGATCTCGGCGATGCCCAGCTCCGTCACCCGCTCGCCCTGCCGCGCGTGGACCTGGAGCACCTTTCCGTCGATCGGGGAGCGGACCAGCGAGCGGTCGCGCTCGGTCTCCGCCAGCCGCAGCGCGGCGCGGGCGGTGCCGAGGTCGGCCTCGGCCTGGACCAGCGCGGCGTCCTCGGCCTCGCGCCGCTTCTGCCAGCGCTCGGCCTCGGACGCGGGGCCGACTCCCTCGCGCGTGAGCTGTGTGGCCCGCGCCTCCTCCTGGCGCGCGTTCTCCGCGTCTGCGCGAAAGCGGACGATCGCGGCCTCGGTGGCGGTCATCGCCGCCCGCAGCCGGGCCACGCCGGCTTCGCGCACGTCGTAGGTGTCGGTCACCGCAATCACCTGCCCGCGGCGCACGTTGTCGCCCTCCTCCACGTCCAGGCGAGCCACGACCGCCACCATCTCCGCGGGCCCGGCGACGCGACGGGCGCCGTTGCGAGGCTCCAGCCTGCCGCGCGCGGCCACGTCGGCGAGCGCGGGCCAGGCGGCCAGCGAGCAGCACAACAGCACGAACGAGTGTCGGTTCATGGAGCTCCCTGAAGTCGTGGAAAGGCGGGATGATAAGGCCTTGGACACGGCTCTGGACGAAGCGAGCAGCACGGCCGCCCACGACTTCGGCAGGGGCCGCCACGCGGGCGCTGACCCGGCGTCGACGCTGGGGCGCTCGCTGGCGCTCGGGCTCGGCCTGCTCGGCGCCGCGCTGAACCTGCTCGGCGCCAGCCAGGGTGGGGGCGCCGCGCTGGGGGCCGGGGCGGCGCTGGTCGCCCTGCGCGGCGCCGGCCGTGTCGACGGCCTGGCGGCCGCCGCGCTGACGCTGGTGGGGCTGGCGCCTGCGGGGGCGTCGATCCTGCTGGGCCATGCCGTGGAACTGGTGGCCGTGGCGGGCCTGGCGATCGTCTCCCACGGCCTGATCCTCGCCGCGCTCGTCGCCTGGGCCGTCGGCCTGGCGCTGAGCGCGGCCGTGGGGAGCGCGCAACCCTGGTACGGGCCGGCCGTGATCGGGATCGGCAGTGCGGTGGCGGCCGAGGCCGTGCTGACCGGGTGGCAGGCGCGCCGCGGTGGACTGCGAGACGAGCCGACGTGGGCGCGCGGGCTGCGCCTGAACCTGCTGGCGGTGGAGGGACCGCTGGTCGCGCTGTGCGGGGTCGCGCTGGCCGTTGACGCGGGCGTCGGCATCGGCCTGGCGGCGATGCTGCTCGCGGGCGCGGGCCTCGCGGCCGCGGGACCGCTGGCGGCGCAGGCGCCCGGGGACGCAGTGGCGGAGGCGTCGCCCCTGCACGACGAGGCGACCGGGCTGCCCAACAGGCGTCAGCTCGAGACGCGGCTGCGGCAGTGGATCGAGCGCGGCCCGTCGGAGCCTTTCGCGCTGTTGCACCTGGGCATCGAGCGCCTGCGCTCGGTGGAGAGCTCGTTCGGCCGCGGCGCGGCGGACCAGGTGCGGGGGCTGGCGGCGCAGCGGCTGGAGGCCGGGGCGCGGGCGGGCGACATGGTCGCCCGCGTCGGCGACGACGAGTTCGCCGTGCTGCTGCGCGGCGTCAGCGAGCGCGAGACGGCGACCCGGCTCGGCGTGGCGATGGTCGACGCGCTGGGCCGGCCGTTCGCGCTGCCGTCGGGCGAGGTGGCGCTCAGCGCGCGGGTCGGCGTCGGCCTGTTCCCGGGGGACGGCGCGACCGCGGACGTGCTGATGCGCAACGCGACGGCCGCGACGTGGGCCGCGCAGCGGGTCGGCGGCGACGTCGTCCGCCACTACACGTCGCGGGTCAACTCGCGCGAGGTGCGGCGGCTGACGCTGGAAGCGGGCCTGCGCCGCGCGATCGAGGAGGACAAGATCGAGCTGTACCTGCAGCCGATCGTCGACGTGCGCAGCGGCCGCGCCCAGGGCGCCGAGGCGCTGGTGCGCTGGCCCGCCCCCGACGGCAGCTTCCACACGCCCTCGGAGTTCATCCCGCTGGCCGAGGAATCCGACCTGATCCTGGCCCTCGACGCGTGGATGCTCGACGCGGCGGCTCGCGCCATCGCGGGGCTGGGGCCTGCGGCCGAAGGCCTCGTCATCTCGCTGAACCTGTCGCCGCGCCAGCTCCAGCGCTCGGGGCTGGAGGCCCGCGTGCGCGAGGTGCTCGAACAGTACGGGGTGCCTCCGTACCGGCTCGGCGTCGAGATCACGGAGGGCACCGCGCTGCAGGATTTCGAGCGCACCGCGGAGACGCTGCGCGCGTTGCGCACGGCCGGCATCAAGGTCTCGATCGACGACTTCGGCACCGGCTACTCGTCGCTGTCCTACCTGCGGCGGCTGCCGGTCGACGCGGTCAAGCTCGACGCCTCGTTCGTGCGCGAGATCGACCGCGGCGAAGACGCGGCGGCGATCGCGGCGGCGGTGATCGCGATGTCCCACGGGCTGCGGCTGCAGGTGGTGGCCGAGGGCGTCGAGAACGAGGCCCAGCTCCGCTACCTGCGCTCCCACGGCTGCGACGCGGTGCAGGGCTACCTGGTCAGCAAGGCCGTGCCGCCGCAGGAGTTCGCGGCGCTGGTGACGAGCGGCCTGTCGCTGCTGCCGGGGGAGCGGTGACGTCGCCACCGGGCGGCGGCGGGGACGAGCAGCGCGATTTCGTCGAGACGCTCGCGGCCGGCGTCGCCCACGAGATCCGCAACCCGCTCAACTCGGTCCAGATCAACCTCAGCATCCTCGAGCAGGAGCTGAAGGAGCTGGTGCCGGACGGCCGCGGGAACGCCTTCACGGTGCTCGGCAAGATCGCGAGCGAGGTGAAGCGGCTCGACGACTTCGTCTCGGAGTTCCTGCGCTTCGCGCGCCCGCCCCGGCGCGAGCCCGAGTGGCTGCCGGTCGCGCCGCTGGTCCGCGAACTGGCCAGCTTCATCGGCCCCGAGTGCGCCAAGAACGGCGTCGCGCTGGAGCTGGACCTGCGCGGCCCGGAGCGGGCGTGGCTCGACGGCTTCGGGCTCAAGCAGGCGATCCTCAACCTGGTCCTGAACGCGCTGCAGGCCACGCCCGCCGGCGGCCGCGTGGTGTTGCGGACGGAGGAGGTCGACGGTGGCCTGCGCGCCTCGGTCGTGGACGACGGCGAGGGCATGAGCGCCGAAACGCAGGCCCGGGCGCTGACCCCGTTCTTCACCACCCGTGCCGACGGTACGGGGCTCGGCCTGCCGCTGGTCGAGCAGGTCGTGCGTCGCCACGGCGGCCGGATCGAGGTGGCGAGCGCGGCCGGGGCCGGGACCACGGTCTCGCTGTGCTTCCCCCCGCCAGGTGAGGGCGCGCGGCCGTGAGCGGGGGCCGCTCGATCCTGCTCGTCGAGGACCACGCCGAGAGCCGCAGCAGCCTCGCCTGGGTGCTCGAGAAGCGCGGCGAGATCGTGCACCAGGCGGCCAACGGCCGGGCCGCGCTGGCCGTCGCCCGCCACGAGACGCTGCACGCGCTGATCCTCGACCTCAAGCTGCCCGACATGGACGGTCTGGCCGTGCTCGACGCCGTGCTCGCGGCCTGCCCGGGACTGCCGGCGATCGTGGTCACGGGCTTCGGCACGATCGACACCGCGGTCGAGGCGATGAAGCGCGGGGCGTCGGACTTCCTGACCAAGCCGCTGCAGGTCGACGGCCTGGTCGCGGCCCTCGAGCGGTGCCTGGAACGGGCCGGCGCCAGCGGCGCCGTGGCGACGCCGCCGTCCGTCGCGAGCGCGGAGATGGCGCGGCTCGGCATCGTGGGCGAGTCGCGGGCGATGCACGAGCTGTTCGACGAGCTCAAGCAGATGGCGCCGTACGACTCGACCGTGCTGATCCTGGGCGAGAGCGGCACGGGCAAGGAGCTGATCTCCCGCGCCCTGCACGCGCTCGGCCCGCGCGCATCCGGGCCCTTCGTCGCGGTCAACTGCGCGACGCTCTCCGACGCGCTCCTGGAGAGCGAGCTGTTCGGCCACGACAAGGGCGCCTACACCAGCGCCGATCAATCGAAGCCGGGCGTGATGGAGGCCGCCGACGGCGGCACGCTGTTCCTCGACGAGGTCAGCGAGATGGGCCTGCGCTGCCAGGCCAAGCTGCTGCGCGCGATCGAGCGCCGCGAGTTCCGCCGGGTCGGCGGCACCCGCAAGATCAAGGTCAACCTGCGGGTCGTCGCCGCCTCGAACGTGCGGCTCGAGGACGCGGTGGCCGCGGGCCGCTTCCGGGCCGACCTCTACTATCGGCTCAAGGTGCTGAGCCTCGAGATCCCGCCGTTGCGCGAGCGGCGGGAGGCGATCCCCGTGCTGGCCCAGCGCCTGCTCGACGACCTGACCCGCCACGCCCACCTGCCAGCCAAGCGGCTGACCGCCGAGGCGACGGCCCGGCTCCAGCGCTACGCCTGGCCGGGCAACGTGCGCGAGCTGCGCAACGTCATGGAGGGTGTCGCGCTGATGGGGCCGCGCGGCAGCGTCGACGTGTCGGACCTGCCCGACACCGTGCGCGAGGTGGGGCGCCCGGCCCTGCAGGTGGCGATCGGCAGCCGGCTCGAGGACGTCGAACGGCAGTTGATCGAGCGCACGCTCGAGGCCTACCCGACGATCAAGGAGAGCGCGCGCGTGCTCGGTATCGGGCTGCGCACGCTGCACAGCAAGATCCGCCGCTACGAGCTGAGGCACCGCCGCTCGTAAGCGCGGATTCGGCACGCTTCGCGGGCTGTCCGTGGTGAGACCGTGCCAGAACGGCAGTCAGTGGGGCCGCGCCGGGCTCGTGCGTGCCGGTTCGGCACGTTCCGGCTCCGAAGTCCCCCCGGACTTCTCGCGCGATCACCCGCAACTGTCCGTAGATGAGTCCCTTGCGGACCTTCTCCGGGTTCGGCACGAGCTTCGCACAGGCGCACCACCGTGAAGCCGCCTCAGGGCACCGCGCGCGCGGCCCCTTCGTTCTCCCTGCCCGACCAGATCGTGCTCGTCGGCCGTGCACCGGCCGGGCCGCCCGACTTGCAGGGCGAGCTGGAGCGCGAGGGCTACCGCACGCAGCACGTGGCCCGCCTCGACGGTGTGCTTCCACTGCTGGGCGACGAGCGGCTGTGCGCCGTGATCGTCGGGGCCCACGCCTTCTCGGCCAGCGATCTGCTGCTGCTCCGGCGCGTGCGCGAGCACTCGCCGGGCACGGCTGTCGTGGTCGTCGGCCGCGCCCCGACCGATCCGGATCTCAAGCAGGCGTTCGAGAGCGGAGCGACCGCGTTCCTGTCGTGGCCGTCGACGCCCGGGGCCCTGCGCCAGGCCGTGGAGAGTGTGGCGCCGCGAGGGCGGAGATGAAGTTCGATGCGACGCCGGCCCAGGTCGGCTTGCTGGTGCGCCACCTGGCGCACCTTCCGGGCAGCCAGGGCGTGACCCACGAGACGCTCGAGCACGAGCTGCCACGCGGGTTGCTGGAGCGATACGACTGGCTGCAGAAGGTGGGGCACACGCCGCCGCTGGTGGCGCTGGAGCACGGCGCGTGCTCGGGCTGCCACATCCGGCTGCCGACGATGTTCGCGAGCCACGCGCGGCTGCGGGCCGGAGTCCACACCTGCCCGCACTGTCAGCGCCTGCTCTACATCCCCGAGGCCCCCGTCGAGGAGCCGGCGCCCCCACCGCAGAAGCCGCCCAAGCCGGCGCGGCGGCCACGCGTCGGCGGCAGGCCGCGTGCCTGACTCCTGGCTCGGCTGGGCGCTGCCGGCCGCGCTGGCGATCCGGCTGGGCAGCGCCGCGGTCGCGTTGGCCTTCGCACGACGTGCAGGCGTCGGCCGGGACATCGCGCTCGCGGGCTCGGCACTCGCGTCCCTGGTCACCGGCGGCCTCGCCGCTTCCGTGCTGGCGACCGGCCAGGGCCCGAGCGGGACGTTGCTGCGGCACGCGGCCTCCGGGCTGGCCGTCGGCTTCTCGGTCGACCGGCTCTCGGCCTGGTTCCTGCTCGTGCTGGCCGTGCTCGCGATCCCGGTCGCCGTGTACAGCCGGGCCTACCTCGGGCACGGCGCGTCGGCCGGTCGCTCGGGCTTCGTGGGGGTCGGGTTGTGCGCGCTGGTGGGCGCGGTCGAACTGGTCTTCGTCGCCGATGGCGTGATCGGCTTCCTGTTCGCCTGGGAGCTGATGACGCTGGTCACGACGGCCCTGGTGGCGACGGAGCACGAACGCCCGCAGCCGCGGCGTGCGGCCCTGCTGTACCTGGGCCTGTCCCACCTGGCGACCGGCTGCCTGATCGCGGGCTTCCTGCTGCTGGCCCGACGCAGCGCCTCGCTCGCGTTCGCGCAACTGCTGGCCGGCGACCTGCTGCCACCCGGGCCGGAACGCAGCGGCGTCTTCCTGCTGTTCCTGGCGGGCTTCGGGGTCAAGGCCGGCATGATTCCGTTGCACGTCTGGTTGCCGGAGGCGCACCCGGCCGCACCGACCGCGGTCTCCGCGCTGATGTCCGCGGTGCTGATCAAGACCGGCATCTACGGCCTGTACCGGGTGTGCGCGTTCGGGCTCGGCGTGCCCTCGTTGTCGTGGGGCGTGCTGATCCTGCTGTGCGGCGCCGCCTCGGCCATCCTCGGCGTGCTCTACGCGCTGATGCAGCACGACATCAAGCGGCTGCTGGCGTACCACTCGATCGAGAACGTCGGCATCATCCTGCTCGGCCTCGGCGCCGGCATGATGGCGCTGTCCGCCGGCCGCGGCGAGCTGGCGGCGCTGGGCATCGCCGCCTCGCTGTTCCACGTCCTCAACCACGCGCTGTTCAAGGGCCTGCTGTTCCTCGGCGCGGGCGGCGTGGTGATGGCGACCGGCACCCGCAACATCGAGCACATGGGCGGGCTGATCCGCGCCATGCCGTGGACGGCGCTGTTCTTCCTGGTCGGCGCGGCGTCGATCTCGGCGCTACCGCCGCTCAACGGCTTCGCCAGCGAGTGGCTGCTGTTCCAGGCTTTCCTCTACGGTTTCCAGGTCAGCCAGGAGGCGCTGGTGCGCTTCCTGTTCCCGGTGGCGGGCGCGCTGCTGGCGCTGACCAGCGCGCTGGCGGCGGCGTGTTTCGTGAAGGCGTTCGGCATCACGTTCCTGGCCCTGCCACGCAGCGAGGCCGCCCGCGCGGCCCACGAGTCGCCGTGGTCGATGCTCGCGCCGCAGGCGGCGCTGGCCGCCGCGTGCGTGGCGCTGGGCCTGGCACCCGGGCTCGCACTCCGCGTGCTGGGCCCTGTCACGGGCTCGCTGCCCGGGGTCACGCCGCCGCCGGGGCTCGTGCTCGGCGCGTTCGTGATCGCCCCGCCCGAGCACTTCGACCACCTGGTGCCGCCCCTGGTGGCGTTGGCACTGCTCGTCGGCCTGGCCGCGGCGTTCGCCCTGGCGCGGGTCGCGGGGCGCGCGGTGCGGTTGGCCCCGACCTGGGGCTGCGGCGGCGAGTTGGACGCGCGCACCGAGTACACGGCGACCGCGTTCTCCAAGCCGCTGATGCTGATCTTCGCGGCGGTGTACCGGCCGACCCGCAAGGTCGAGACGGTGGGCGAGGCGCACTTTCCGACCGAGGTGAAGTACGAGGCCGAGATCGAGCCCACGTTCGAGCGCTACCTCTACGCGCCGCTGGCGCGGGCGGTGATGAACGCCGCCTCGCGGATGAAGGTGATCCAGGCCGGCAGCCTGCACGCCTACCTCGCCTATGTGATCGCCCTGGTGCTGGGGCTGGTGTTGCTCTTGTGGTGGAGGGGCTGAGCGTGGACGTGTCGATGGCCGCGTCGGAGAACCTGGTGCCGCTGGCCCTGCTCGTGCACCTGGGCGCTGCGGCCGCGGCGCTGGCGCTGTTCCGGGTGCCGCGCTGGTGTCGGCGGGTGGCGTTCACGGGCGCCGTCGTGGCGTCGTCGCTGACCACTGCAGCGGCAGTCATCGTGCTGGCGAGCGGCGAGCCGCTGCGCGGGCCGCTGCTCTTCCACCAGGCCTCCGGCTTCACGGCGTCTTTTGCGGTCGCGCCGCTGTCCGCCGGCTTCCTGCTGGTGCTCGGCCTGCTCGCCGTCCCGATCGCGGTCTACAGCCTCGGCTACCTGGGGCACGGCCCGCTCGATCGCCGTTCGGCGTGGCTCGGTGCGGGCTTCAACCTGCTGGTCGGGGCCATGGCGCTGGTCTTCGTGGCCGACGACGTGCTGACCTTCCTGTTCGCCTGGGAGCTGATGTCGCTCAGCTCGGCGGCATTGGTGGCGACCGAGCACGAGCGATCCGACAGCCGCCGCGCGGCGTTCACCTACGTCGTGATGTCGCACGTCGGCACCGGCTGCCTGATGGCCGGGTTCTTCGTGCTGGCCTCGCTGGCGGGCTCGATCAGCTTCACGGCGGTGCTGTCCGGGGCGCTGGCCTTCGGCGGCCAGCGCGACCTGCTGTTCGTGCTGTTCCTGATCGGCTTCGGGGTCAAGGCCGGCACCGTGCCGCTGCACGTGTGGCTGCCCGACGCCCATCCCGCCGCGCCCTCCAGCATCTCGGCGTTGATGTCGGGGGTGCTGGTCAAGACCGGCGTCTACGGCCTGTTCCGGGTGTGCGCCTTCGGCCTCGGCACGCCGCGCTGGGAGTGGGGCCTGGTGATCGCATCGCTCGGCGCGCTGACGGCCGTGCTGGGCGTGCTCTACGCGCTCGCCCAGGTCGACCTCAAGCGGCTGCTCGCGTACAGCACGATCGAGAACGTCGGCGTGATCCTGCTCGGCCTCGGTGCCGGGATGATGGCGCAGGCGGCCGGCCGCGGCGAGCTGGCGGCGCTGGGCGTCGCCGCGTCGCTGTTCCACGCCCTCAACCATGCGCTGTTCAAGGGTCTGCTGTTCCTGGGCGCCGGCGGGGTCGTGATGGCGACCGGCACCCGCAACCTGGAGCGGATGGGCGGGCTGGTGCGGCGCATGCCGCGCACCGCGCTGCTGTTCCTCGTCGGCGCCGCGGCCCTGTCGGGGCTGCCGCTGCTCAACGGCTTCGCCAGCGAGTGGCTGCTGTTCCAGGTGTTGCTGCTCCTGTTCCAGGCGACGCCGGACCTGAGCCGGCTCGTGTTTCCGGTGGCCGGCGCGCTGCTGGCGCTGACCACGGCGCTGGCGGCGACGGCCTTCGTGAAGGCCTTCGGCATCGCGTTCCTCGCCTTGCCGCGCAGTGAAGGCGCGCGGCTCGCCCACGACTCGCCACGGTCGATGCTGTGGCCGCAGGCCGTGCTGGCCGCGGGCTGCATCACGATCGGCGTGGCCCCGGGCCTCGTGCTGCAGCCGATCCTCGGCGTCGCGGCGTCGCTGACAGAAAGCGCGCCAGGGGCGCAGTGGGCGAGCGGGGCGTTCCGGCTCTCGCCCGGGCCGGGCCACTTCGACCACTTCGAGCCCTGGGCGCTGGCGGTGGCGGTGCTGCTGGGCCTGGGCCTGGCGGCCGGCCTGTCGCGGCGGGCGGGGTACGCCGTGCGCACCGCGCCGACCTGGGGCTGCGGCGGCGAGCTGAGCGCCGCCACGGAGTACACGGCGACGGCCTTCGCCAAGCCGCTGATGATGGTCTTCCGCTCGGTGTACCGGCCGACCCGCAAGGTCGAGCTGGTGGGGGAGCCGCACTTCCCGAGCGAGGTGAAGTACCAGGCGGGCATCGAGCCCACCTTCGAGCGCTTCATCTACCAGCCGCTGATGCGCGGCGTGATGGCGGCCGCGGAGCGGATGCGGGTGATCCAGGCCGGCAGCCTGCACGCCTACCTGGCCTACGTGCTGGTGCTCGGCATCGCCGTCCTGATCTGGCTCGGAGGTGGACGGTGAACCTCGTGGACTCCTTCGGTCTCGGCCTGCTGCAGGCCGCCGTGCTGCTGGCCCTCGCGCCGCTGCTGCGCGGCACCATCAAGAAGCTCAAGGCGGCGTTCCAGAACCGCCAGGGGCCGCCGCTGCTGCAGGGCTACTACGACCTCGCCAAGCTGCTGGGCAAGGAGCCGGTGCGCTCCGACGTGTCGAGCTGGGTGTTCGTCGCCGGCCCGCGCGTCTACTTCGCGACCGCCGTCGCGGCGACCACGCTGGTGCCGGTGATCGTCGCCGGGGCGCCGCTCGAGGAGGCCGGCGGCATCCTGGTGCTGGTCGGCCTGCTGGCGCTGGGCCGCTTCTTCCTCGCGGCGGCCGCGCTCGACACGGGCAGCCCGTTCGGCGGCATGGGCTCGAGCCGCGAGATGGCCGTCTCTGCCCTGGCCGAGCCCGCGCTGATGCTCGGCCTGTTCACGGTCGCGCTGTGGGGCGGTTCGCTCAACCTCGGCGACCTGGTGCGCACGACCGCCGCCCGCGGGCTCTCCGCCCACCCCAGCGACCTGCTGGCCGCGGCCGCGCTCTTCATCGTGCTGATCGCCGAGGCGGGCCGGGTGCCCGTCGACAACCCCGCCACCCACCTCGAGCTGACGATGATCCACGAGGCGATGGTGCTCGAGTACTCCGGCGCCGACCTCGCCCTGGTCGAGTGGGCCTCGGCCCTCAAGGAGCTGCTGTTCATGACCGTGCTGGTCAACCTGTTCCTGCCGCTCGGCCTGGCGACCGGCGTCGGGGCCGCGGCGCTCGCGATCGCCACGGGCCTGTACCTCGCCAAGCTGTTCCTGCTGTCGGTCGGCGTCACCCTGGTCGAGGTCACCAACGCCAAGCTGCGGCTGTTCCGGGTGCCGGAGCTGATGTCGGCCTCGCTCGGCCTCGCCTTCCTGGCGCTGGCGCTGCGCTTCCTGTGAGCGCCGCGATGAGCCAGGACCTGGTCGTCCTCTGCGCCGCCGGGATGCTGGTGACGGCCTACCTGATGGTCGGGCAGAAGGCGTTGTTCACGGCCATCCGGCTGTACGCGATCCAGTCCGTCCTGCTGGGCGGCGTGGCGCTGGTGATGGGCCTCGCCGGCCACAACGCCCACCTGCTGGCCAGCGCGGCACTGACCATCGGGTTGAAGGGGCTGCTGATCCCGTGGTTCCTGATGCGGGTGATCGATCGCATCGGCATCCGCCGCGAGATCGAGCCGTTCCTCAACGTGCCCTCCTCGTTGCTGATCTGCCTCGGCCTGACCGTCGTCGGCTACCGCGTCAGCACGCGGCTGGCCGACGGCGCGCAGGGCGCGGCCCATCACGTGATCGGGGTCTCGCTGTCGATGCTGCTGATGGGCCTGTTCCTGATGGTCACCCGGCGCAAGGCGGTGACCCAGATCCTGGCCCTGCTCACGGTCGAGAACTCGGTGTTCCTGGTGGCGCTGGGCGCCACCAGCGGCATGCCGCTGATCGTGGAGCTGGGCATCTCGTTCGACGTCATCGTGGCGGTGCTGGTGCTGGGGGTGCTGGTCCACCGCATCGTCGACCGCTTCGACTCGATGGACGTCAGCCGCCTCTCGAAGCTGAAGGGCTGAGACCGATGAACCTGCTGTTGTGGACCCTGGCCGTACCGCTGCTGACCGCGCTCGCGGGCCTGTTGCCGCTGCCGCGCCGGTGGAAGGAGATCGCCCTCGTCGGCGGGCTGGCGCTGACGTTCGCGCTGGCCGTGGGCACGGCGTCGCAGTTCCTGGCGGGAGCGGTGCCGGGCGCGTTCGACGAGGCGCTGCGCGTCGACGGGCTGTCGGCGCTCGTGCTCGTCTTGTCGGCGCTGGTGGGGCTGATGTCGGGGGCCTACGGCATCGCCTACCTGCGCCGCAACGAGGATCGCGGCCTGCTCACACCCTGGAAGCGCCGCGAGTTCGACGCGCTGGTCCCGCTCTACGTGTTCGCGATGCTGCTGGTGTCCGTCTGCAACAACCTCGGCATCCTGTGGATTGCGGTCGAGGTCACGACCCTCGCCTCCGTCTTCCTGGTCGCCTTCCACGACCGCGACACCTCGCTGGAGGCCGCCTGGAAGTTCCTGATGCTGGGCAGCCTCGGCCTCGCCTTCGCGCTGCTGGGCACCGTGCTGATGTTCGCGGCGGGCCGCGGCGTGCTGGGCGAGGGCATGGCCGGCCTCAACGTCACGCGGCTGATCGAGGTCGCGGGCCAGTTGCACCCGCTGACGCTGAAGCTCGGCGTGGTCTTCGCGCTGGTCGGTTACGGCACCAAGGCCGGCCTGGCGCCGATGCACACGTGGAAGCCCGACGCCTATCGCGAGGCGCCGTCGCCCGCCGGCGTGCTGATGGCCGTGGGCATGCTCAACGGCGCGCTGTACTGCCTGCTGCGCGTGCACACGATCGCCAACGCCGCGCTGGGCCCGGGCTTCTCGTCGCGCCTGCTGCTGGCGCTCGGCCTGCTCTCGGTCGCGGTCGCGACGCCGTTCATCCTGATCCAGTGGAACCTGAAGCGCCTGCTGGCCTACTCGAGCGTCGAGCACGTGGGGATCATGGCGATCGGCATCGGCCTCGGCGCCGAGGCGGCCACCTTCGGGGCCCTGCTCCATCTCACGTACCACTCGATCGCCAAGCCGCTGGCCTTCTTCTCGGCCGGCACCCTCGCTCAGCTCCACTCGTCGTCGAACTTCGAGCAGATCGGGCCGGGCACGCTGGGCCGCACGCCCGTGGCCAGCACGCTGTTCGTGCTGGCGATGGTGATCATGACGGGCTCGCCGCCGTTCGGCATGTTCTTCAGCGAGCTGATCATCCTCAGGGCCGGCTTCGCCGGGCCGCATCTCGCGGCCAGCGTGATCCTGCTCGGTTGCCTGGTGCTGCTGTTCTGCGGCTTCGCGTATCAGACGGGCCGTCTGGTGCTGGGCGAGCAGCCCGCGGCGCCGGCACGGCCGGTCGACGTCGAGAAGATGGACTTCGGCTCGCTGACGATGCTGCTGGCGGCCGTGCTGGCCGTCGGCTCGGCCTTCTATCTTCCGCCGGGGCTGCTGGAGCTGATCCACGCCGCGGCGCGGGTGGTCGAGGGCGGGCGATGAGCGCCGCGGTCTGGCGCGAGCGCCTCGGCGTCGAGGGCCTGGTCGAGGAGCGGCCGGGCGAGTGGGTCGTGCGGGCCGAGCTGTCGGAGCTGCCCGCACTCGCCGATCGTGCGGCGGGCTCCGGGCTGCGCCTGGCCTCGCTGTTCGGCACGGACGAAGGGGAGGGGCGCACCGCGGTCCACCACCTGTGGGCCTGCGCCGAGCCGCCGGGCTTCGTGCGAGTGTGGGCCGTGGTCCCGGCAGGCGCCGGCTTCCCGTCGATCTCGGCCCGCCATCCGGCCGCCAACTGGTTCGAGCGCGAGGTGATGGACGCGTTCGGCCCGGTGCCCGCGGGGCACCCGAACCCCAACCACGTCTCGCTGCACGACGACTGGCCCGAGGGCGCCTTCGAGCTGCGCAAGGACTTCGACGAGCGGCGTGTCGTGCCGCGGGTGGGCGGGCAGTACCGCGCCTATCGGCCAGTGACCGGAGAGGGCGTGTTCCACATCCCGGTCGGCCCGGTCCACGCCGGCATCATCGAGCCCGGCCACTTCCGCTTCGGCGTCGCCGGCGAGCCCGTGCTGTACCTGCAACTGCGGCTCTTCTACGTGCACAAGGGGATCGAGAAGCGCTTCGAGCGGCTGCCGTGGCGTCACGGCCTGTTCCTCGCCGAGTCGATCTCGGGTGATACCGCCGTGGGCCACGCGCTGGCCTGGGTCCACGCGATCGAGCGCCTCGCGGGCGTCGAGCCGCCGCCGCGCGCTCGCCACCTGCGGGTCGCGCTGCTCGAGCTCGAGCGCGTCTACAACCACGTCGCGGACGTCGGCGCGATCGCCACCGACGTCGCCTTCACGGTGCCCGCCAGCCGCGCCCAGGCGATCCGCGAGGACCTGGTGCGGTCCCACGAGCGGTTGTTCGGCTCGCGCCTGCTGCGCGGGACGATCGCCGCGGGCGGCGTGAAGTGCGACCTCACGTTGCGCAGCCGCAAGGAGCTGATGGCGCAGTTGGCGCGGCTCGGCCGCGACTTCAAGGACCTGGTGAGCCTGCTGATCGACTCGGGCACGTTCACCGACCGCGTCGACGGCACCGGCGTGCTGGAGACCCAGGTGGCCCGCGAGCTGGGCGTGGTCGGGGTGGCGGCGCGAGCCTCGGGGCTCGACCTCGACCTGCGCCGCGACCAGCCGCACGACGCTTATCGCGGCCTGCGTTTCGAGGTGCCGGTCGAAGAAGTCGGCGACGTGCGCGCCCGGTTGATGGTCCGCGCGCGCGAGGTGGAGCAGTCGCTGTCGCTGCTCGCGCAAGTGCTGGACGCCCTGCCCGACGGTGCGCTGCTGAGCCCGCTCCCCGACGCCCTGCCGGCCGAAGCGTCGGCGCTCGGCTGGGCGGAGGGCTGGCGCGGCGAGTGCCTGCACTGGGTGCGCACGGACGCCCGCGGCGGCATCGACCGCGTGAAGGTCACCGATCCCAGCTCGCGGAACTGGCCGGCGCTGGTGCGCGCCGTGCCCGGCAACATCGTCCCGGACTTCCCGGTCATCAACAAGAGCTTCAATCTGTCGTACGCGGGCAACGACCGATGACGGGCCCGCTCTCCCGGAGGCCGGCATGTTGAGCATCCTGACCCGGAGCCTGCGCACGGGCATCCTGACCGAGAAAGACCCGTTCGCCGCGGCGCCGCCGTTCGGCTTCCCAGTGATCGACTTCGCGCGCTGCATCGCCTGCGACAAGTGCGCGACGGCGTGCCCCACGGGGGCGATCCAGCTCACGCCGGCGGGACCGGATCGGAAGCTGCTGCGGATGTCGCACGCCGCCTGCATCCAGTGCCGCGAGTGCCTGACGGCCTGCCCTGAACAGGCGATCTCGAAGGCACACGACCACGAGGTCGCGGCCTACACCCGCGACCAGCTCACCCGCGTGGCCTCGTTCGACGTCGACGAGGCCGGCCGGGCCACGTTCCGCGGCGTCGCGGCGCAGCCGGGGCCGAGCCTCGACGAATCTGCCGCGCGGCTGCGCGAGCGCATCCAGGGCCGCCTCGGCCGCTCGCTGCACGTGCGCCAGGTGGACGCCGGGAGCTGCAACGGCTGCGAACTCGAGATCGCGGCCACGGCCAACCCCGTGTTCGACCTCGAGCGCTTCGGCATCCACTTCGTCGCCAGCCCGCGTCACGCCGACCTGCTGCTGGTCACCGGCCCGGTCACCCGCAACATGGAGATCGCGCTGCGCCGGACGTACGAGGCGACGCCGGAGCCGCGGATCGTGGTGGCAGTCGGCGCCTGCGGCTGCAGCGGCGGCCTGTTCGGCGAGGGCACCTGCTCGTCGGTGGGCGCGGTCGACCAGGTCGTCCCGGTAGACGTCTACATCCCGGGCTGCCCGCCGCGCCCGCAGGCAATCCTGAACGGCCTGCTGGTGGCGATGGGCCGGCGCGAAGCTCGGCTGGCGGCGGCGCTCCGGTAGCCTCGGTTCTGCGCGCGCACCGGATCAAACGGTCCATGGCGATGGGCCGAAGGCCGGGATCAGAATCATGGAGAGGAGCGCAAGAGCCATGGCAAAGAGGATCGCCGTCGTTCTCTCGGGCTGCGGCGTCTACGACGGCGCGGAGATCCACGAGGCGGTGATCACGCTGCTGGCCCTCGACCGGCGCGGGGCCGAGGCCGTGATCTGCGCGCCCGACGTCGACCAGATGCACGTCGTCAACCACCTCACCGGCCAGGTCGCGGAGGGCGAGAAGCGCAACGTGCTCGTCGAGTCGGCCCGGATCGCGCGCGGGAAGATCCAGGACGTGAAGCAGGTCGAGGCGGATCAGGTCGACGGCCTGATCCTGCCGGGCGGCTTCGGCGCGGCCAAGAACCTGTGCGACTTCGCGGTCAAGGGCAAGGACTGCCAGGTCGACTCGGGCGTGGCGCGGCTGGTGCGCGAGGTCCACGCCCAGGGCAAGCCGGTCGCGGCGGTCTGCATCGCGCCCGCGGTGCTCGCCGGGGTCCTGGGCGCCGAGTCGCCGAGGCTGACGATCGGCAACGACGCGGCGACCGCGGCGGCGCTGACCGCCATGGGCGCCCGTCACGTCGACTGCGCGGTCGACGCCACGACGATCGACAGCGAGGGGAAGCTGATCACCTCGCCGGCCTACATGCTGGCGGGCCGGATCTCGGAAGCGGCGGAAGGCATCGAGAAGGCGGTCGCCGAGTTGCTGGCGATGGCGTAGCTGCGCAGCCGCCTCGCGCGGAGGGGGCGCGCGCCGCTCGGGAAACTGAATAGAATCCGCCTTTCGAGGGCATCCAGGGAGGCGAGATGGCGATTCAGTCCGACCGCGCCCCCTGCTCCGCCGCCGGCGCGATCGCCGCTGCCGCCCTGTCGCTGCTGGCCAGCGGCTGCGGCGGGTCGCCCGCTTCGCCCGACACGGGGGCCTCGGCCTCCCACTCCGTGACCGGGGTCGTCTTCTATGACCAGAACGGCAGCGGCACGCTGGACGCCGAGGAGCGCGTCAGGCTGCCGGGAGCGGTGGTCTCGGCCGCGGGTCGGACGGCGACTGCGGACGCGCGCGGCGAGTTCACGATCACAGGGCTGCCGGGCCCGTCCGCCACCCTGTCGCTGCCGCTCGAGGGACTGCCCCCCTGGTTCGAGCCGGGCCGCCTTCCCAGCCTGACCCTGCCCTTGCCCGCCGGAACGGTGGTCGCGGTGCCGGCCGTGTTGCCGACCGGGAGGAACCACCCCAACACCTACCTCGCGTTCGGGGACAGCATCACCGAGAGCCTGGGTGCGACGCTGCGCCAGGGCTGGCCGATCCTGCTCGAGCGGCAGTTGAAGGCCGCCTGGGGCGAGGCCTCCGTGATCGCGGACGGTCTCGGGGCCAGCCGCAGCGAGGACGGTGCGCGCCGGCTGCCGGACTCCCTGGCCGAGGCGCGGCCGGCCTATACGCTCGTGCTGTACGGCGTCAACGACTGGAACCGTTGCGCCTTCGTGGCGCCGGAGGCCTGTTTCACGGTCGCCAGCCTGCGCGACATGATCCGCAGCGCCCGCGGCGCGGGCAGCCTGCCCGTGGTCGGGACGATCGTGCCGGTCGACCCGACGTCCACCGCGCCCAGGGTCGCGGATCGCAACTACTGGGTGAAGATCCAGAACGAGTTGATCCGCCCGATGGTGATCCAGGAAGGCGCCGTGCTGGCCGACGCCTGGACCGCCTTCGGCCCGGAGTCCCAGTGGCCGCCGCTGTTCTTCGACTTCCTGCATCCCAACGACGAAGGCCACGAGAGGATCGCCACGGCTTTCGCCCAGGCGATCACTCGGCCTCGGGGAGCGCGATAGGCGCCGCGGCAGTCGCTGCCGCCCCGCGCGTCCGACCTCGGCTCGGGACCGCCAGCCAGGTGATCGCCAGGACCTCGAGCGGGAGCAGCAGCGGGGCCCAGGGCTGCTGGTAGGCCGCGGTGACCAGCCACAAGAAGACGAGGCCGGCCGCCGCGGCGAGGCTGGTACGCGGAGCCCAGATCGCGCCCCCTCGCCGCCACCAGAGCAGGCCGATCAGGCCCAGCAGCGGAAGCGGGGCAGCGGCCCGCAGGGGCGCCTCCGCGAAGTGGGACCCGGCGAGAGCGAGCGCCGTCGGGAGATCGCGGTCGACGACCGTGACCCGGGCGGGGAGATCCACGTCGAGGCTGAGGAACGGAACTCTCGGCCACCGATACCAGGCGGACGGTGGGCTGTCGGCCGGTTCTCCGGTTCCGAGGAAGGGCACCGGCCGCTCGTCGGCGAACACCAGCAAGGACGTCGGTCCGTGCTGCTTTCCGGGCCGGCCCTCCAGCCAGTCGGGCGGGATCGGCACCCTGGGCTCCTTGCCGCCCTCGGTCGTCCGCGCGATCTCCATCCGTAGCACGGAGCGGGAACCGGGACCGAGCACTCGTTCCACCTCGGCTTCCGTCGGCGCGTCCACCGTGTGCGCGGCCCACAGGGCGTGCTGGGTGGCCAGGGCTCCGAGCAGGATCACCACCGACAAGGCTCGCAGGCGGGCGCGCGGGAACGCTTCGAGCAGGGGCTTGCGACGCCAGAGCGCCAGCACGGTCTCGCGGGCCGGCTCTTCCACCAGCTCGAACAGCAGCGCGCTGATCGCGGTCAGGCCCAGATACAGCACGATCAGGTGGACGCCGTCGCCGCCGGGCAGCAGCCAGAAGACCAGCTCGTGGCCGAGCGGACCGGTCTGGATCAGATACAGCGCGTAGGACGTCCGCCCCAGGTAGACGAGCCCGGCCGCAGACAGCAGCCTCGACAGCGGAGCGTGTGCGCAGGTGAGGGCCAGCACGATGGCCGCGGACCCGACCGCCGCCAGCATGTTCCAGCGCCATTGGGCGTTGGGGTCTGCCAACTGGAGCACCATGAGCGCCTGGGCAGTGAACAGCAGGCCGGCCCCCGCGAGGGCCAGCACCGTCGAGTAGAGCCCACCCCGCGGCGCGCGCCAGACGGCCTCCACCTTGCCCGACAGGAACAGCAGGCCGGCGGCCGTGCCGAGCGCGAAGTCGAAGTAGCGGCCGAAGATCGTGAACGAGCGCAGCAGCAGCGGGTCGGCCAGGAAGTTGAGGTCGGCCGCCGCCAGCGGCACGGAGAACTGCAGGATCACGGCCCCGACCAGGCCCAGGCCTGCGGCCACGCCCGTGAGGCCGATCGCGGGGCCGCGGACCGGCCCGAGCCCGCGGCTCAGGCGAGCCAGGGCCAGGAAGACCAGGGGAGCGGAGGCGTAGAAGCACTCCTCCAGGGTGAGCGACCACGACGTGAGCACCGTCAGGTCTTCGAGCGACGAGCCGAACAGGGCGTGGGTGAGGGTCCACTCGGCCAGGGGCACGGCACCCAGCGGCGGGGTGCCCCTGGTCATCAGGTGCGACAGCGTCAGCACGAAGAAGTAGAGCGGCAGGATGCGGGCGGCTCGCCGCACGAAGTACTCGCCGAGCCGGTGCTCTCCCCGCTCGATCTCGGGGTAGTACCGCGCCGTGATCAGGAAGCCCGAGAGCACGAAGAAGACGGTGACGCCGACGTGCCCCTGGCCGCACACGATCTCGACCAGGCGACCCTGGCCATGCGGAGAGAAGTGGTACAGCACGACCAGCAGGGCCGCGATCGCCCGCAAGGAGGTGAGCGCGGGCATGTCGGCCATCGCCCGGGCCCTGGACCCCTGTCCGGCGGGCCCCGAGCCGTTCAGAGTCACTCGACCAATGTACAGCAATACTGCACAAGCCGAGGTGCCGCTTCGCGCTCCGACGAGGTGTCAGCGCGGGCGGCGGACCCGGCCACTACGCGCGGAAGCGGGCGGCTCCGCACAGACCTCGCGCACGCAGGCGCGCAACCAGCGGTGCACCGGATCGGCATGCATCCGCGGGTGCCAGAGCATCGAGACCCGGATCTCCGGGACCACGAACGGGAGCGCGAAGCTGAACAGGCCGGTGCGGAGGGCGGCGGTGTGCCGCTCCGGCACGCTGGCGATCAGGTCCGAGCCGCGGGCGAGAGCCAGCGCCCCCGCGAAGCCGCCGACCAGGGTGACGATCTCGCGGGTCAGCCGCAGCGGCTTCAGGGCGTCGTCGATCAGTCCCCGGTCCCGCCCCCCTCGCGAGACCAGGACGTGCCTTCCGGAGGCGTAACGAGCGGCCGTGATCGCGCCCCGGCTCAGCGGGTGGCCGCTCCGCACGACGCCGACGAAGCGGTCGTGGAACAGGGGTTGTTCCTTGAGTTCCGGACCCGTCGCCTCCTCGACGACTCCCGTCTCCAGGTCCACGGCGCCGTCGCGCAGCGGGGCACTGTCCTTGTTCGACTTCTGCACGAAGTGAAGCCTGACGCCGGGCGCCTCCGTGGCGAGGCGGCCGACGAGGCGGGCTCCGAAGTTCTCGACGAAGCCCTCGCTGCTCCGAACCGTGAACGTCCGGGCGACCCGCTGCAGGTCGGGCTGCTGCGCGGGGAGGAGCACCGCCTGGGCGTCCTGCACGACCTGGGCGACCCGTTCACGGAGCAGGGTTGCCCGCGGCGTCGGCACCAGGCCGCGCCCGGCCCGCACCAGCAGCGGGTCGCCCGTCGTCTCGCGCAGTCGCGCCAGCGCCCGGCTCATCGCCGACGGGCTGAGCTGCAACCTGCGGGCGGCGCGCGCGACGCTGCCCTCCGCGAGCAACACGTCGAGCGTCACCAGCAGGTTGAGATCGGGGGTGGACATGCCTGCACGGTGCCATGGTCGAGACATGGCGTCAAACGCACGAATGAAATGCAAATGGTGACTCTTCCGCCATGACCCGCGACGGCCTACCTTGCCGTCATGTCGAAACCACTTCAGGCCGTGACGGACGACGCAGCCGCTGGAAACGAAGAAGGGGCGCCCGCGGCGCGGTGGAGCCTGGCCGGCCTCGCGCTGTCCGCGTTGCTGTCCTCGCTGGGCGGCAGCATCGCCAACGTGGCCCTGCCGACGCTGGCGCTGGCGTTCGGCGCCTCGTTCCAGCAGGTGCAGTGGATCGTGCTCGCCTATCTGCTGACGCTCACCGCCACCATCGTCGGCGTCGGGCGGCTGGGCGATGTCGTGGGCCGGCGCCGGTTGCTGCTGGCGGGGCTCGGCTGGTTCACGCTGGCCACCGCGCTGGGCGGTCTGGCGCCCAGCCTCGGCGTGCTGATCGCGGCCCGCGCGGCGCAGGGCCTCGGCGCGGCCGCGATGCTGACGCTGACCCTGGCCCTGGTCGGCGAGGCGGTGCCGAGGTCGCGCGCCGGAAGTGCGATGGGCTTGCTGGGGACCATGTCCGCCGCGGGGACGGCGCTCGGTCCCTCGCTGGGCGGGCTGCTGATCGCCGGGTTCGGTTGGCGGGCGCTCTTCGTCGCCACCGTGCCGCTGGGCCTGTTGACCTTGCTGCTCGCGCATCGGCACCTGCCTGCCGACGCTCCGCGGCCGAAGCCCCGCCCGTCTGCTTTCGACCCCGCCGGCACCCTGCTGCTGGCGCTGACGCTCGCGGCCTACGCCTTCGCGATGACGGCCGGACGCGGTCATTTCGGCCCGGTCAACGCGGCGCTGCTGCTGGCCGCCGCCTGCGCAGGCGGCCTGTTCGCGCTGGTCGAGGCGAGCACGCCGACACCCCTGATCCGCCTGGCCCTGCTGCGCGATCCGGGATTGCGCGCGGGCCTCGCCACCAGCGCGCTGGTGTCGACGGTGATGATGGCGACGCTGGTGGTCGGGCCGTTCTACCTGGGGCGTGGGCTGGGCCTCGACCCGGCTCGCGTCGGGCTGCTGCTCGCGGTCGGCCCGCTCGTCGCGGCGCTCTGCGGGGTGCCGGCAGGCCGGCTCGTGGACCGCCACGGCGCCCGCCGCACGACCCGGGTCGGGCTCGCCGTCGCCGGGGCCGGTTGCCTGCTGGTCTCGGTGCTGCCGGCGGCGCTCGGCCCTGCGGGCTACCTCGCGCCCATCGTCGTCGTCACCGCCGGCTACGCCCTGTTCCAGGCGGCCAACAACACGGCCGTCATGGCCGGCCTGGCGCCGGAACGGCGGGGCCTGGTGTCGAGCCTGCTGATCCTGTCGCGCAACCTGGGACTCACCACGGGCGCCTCCGCGATGGGGGCGATCTTCGCGGCGGCGTCGGGCACCAGCGACGTCTCGACGGCCCCGCGCGAGGCCGTCGCCGCGGGCATGCGGGTCACGTTCGTGGCGGCGGCCGGGCTCGTCGCCCTGGCGCTCGCGCTGGCGATGGGGAAGGGGAGCGAGGGGGCGTTCGACGCGGCGGCCGGCCCGTCAGCGTTCGACCTCGAGCCGGCGGCGAAGTCCTGACAGGTCCGACGTCGGGCCGCTCCACGCCAGCTCGTCGACGGACTCGAACACGGGGACGTCGGTGCGCAGCGTGGCGAGGCGCTTGAACAGTCCGGCCAGCTCGCGGTCGCGGGTCAGCGTCGCCGCGAGCGATTCGGCGCGGGCCAGCTTGAAGTCCCAGGCGCGGTGGTCGTCGGGAATGGCCTCGAGGTGGCCGAAGCGGGCCAGCGCGGTCGCCGCCGACTTGGGTCCCCAGCCCGCGAGGCCGGGGAAGCCGTCCGACGTGTCGCCCACGAGCGCCAGGTAGTCGGGGATCGAC
>JAMPXO010000183.1 GCA_023701125.1 Vicinamibacteria bacterium | reverse complement strand
TGTCCGCGAAGCTTCGTTCGATCCGGGAGACGCTTCCGGAAGAAGTGCAGCAGGTCAAGGACGCCGAGGAGCAGTCGATGGTCGACATCGTGCAGGAGGTCGACTTCGCCCTCATGCAGATGAAGTCCGAGACGCTCGCCAAGATCGACGACGCGATCGTGCGCCTGTCGCAGGGTCGCTACGGGATCTGCCTGGAGTGCGACGAGGAGATCGCCGCCGCGCGGCTCAAGGCGGTGCCGTTCGCCGACCTGTGCCGCGACTGCCAGCAGCAGCAGGAGGACCAGGTGGCCCAGGAACGGCAGGAAAAGGCCCGCGAGCTCGGCTTCGTCATCAGCTGAGTCGTTCGCGAGCGGAGGGATCATGAGCAGCCGGGACGATCAGAAGCCGGACTTCGAGTCGGGCGGCGTCCACGAGGTCGACCTCGATCAGGTGCCGGGGGAGCTGGCGATGTTGCCGCTGCGCGACACCATCCTGTTCCCCCACGCCATCCTCCCGCTCGCCGTCGCGCGCGAGAGTTCCGTCGCGCTGGTCCACGACGCGGTGCGCGAGCGCCGCGTGATCGGCGTGGTCACCCAGCGCGACCCGGCGATCGACGACCCGGTCGAGAGCGATCTCTACCGGGTCGGGACGCTGACCCACATCCACAAGATGTTCAAGTTCCCCGACGGCTCGCTGCGGCTGGTCGTCCAGGGCGTGCAGCGCTTCCGGGTGCTGCAGGTCACGCAGTACCGGCCGTTCCTGCGGGCGAAGATCGAGCTGCTGCGCGAGGTCGTCGCGCCCGAGCACGAGATCGAGGTGCAGGCGCTGGCGCAGAGCGCGCAGGGCCTGTTCCAGCGGGTGGTGGAGCTGTCCCCCACCCTGTCCGACGAGCTCGCCGGCCTGGCCAGCAACATCCAGGAGCCATCGCGGCTGGCCGACTTCGTGGCCGGCAGCCTGCAGTCGCTGACCACCGCCCAGAAGCAGGAGCTGCTGGAAGTGCTCGACGTGCGCGCCCGGCTGGAGCGCGTGAACAAGATCCTGGCCAAGGACCTCGAGGTGCTCGAGGTCGGCAACAAGATCCAGAGCCAGGTCAAGACCGAGCTGCAGAAGAACCAGCGAGAGTACTACCTGCGCGAGCAGATGAAGGCGATCCAGAAGGAGCTGGGCGAAGGCGACGACCAGCAGCGCGAGATCGCCGAGCTGCGCGAGAAGATCGAGAAGTGCGGCATGCCCGACGAGCCGCACAAGAAGGACGCGCTGCGCGAGCTGGACCGGCTGTCCAAGATGTCGCCGGCCGCCGCCGAGTACACCGTCACCCGCACGTACCTCGACTGGCTGACGGCGATGCCGTGGCAGAAGCGGACCGAGGCCGAGATCGACATCCTCAAGGCGCGCGAGGTGCTCGACAACGACCACTACGACCTGGAGAAGGTCAAGGACCGCATCCTCGAGTACCTGGCGGTGCGCAAGATGAAGCCCGACATCAAGGGCCCGATCCTGTGCTTCGCGGGCCCCCCGGGTGTCGGCAAGACCTCGCTCGGCCGCTCGATCGCCTCGGCGATGGGCCGCAAGTTCCACCGCATCTCGCTCGGCGGCATGCGCGACGAGGCCGAGATCCGTGGCCACCGCCGCACCTACATCGGCGCGCTGCCGGGCCAGATCATCCAGGGCCTGCGCCGCGCCGAGAGCAAGAACCCCGTGTTCATGCTCGACGAGGTCGACAAGCTGGGCATGGACTTCCGCGGCGACCCCGCGTCGGCCCTGCTCGAGGTGCTCGACCCCGAGCAGAACCACACGTTCAAGGACCACTACGTGGACCTGCCGTTCGACCTGTCCGAGGTGCTGTTCATCTGCACCGCGAACGTGCTCGACCAGATCCCGCCCGCGCTGCGCGACCGCATGGAGGTGATCCGCCTCGCCGGTTACACCGAGGAGGACAAGCTCCACATCGCGCGCCGTCACATCCTGCCCCGCCAGCTCGACAACCACGGCATGAAGGACGTCGACATCGCCTTCGGCGACGAGGCGCTGACCAAGCTGGCCCGCGAGTACACGCGCGAGGCCGGGCTGCGCAACCTCGAGCGCGAGATCGCCAGCATCATCCGCAAGGTCGCCCGCAAGCGGGCCGAGGGCCACACGGAGACCGTCGTGGTGACCCCGGAGAAGGTCGAGGAGTTCCTCGGCGCGCCCTACTTCATGCGCGACGAGATGGAGGAGCGGACGGTCGTCCCCGGCGTCGTCACGGGCCTGTCCTGGACGGCCGCCGGTGGCGAGGTGCTCTGGATCGAGGCGACCCAGATGTGGGGCAAGAAGGGGCTGACCCTGACCGGCCAGCTCGGCGAGGTGATGCGCGAGAGCGCGCAGACCGCGCTGTCGTGGGTCCGCACCCACGCCCGCGAGCTCGGCATCGACGACTCGTTCTTCGAGCGCATCGACATCCACCTCCACGTGCCCGAGGGCGCCGTACCCAAGGACGGCCCGTCGGCGGGCGTGACGATGGCGACGGCGCTGGTGTCGATGCTGCAGGGGCGCCCGGTCAAGGCGCGGCTGGCGATGACCGGCGAGATCAGCCTGTCCGGGCGCGTGCTCCCGGTGGGCGGCATCAAGGAGAAGGTCCTGGCGGCCCACCGGCTCGGCGTCAAGGAGATCATCCTCCCCCGCCGCAACGAGAAGGCCGTCAAGGAAGACCTGCCCGAGAACGTCCGCAACGAGTTGAAGATCCACCTCGTCTCGACGGTCGAGGAGGTGCTCGCACTGGCGCTGCCGCCCGGGGAACCGGTCACGGTCACGCCGCCGCAGGGCCCGGTCGCGGGGATGTCGACGAACTAGCCAGCCCCGGGATTCGCTCCCGGGATCAGCAACCCGTCGAGTCGGTCGAGGGCGCTCCCGTCAGGGGGCGCCCTCTTCGCTCGTTGGCGATGCCCCGACGGGCGCGGCCGCGAGATCCACGAACGTGACCAGCGCCAGGGCCAGCAGCGCGGCCAGCAGCGGGCTGAAGGCTCGGTCCGCGCGCGCACTTCCCCGCCGCGCGGCGACGTCGAGGCCGAGCAGCAGCGCCAGCCCGACCGCCCAGGCCACGGCCACGATCCAGTCGCTGGGCGCCGCGGCCACCATCGAGGGCAAATAGCGCTCGACGGGCACCGGCCCCGAGAGCGCAGCCCACAACCGCGTGGGTCGCGCGCCACGGTTGACCAGCAGCAGGTCGGACACGCGCCACACGACGAATCCGACCAGCGCGTGCCCGGCGCAGCAAAGCGGCCCGAACCAGCGCGCCAGGCCACCGCCCGCCGCCACCCGCTGGCCCGCGGCCGCCGCCAGCAGCGGCACCAGCGGCACGAGGAAGCGGGCCGGCGGGCACTGCCCGCCCCACCACATCCGCCAGAAGAGCGCGGGCAGCAGTACGGCGAGCCCGGCCGCGAGTGCGACGCCCTGGGCACGCGACAGCCGCGGGCGGCCCGTGGGCCACAGCCCGCCGAGCGCCACGACGAAGGCCGGCGCGAAGGGCAGCAGGCCGAAGGAGCGGTCGAAGAGCAACCCCAGGAGCGCGCGCAGCGGCTCCGCGGCGGCGTCCTGGGGCGCGCCCCCGTAGATGGCGAACGGGGTGGGTGTGCCGAACACCCGCTGGTAGTGCCCCATGAAGCCGAGGGCCATCAGCCCGGCGACCGCCACGAACGCCTTCCGCGCGGCGCCGCCCAGTTGGATCAGCGCGAACAGGCCGACGACGACGGCGGCCAGGCCCAGCTTGACGTGCAGCCAGGGCAGGGCCGAGGCGAGCAGGGCGGCCACGGCGGCCCGGGCCGGGCTCACGCCGGGCGCGGCCAGCAGGCGAAGCGCGGCGCACAACGCGAGCGCGCTCGGCCCCTCGGTGTAGACGTGGAAGCCGAAGAACGCGAGCGGCGGCCCCAGCGCCAAGCCCCACGCCGCCCCGGCGGCGATCGCGGACCCGGTGAAGGCACGGGCCAGCCGCCCGGCCTCCACCGCGGCGAGCGCGGCGATCGCGGCCAGCAGCAGCACGCAGGCGCGGCGCCCGCCCAGCGCGTAGACCGGTGCGAGCAGCGCCGGCAGCCCCGGGCTGTGGGCCGGGAACGGCCGGCCGTCGGCGCGGGGCGCACCGTAGTGCGGCGCCAGCTCGGCCGGCGTGTATTCCTTCGTGTCGCCACGGGCGTAGTTGTCGCCCAGGTCGAGGTCACCCTCGCGCCACAGGCTCTGCGCCATCACCAGGTAGTGGGGCTCGTCTCCGGTCACCCGCAGCCGCGTCGCGTAACCCTCGCCGCAGACCGCGAGCCACACGAAGCCGAGCACGAACAGCCGCACCGGGCCGAGGTCGCCCAGGCGGGTGAACACTCGCGCCTGATCGCAGCCCGCAGCCCGGGCCGCGGCGACGGCGGTGGCCAGCACGACCAGCGCCGGCCCCAGCGGCCCGCCGAACACCCCCAGGCCCGGTACGACGGCGAGCGCCGCCGGCCACGAGCCGACGGCCCACAGGCCGAGTGCCAACGCCAGGGAACTTGCGGCCTTCATGGAAGCGTTATCATCCCCGATCCCGATGCGATGCCCACGTTGCGGTAAAGAAACCCACCCCGACGACCACCGTTGCGGGCAGTGCGGGGCCACGCTGGCGGTGGCCATCCTCGAGGTGGTGCGAGGCAACCTGGCCGAGCGCATCCACTTCCTGAAGCCGCGCACGTACACGATCGGCCGCGCCCGCGGCAACGACCTGTCGATGGTCGAGCCGTCGATCTCCAAGGCCCACGCGCGGATCGCCTGGGAAAACGGCGTGTTCACGGTCGAGGACCTGGGCTCGCTGCACGGCGTCTACGTGAACGCGGTCAAGGCCTCGAAGACGGAGCTGACGCCCGGCTCGCTGCTGCAGATGGGCAACGTCACGCTCAAGTTCTCGCCGCTGGGTTCGGACACGACCCAGACCGACCAGATCGCCGAGTTCCCGTGGATCGAGCAGCAACAACTGCTGCTCTCCCTCGTGCAGACCCTGAACTCGACGCTGGTGCTGTCCCAGGTGCTCGAGCAGGTGCTCGACGCGGTCATGCGCATCACCCGCGCCGAGCGCGGCTTCCTGCTGCTCGCCGACGCCCAGGAGGGCGCGGAAGGCGCCGCCTTCCCCACCGTTGCCGGCCTCTGCGTGCGCGTCGGCCGCCGCCGCGACGGCGGCCCGATCCCGGCGGAGGGTCAGGGCCTGTCGACTTCGGTGGTCAAGCGCGCGATCGAGAGCGGGGAGACGGTGGCGACCGGCAACGCGGTGGCCGACCCGTCGCTGGGCACGGCGCAGAGCGTGATCCTGATGGACCTGCGGACGATCGTCTGCATCCCGCTGCGCTCGCCGCGGGCGGAGGTCGACGGCAACGGCGGCTACCCGCGGGCGCTCGGGGCCATCTACGTCGACAATCACGAGACCTCGGCGGCCTTCCGGCCCGACTCGCTGCGGGCGGCCGAGGCGCTGGCCCGCCACGCGGCGCTGGCGATCGAGAACGCCCAGCTCTTCGAGCGCGAGCAGCACACGATCGAAGAACTGCGGCTGGCCCAGAAGCAGTTGCTGCAGTCCGAGAAGCTGGCCACGATCGGCCAGATGGCCGCCGGCATCGCCCACGAGCTGAACACGCCGCTCACCTACATCATGGGCAACCTGGAGCTGCTGCAGGCCGCGGCGCTGGGTGACGGCCAGGCGGAGATGCTGAAGTCGATCGGGCGCGGTACCGAGCGCATCAAGGGCCTGGCCCAGTCGCTGCTCGCCTTCAGCCGTCCCTCCCACGAGGAGCCACAGGACGTGGCCGCCAACGACGTCGTCGTCCACAGCCTGGAGCTGTGCCACTACCAGATCCTCAAGGGCGGCGTGAAGGTGGAGACGGAGCTGGCGCCGGACCTGCCGCGGATCCAGGGCGCCGCCAACCAGCTCGAGATGGCGATCATCAATCTGGTCGTCAACGCCATCCACGCGATGGGCGCGGGCGGCACGCTGACGGTGCGCACGGCGCGAGTGGGCGAGGAGATCGAGATCTCCGTCGCCGACACCGGCAGCGGCATCCCGGAGGAGATCCGGCCCAGCATCTTCGAGCCGTTCTTCACGACCAAGGCGGAGGGCAAGGGCACCGGCCTCGGGCTCTCCACGGTCCTGATGGTGGTCGAGCGCCACCGCGGGCGGATCGACTTCACGACCGCCGCCGGCCGCGGCACCACCTTCCGCATCCGCATCCCCGTCGGCTAGGCCGAACCCGGGCACCGGTCCCGCCGTGTGTTGCCGGGGGCACACTTCGTGGCTGAAGTTCCACGAGCCACGCCGCTCCCACCGCGCAACATTGCTCCCGACAAGGCTTTTCCGCCGGTTGCGTCTCGCCACCCCGCTGGCACGTGCCCTGCTAAGGGAGGGTCAGGAGGTGGCGGATGAGATCGTTGGCCGTGCTGGCCCTGGTGGCCGCGATGTTCGGAAACGCGGGGTTCGGCGGCGAACAGGTATCGACGCTGCTGCTCGCGATCGGTGCCACCGTCGCCCTCTCGATCGCCCGCCGTCTTCCCCCCGGCGTGCGGCGTTGAGCCGCGGCCGGACCCGCCTCACTCGCTGACGGTCAGCGTCCCCCGCTCCTTGTCGCCCGCGGCCGTGGCGTGGAGACAGCAGTAGTAGGGGAAACGGCCCACCCGCTCGGGGACCAGGTCGACGCGGGTTGCGCGGCCCGCGACCACCCGCCGCTCCACCCTCAGCTCGTCGATCGCGAGGCAGTGCTCGGCCCCGTCGGCCGAGGTGACGTCGAGCTGGAGCAGCTCGCCGCGGCGGACCGCCAGCGCCGGCGGGTCGAAACCGGCGGCCGCGATGGTGAGGCCGCGTGCCGCGTCCGCCGCACGAGCGGCGGAAAAAGCAGAGGCGGCCAGCCCCAGGAGCAGCGCTCCGAGGACCAGCCGCCTGGAGGTCAACGGCCTGGTCAGTGCCGCCGCGGACCGCGGTCGCGGTCCCGGCTGCCACCCCGCCCACCGGGGCCGCCGCGGTGCTCGCGACCACCGTGTTCGCGGCCGTGGGAGGGGCCGTGGCCCTCGCCCTCGGGCTCCGGCACGTGGCCCTCGGGCACGGGCAGCAGCGCCTTGCGCGAGAGGCGGATCTTCCCGGACGGGTCGATCGACACCACCTTGACCAGGATCTGGTCGCCTTCCTTGAC
>JAMPXO010000182.1 GCA_023701125.1 Vicinamibacteria bacterium | reverse complement strand
GAGGCCCGTCGCGAGTCCTACCGTACGGAGGAGACGGTCACGCTCAGCCAGATCCTGGTGCCGACCGAGAACGAGGCCCGCGACGTGCTGCGCCTGTTGCGCAAGGACCCGCGCGCGTTCGAGCAGCTCGCCCGCTCCCGCTCGCGCGGTCCGGAGGCGAGCCAGGGCGGCCGGCTCGGCGCCTTCGCCCGCGGTCAGTTGCCGCCGGAGCTGGAACAGGCCGCCTTCCGCCTCCATCCCGGCGTGCCCTCCGAGGTGGTGTCCACGGCGCACGGTTTCCACGTGCTGCGGCTCGACGCCCGCACTGCGCCCGCCGAGCCGGTCCTCGCTGACGTTGCGGACCGGGTCCGGGCCGAACTCGAACGCGAACGCGCCGACCAGGCGCTGCGCGCCTACGTCCGCGGGCTGCTCGCCCGCGCCCAGGTGAACCATGAAGCTGCTCTCTCGAATCCCGGCGCTGCTCGCTAGCGCCCTGCTCGCCGTCCCCGCCGCCGCCGACGTGCTGGAGCGGGTGGTGGCCAAGGTCAACGGCGACATCGTCACGCTGACCGAGTTCCAGGCCCGCCAGGTCGCGGCGGCGCAGGCGGCCCGCATCCCCCCGGAGCGGCTGGAGGAGTTCCTGCGCGACAACAACGCCCGCATCCTGCAGGAGGCCGTCGACGAGCTGCTGATCGTCCAGCGCGGGGCCGAGCTCGGCTTCCAGTTGCGTGCCGAGTACATCGAGCAGGTGATCGAGGACATCAAGAAGGAAAACAAGATCGAGAGCGACGAGCAGATGGCGGCCCAGCTCCGCCGCGAGGGCCTCTCGCTGTCCGACCTGAAGCGCAACATCGAGCGCTCGATCCTGCGCAACCAGGTGCTCGCCCGCGAGGTGCAGCAGAAGGTGCTGCCCAGCGACGAAGAGCTGCGCCTGCTCTACGACGAGCGCAAGGCCGCCGAGTTCAGCCAGGCCGCCCGCGTCCACCTGCACGAGATCCTGGTCAGCGGCGATGGCGCCGCCGCGCGCGCGGCCGAGCTGGTCGGTCGCGCTCGGGCGGGCGAAGACTTCGCCGCCCTCGCCCGCGAGCACTCGGCCTCGCCGTCGCGCAGCGCCGGCGGCGATCTCGGCACGCTCGAGCGCGGCGACCTCAACCCGGACCTCGAGCGGATCGCCTTCGCGCTCGCCGCCGGCGAGGTGTCCGAGCCGTTCGCCTCGGGCGACGGCTTCCGCATCCTGCGCGTGTCCGAGGCGACCGCCGCCTCGGTGGCGCCGTTCGACGAGGTCAAGCCGAAGCTGCAGCAGGAGCTGCAGCAGAAGCGCTTCGCCGCGGCCTACGACACCTTCATCCAGAAGCTGCGTGACAAGGCCCTGCTCGACGTGCGGGTGCGCGAGGTGCCGCTCGAGGTGGCGATGCCGGCCACCGTGCCCGAGCTGGTCGGCCCGGCCCCGATCTCGACCGCGCCGCCGCCGGTGGCCCCCGCGGTGGCGCCCGAGCGCAGCTTCGCGGTGCCCGAGCTCGAAGGGGTGACGACCACACCGCAGGCGGCGCCGGAGAAGGTCGCGCCGCCGTCACGCGAGGTCGCCCCCGCCGCGACGCCCACTCCCACGCCGTCGCCGCGCCCGAGCCCGACGCCCGAAAAGGGGTGAACGCAGGCTTCTTCGAGCGGGTCTGGGCGCTGGTCGCGACCATCCCGCGGGCGCGGGTGCTGACCTACGGCCAGGTCGCCGCCCTGCTTGGCGTGCCGCGCGGCGCTCGCGCCGTCGGCTGGGCGCTGCGCGCGTTGCCGGATGAGTGGGCAGCGCGCACGCCGTGGCACCGGGTGGTCGGCGCCGGCGGCCGGCTGTCGCCGCGACAGAGCGGCCACGAGCACGAGCAACGCCGACGGCTGCGGGCCGAGGGCGTGGTGTTCACGGGCGCCCGCGTCGACCTCGCCCGCCACGCGGCACTGGCGGAGGGCCGCAGCGGCCGTCCGCTCAGGGCTCGCGCTCGGCCTTCGCCTCCACGCTCCGCCGCACCGCGCTGAGCGAGACCGACGGGTGCGTCGCGGCGTGGCTGTCGAGCGCCGCGAGCACCCGCGCCAGGTCGATTCCCGCGCCGTGCCAGCCGCGGGCCAGAGTGAACTCGGGCGGGCTCAGCACCACCTCGCGGCCGCGCAGCCGCCCGAGGTGCGATTCGAGCGCCTCGACATAGGCGCGGAGTTCGGTCGCCGCGCTCACCGGGTGACGAGGTCGAACTGCTCCTGGTGCAGCAGCGGGTCGCCCTGGACCTTGACCTCGTGGCCGACCAGCTGGACGAGGTCACGCAGGATCGCCGCCTCCTCGCCGTGCAGGGCGCGGGCCACGTCGGGGTTGACCCGCAGCAGCAGCGCTTCGCCCTCGAGGTCCAGGGCCAGCTTGCGGACCTCGTCGTAGATCTCGGCGCAGACGGTGGCGACGCTCTTGATCATGCCGCTGCCCGCGCAGTACGGGCAGGGCTGGCAGAGCGTGCGCTGCAGCGACTGGCGGACCCGCTTGCGGGTCAGGATCACGAGCCCGAATTCGTTGACCGAAAGCACCTTCGACGGCGAGCGGTCGCGGCGCAGCTCCTGCTCGAGCACCGCCATCACCTTCTGCCGGCTCTTGCGCTCCTCCATGTCGATGAAGTCGAGCACGATGATGCCGCCCAGGTCGCGCAGCCGGATCTGGCGCACGATCTCCTTGACCGCTTCCAGGTTGGTCTCGAGCACCGTGTCCTCGAGCTTCTTCTGGCCCACGTAGCGGCCGGTGTTGACGTCGATCGCGACCAGCGCCTCGGTCTGGTCGATCACGATGTAGCCGCCGGACTCCAGCCACACCTTCTGGCGCAGCGCCCGCTCCAGCTCGGCGGCGACGCCGTGGTCCTCGAAGATCGACGATCCCTTGCCGTGCAGCCGCACCCGCGGGGCCAGCTCGGGCTGGAGCTGGTTGACGAGGTCGAGCGTGCGCTTGTACTCGCGCTCGTCATCGAGCCGGATCGAGGCCACCTCGTCCGAGAGCAGGTCGCGCAGCAGCCGCTGGACGAGCGACAGCTCGCGGTGCAGCAACTGCGGGGCGCGGCCGCGGGAGCCGACGCCGCGAATCTCGTCCCAGGTCCGGGCCAGGTAGCGCGCGTCGCGCTCGAAGTCCTCGCGGCTGCGGCCCTGGCCGGCGGTGCGCACGATGAAGCCGCCGCCGCCCAGCTCCTGGCGGATCTCCTTGACCATCGACTTCAGCCGCCGGCGCTCGTCGTCGTCGGTGATCTTGCGCGACACGCCGACGTGCTCGACGGTCGGCATGTAGACGAGGTAGCGGGCCGGCATCGAGACGTGGGCGGTGATCCGCGCGCCCTTGGTGCCGAGTGGCTCCTTCAGCACCTGGACCAGCACCTCCTGGCCTTCCTTGACCAGGTCCTCGATCGCGTGACCGCCCTTCGCCGCGCTCTTCTGCTCCTCCGGCGTCAGCAGGTTCTCGGGCAGCTCCTCCAGCACGTCGGCGACGTACAGGAACGCGTCGCGCTCGAGGCCGCAGTCGACGAACGAGCTCTGCATGCCCGGCAGCACCCGGGTGACGACGCCCTTGTAGATGTTGCCGACGATCCCGCGGTGGGCCTCACGCTCGAGGAAGAACTCGGAGACGACGCCGTCCTCGAGCAGGGCGACGCGGGTCTCCTGCGGCGTGCTGCTGACGATGAGGTCCTTGGTCATGGACGCAGATCCCTTTCGGAGGCCGCATTCCCGCGCCTGTCCGCGCCGGCCCACGGCCCGCGGGCCAGGACGGCGGAGAGGTGGAGAGGGCCCCGCGGCGGCGGTCGTGGCCGGGAGCGGCCGGCCCGCGCGCGAGCGAAATTGTCTGGGCGACGTAAGCCGTCACCCGGGTGGCGACCGACCGGACGCGCTGCGTCAATTGGCGAAGCGGCGCATGCGGACGTTGAGGATGAGGCCGATTCCGAGCAGCGAGGCCAGGACGGAGGACCCGCCGTAGGACAGGAACGGCAATGGCAGTCCCTTCACGGGAACCAGGCCGGCCACCATCGCGACATTGTAGACGACCTGAAAGCCGAAGGTGGCCGCGATGCCAGCGGCGAGATACGCGCCGACCCGGTCGCGCGCGAGCTGCGCGGTCTCGAGGGCACGCCACAACACGAACAGGTAGAGCGCCAGGACCACGGAGACGCCCACGAAACCGAGCTCCTCGGCCAGCACCGAGAAGATGAAGTCCGTCTGCCGCGCCGGCAGGTAACCGAGCTGCACCTGCGAGCCGTTGCCGTAGCCCTTGCCGGTGAGGCCGCCGGAGCCGACCGCGATCTGCGACTGGATCGTCTGGTAGCCGGCGCCGCGGGGATCGAGGTTGGGGTCGAGGAAGGTGTAGATCCGGCTCTTCTGGTAGTCGCGCAGCGCGAAGCTCCAGCCGAGCGCACCCAGCAACACCCCGCACAACGCCAGCAACAGCACCGCGCGCACCCGCAGCCCGGCCAGCAGCGCCACGGTCAGGAACAGTGGCACCAGGCAGAACGCGGTGCCCAGGTCCGGCGCGGCGGCGATCAGCAGCGACAGCAGCCCGATCGCGGCGCCGGCCGGCATCACGTCGCGCAAGCCGAGCTGGTCCTTGCGCGACTCGGCGAAGATCTTGGCCACGAACAGCGCGGCGGCGAGCTTCACGAACTCGGACGGTTGCAGCTGCGCGCCGCCCAGCACCAGCCAGCGCCGGGTGCCCGCGATCCGCGGCCCGAAGAACAGCACGTAGCTGAGCACGACCAGCGAGGCCGCGTAGAAGAACGGCGCACGATCCGCCAGCCGGCGATAGTCGAGGCTGGCGACGACCACCATGCCGAGCACCCCGAGCCCGATCGCCGAGAGCTGCTTGAAGTACAGGTCGGCGAAGGCGGTGGCCTTGGTCGCACTCCAGATGGTGGCGACGCCGATGCCACTCAACAGGCCGACCGCCAGCAGCAGCGGGCCGTCGAGGTTCTGCAGCAGACGCCGGTCGATCGCCATCAGGGCGCCTCCGCCGCCGCGGGAGCCGGCACCCGCGGCGGGACGGCCACCCGGAAGAAGTGGGCGAGCACCTCGTGCGCCACCGGGGCCGCCGCTTCGCCGCCGGATCCGCCGTTTTCCACCAGCACGGCGAGGGCGATGCGCGGGCGCTCGCGCGGGGCGAAGGCGATGAACCAGCCGTGCGGCTGGACCAGCTCGTTGCCGGGGCCAAGCTGCTGCAGCCGGGCCCGGGTCACGACCTGCGCCGAGCCGGTCTTGCCACACACCTCGACGCCGGGCAGCCGCGCGCGCCAGCCCGAGCCGGCGGCGACGACGTCGCACATCCCGGTCCGCACCGCCTCGAAGTGGGCGGGGTCGAAACCCAGGTCCTGGGCTGGCGGCCACTCGACCGGCCGGCCGGCGACGGCCTTGACCAGGTGCGGTTGCACCAGCCGGCCGACGGCCAGCGCGGCGGTCGCCCGCGCCATCTGCATCGGCGTCACGTTGAGCTGGCCCTGACCGATCGCCACCGACACGGTCTCGCCCGCGTACCAGGGCGTCTTGAGCACGCGCTGCTTCCACTCCGGGCTGGGCACCAGTCCGGAGCTCTCGGCCGGCAGGTCCACGCCGGTCGGGCTGCCGAGCCCGAAGCGGCGGGAGTAGCGGGCGATGCGCTCGATCTCGAGTCGCACGCCGGCCTGGTAGAAGTAGACGTTGCAGGAGACGGCCAGTGCCCGCCGCAGGTCGATGCTGCCATGGCCCTCGGGCCGGTTGCAGCGGAACACGGTGTTGTAGATCGACAGGTAGCCCGGGCAGTACACCGTGCTGGTCGGCGTGATCACCCCCTCGGCGAGCGCGGCCATCGCCTCGATCGGCTTGAAGGTGCTGCCTGGCGAGTACTGGCCCTGGATCACCCGGTTCATCAACGGTCGCATCGGGTCGCCGATCAGCGAGCGCCAGGTGCCGGAGTCGACGCCGGTGGCGAAGGCGTTGGGATCGTAAGCCGGCTGCGAGGTGAGGGCCAGGATCTCGCCGGTCTCGGGATCGAGCGCCACCGCGCTGCCGCGGCGGCCGACGAACGCGCGCTCGAGCGCGGCCTGCAGCGAGGCGTCGAGGGTCAGCGTCAGCGTCGGCCCGTCGACCGGCGGCGTGCGCTCCGCTTCCGCGACCTCGGCGCCGCGGCTGTTGACGACCACCCGCCGCACGCCGTCGCGGCCCATCAGCTCGGCGTTGTAGCGGGCCTCGAGCCCCGCCTGGCCGATGAACGTGCCCGGCGCCACCATGGCGAAGGCCTCCTGCTCGAGCTGTCGCTCGCTGACCTCGCCGACGCGGCCCAGGGCGTGGGCCGCGGCCGCCTGCAGCGGGTAGGCGCGCAGCGGGACCACCTCGACCCCGGTTTCCGGCAGCTCCAGCCGTCGGGCCTCGACCGCGGCCACGTCCGCGAACGGCGCATCGGCGCGGATCACGGCCGGGCGGAAGCGGGCCGGGCGGGCCGCGATCCGCGCGCGGATCGTCGCTTCGTCCATGCCGAGCGCGTCCGCCAGCCGCGCAACCGTCGAGTCGAGGTCCTCCGAGTGCTCCGGGGTCAGCAGGATGTTGAACGAGGGCCGGTTCTCCACCAGCAGCCGGCCGCCGCGGTCGAGCAGCAGGCCGCGCGGCGCCACCAGCGGGACATTGCGGATGCGGTTCGACTCCGCCAGCTCGAGGAAGTAGCGGTTGTTCAGCACCTGCAGGTACCAGAACGCGACCAGCAGCACGGCCATCAGCGCGCCCACCACGCGCTGGGCGACGACCAGCCGGTCCTGGACTGCGCGCAGGTCCTCGTAGATCCTCACGCCCCGGCCTCGACCCGCAGCCGACGCTCCAGCGCGCCGTAGAGGAGGGCGCCGAGCGCGGCGTTGAGCATCGCCCGCAGCCCCAGCGGCAGCGCCGCCAGGGTCGGCACGTCGACCCCGAACGACGCGGCCAGCCACTCCAGGCCGCGCGCGTCGAGCACGGTCGCCGCTGCCAGCACGGCCAGTCGCGAGCCCGGCCCCAGCAGCAGCAGGCGCGCGCTGGCGAAGCCGACCACGAAGCCGACCAGCATCCGGCTGAGACCAGCGAGGCCGAGCACGACGCCGCCGAAGTGGGCATCGAGCACCCAGCCGGCGACCGCCCCCGCGCACATGCCCCACACCTCGCCGCGGGCCAGCGCCGTGATCACGGCCACGATCAGCAGCGGGTCGATCACCCGCGCGGCGCCGGGGCCGACCAGG
>JAMPXO010000181.1 GCA_023701125.1 Vicinamibacteria bacterium | reverse complement strand
TCGTCGCTCGGCATCCTGGTGCTGTTCGGCATCGTCAAGAAGAACGGCATCCTGCAGATCGACCACATGAACGGCCTGCGGCGGTCGGGGATGGCGCGGGCGGAGGCGATCGTGCAGGCCAACAAGGACCGGTTGCGACCGATCCTGATGACGACGATGGCGTTCGTTGCCGGCATGCTGCCGCTGGCCGCGTCGTCGGGCACGGGCTCCGGCACCAACCGCGCGATCGCGTCGGTGATCATCGGCGGCCAGACGCTGTCGCTGCTGCTGACGCTCGTCGGCACCCCGGTCATCTACAGCCTGTTCGACGACCTCGCGACCAGCACGCTGTGGGCGAGAGTCTCGCGCCGCTTCAGCCTCGCGAACGAGCCCCGCGCGGCGCCGCTGGTCGCGGACGAGGAGCCCTGAGCGAAGCCGGACCTAGCGGCGTCTCCACAGGAAGCCGCCGCCGCCGAAGACGAGCACCAGCACGATGATCAACAGCAGGGTATTGGTATCCACGCGTTTCCTCCATCAGGGAGTGATCGCTCGGCGGCCGAGCCCTCGAGTGCGTCGAGCCCGTTCTCCGGCAGCTGTCCGGCCCAGGAGCACGTCCTGTGCCACGCTTCGGAGGCCCGCGGGGGCGCGCGCCTGACCGCTGCCCGGTCACTTCCCGCACACCGTTTGTAGAAACGATGCACTGGCCCCGCATCCGGCCCGGCCGTTGGGCCCGGCCCTGGCCCCTTGCTGGCCAGCAAAGCGCGACCCGGGTCCGGGAGGCACGGCGCTTGCTCTGTCGAATCCGTGGGACATCCACGGATTCGAAGTGAAACTCGGACACCTGAAGCGTTATCGCGACATCGCCCGCCTCCTCGTCCGCTACGGGCGTGGGGACCTGGTGCGACAGGCGGGGCTGGAAGAGGTCCCCGACGAGAGGGATCAGGCCAGGGACACGCCCGCCGTGGAGCTCGCCGAACGCCTGGCGAAGGATCTCGAGGCCCTCGGCCCCACCTACATCAAGATCGGGCAACTGCTCTCGACCCGCGCGGACCTGCTGCCCGGGCCGTTCCTCGACGCGCTCTCGCGGTTGCAGGACGACGTGGCGTCGTTCCCGTACGCCCAGGTCGAGCAGATCGTCACCACCGAACTGGGCGTGCGGATCTCCAAGGCCTTCGCCACGTTCGAGCGCGAACCGCTGGCCGCAGCCTCGCTGGGCCAGGTCCACCGCGCCACCATGCGCGACGGGCGGCAGGTGGTGGTCAAGGTGCAGCGACCGCTGATCCGCGAGCAGATCGTCACGGACCTCGAGGCGCTCGGCGAGATCGCGGAGTTCGCGGACAAGCACACGGAGGCGGGGCGCAAGTACGGCTACGCCCTGATCGTGGACGAGTTCCGCAAGTCGCTGCTCAAGGAACTCGACTATCGGCTGGAGGCGCGGAACCAGGCGACGCTGCGCCAGAACCTCAAGGCCTTCGAGCACATCGTCGTGCCCGACGTGATCGAGGACTACAGCACGGCGCTGGTGCTGACCAGCGAGTTCGTCCCGGGCGTGAAGGTGACGGAGATCGGCCCGCTGGGACAGATGGACATCGACGGCGCGATGCTGGCCGACGAGCTGTTCCGGGCCTACCTGCAGCAGATCCTGGTCGACGGCTTCGTCCACGCGGATCCCCATCCCGGCAACGTCCTGCTGACCGAGGATGGACGGGTCGCGCTGCTCGACCTCGGCATGGTGACCCGGATCAGCCCCGGCCTGCAGGAGAAGCTGCTCCAGCTCGTGATGGCGATCAGCGAGGGGCACGGCGACGAGGCCGCCACCATCGCGCTCAAGATCGGCGAGGAGCGCCCGGACGCCGACGAAGCCCTGTTCCGGCGCCAGGTCTCCGAGATGGTCGCCGAGAACCGCGACTCGAAGATGGAGCAGATCCACGTCGGCAAGGTCGTGCTGGCGATCACCCGGACCTCGGGCGATTGCGGGTTCCGCGTCCCCCCCGAGATGACGATGCTGGGCAAGGCGCTGCTCAACCTGGACGAGGTGGGGCGCACGCTCGACGCGAAGTTCGACCCCAACGCGACGATCCGGCGCCGCTCGGCGGAGCTGACCCAGCGGCGGATGCGGCAGTCGTTCTCCGCCGGCAACGTGTTCGGCACGCTGATCGAGACCAAGGACTTCGTCGAGCGGCTGCCCGCACGCGCCAACAAGATCCTCGACCTGGTGGCGGACAACCGCCTTTCGCTGAAGGTCGACGCCCTCGACGAGGAACTGCTGCTGGAGGGTTTCCAGAAGGTCGCCAATCGCATCACGGTCGGGCTGGTGCTCGCGGCGCTGATCGTCGGCGCGGCGATGCTGATGCGGATCGAGACCGCCTGGAAGATCCTGGGCTACCCCGGCCTGGCGATGTTGTTCTTCATCTCAGCCGCCGGCGCGGGCCTGTGGTTGACGCTCCAGATCATGCTGACCGACAGCCAGACCCGCAAGAAGGCGCGGCCCAGAACCACGAAGTGAGGCCCATGAAACTGCCCCGGAGTTCCCGTTCGCTGTGGATCGCGACGCACAAGGCTCGCGCTTTCCCGTCGCTCCAGTCCGACCTGGCCGTGGACGTCGCCGTGGTCGGCGGCGGCATCACCGGCCTCAGCACGGCCCTGCTGCTCAAGCGCGCCGGCCTGTCGGTCGTGGTCCTCGAGGCGGGCCGCGTCGCCGAAGGCGTCAGCGGCCACACCACCGCCCACATCACCGAGGTCTTCGACCGCGGTTACGAGGACCTGATCGCGGACTTCGGCCTGGACGGCGCGCGCCTGGCGGCCGAGTCCGGGAAGGCCGCGTTGGCGCGGATCGAGGCCTTCGTCCACGAAGAAGCGATCGCCTGTGACTTCGCGAAGCTCTCCGCCTATCAGTACACCGAGGACCCGGAGACGGTGCCCGCTCTGGAGGCGGAGCGCGTGGCCGCGGTGAGCCTCGGGGTCAAGGTGGCCCTGACCCACACCGTGCCGCTGCCGTTCACGGTGGCCGGCGCGCTCCGCTTCGACCGCCAGGCGCAACTGCACCCACGCCGCTACCTGTTGGCGCTGGCGCTGGCGATTCCGGGTGGCGCAAGCCACGTCTTCGAGCACAGCCGAGTCGTCGACGTCGTCGACGGCGACCCGTGCCGGGTGGTGACCGAGAAGGGCACCGTGACCGCGCGCGACGTCGTGGTGGCGACTCACGCGCCGCTCCAGAGCCTGCTGCTGCAGCCGAAGATCGCCGCCTACCGCTCCTACGTCCTGGCTCTCCGCATGCGCCCGGGCGCCGCGGCCGAGCCGGGGCTGTTCTGGGACACCGAGGACCCGTATCACTACATCCGCTGGCAGGCGACGGACGACGGGCCGCTGCTGGTCGTCGGCGGCGAGGACCACAAGACCGGCCAGGAGACCGATGCCAGGGCGCGCTTCGACGCGCTGTTGGAGTTCGCCTCCCGCCGCTTCAAGGTCGCTTCGGTCCAGTATCGCTGGTCGTCGCAGGTGATCGAGCCCGTGGACGGCCTGCCCTACATCGGCCCCGACGGGGGCTCGCCGCACGTCTACGTGGCGACGGGCTTCAGTGGCACCGGGATGACGCTGGGCACGCTGGCCGCGATGATCAACAGCGACCTGATCCTGGGTCGCCAGAACCCCTGGCAGGCGCTCTACGATCCGGCCCGCCTCAAGCTCAAGGCCTCGATCGTCGAGCTCGTGAAGGAGGGCCTCGATTTCCCGGTCCACCTCGTCAAGGACCGCCTGACCAGCGCGGAGGTGAGCTCCGTCGCGGAGGTCGCGAAGGGGGAAGGCCGGATCGTGGACATCGAAGGGGAGAAGGCGGCGGTCTTCCGCGACGAGCACGGGCTGCTGCACGCGGTCTCGGCGGTGTGCACGCACCTGGGCTGCGTGGTCGCCTTCAACAACGCGGAAGGGACCTGGGACTGCCCCTGCCACGGCTCGCGCTTCGGCAAGGACGGCGAAATCCTGAACGGTCCCGCGGCGAAGCCGCTCGCTTCCCGTGCAGATGCGGCGATCGTCCGCGACCACACGCCGGCCGCCAGCAGGCGCAACGCGGGCTAGAGATTCCGGCAGGCGCGTTGCAACGAGCCGAACGTCCGTCAGCCGGACTGCCTGCGCCACAGGCCGGTCGTCGTCTGGATCACGCGCACCAAAAACCGCTGCGCCTCGAGGATCTGTGCCGAGCGACCGTCGAGCGCCAGCAGGTCCAGGATCGCCGCGCACTCCAGCGCCGAGCCCCGCGCGATCGCGAAGAACCGCGCCCGGTCCGCCGCCGTCACTCGGCCCACACCCTCGGCAATGCAGAGCACGATCGACGAGCTCGCCCGCCGCAACTGATCGCCGAGGCCGGAACCATGCAGCTCCAGCCGCGAGGCCAGGCCGTGGAACTCCACCGCCAGCCGGTAGGCATCCAGCCGCCCGAGCCGGGGACCGGTCGTGCCGTGAACCGAGTTCGTCGTCGTCGAAGCCATCGCGCCACCTCCTCGTCGGGGCCCATCGCCCCGCCTTCGCAGAAGGAGGCGGGCGGTTCCCCCACGACCAGGCACGAGCGGTGTCAGCACCAGACCGTGAACCGCGGTGCTGGCGCCGATCGTGCGGTACAACCGGGAACATCTACAGCTCGGCCGGTGGCGCTACTCCGTTTCGAGCCGACCGATGCGGTCGTCGAACCCGGCCTGCGGAGCGTCGAGCCGAATCTGCGGAGAGTCGAGCCCGGCCTACGAACTCTTCGCCTTCACGCAGACGCAGTAGGTCTCGAACAGCGCGGGGTCGGCCTTGCGCGCCTCGAGGAGCTTCCTGGCTTCCTCGGTCGTGGCCCGGGAGTTCGGGATCCCCGTGCCCGACACGACTTCGACGGCCAGCACGTCGGGCCGCAGCAGGCCGTAGCGGACCAGGACCCAGTCGAAGTCGCCGTCGGCCGGCCCCGTTTCTTCGACGTTCAGCAGCCGTCCTGCCGGGGTCTCCGAGGCCCAGGCCCGGTAGCGCTCGGGCTTCCCGCCATCCTCCTGGAAGCGCACGGCGTAGGCGCCATCCGGAGCCACCTGCACCTCCATCGTCGCGGGGGCTTCGTCCGGGGCGGGCTCCCCGGACAGGCACCGCCACGTGCCGATGAGCCGCGGGTCGGGTGGCTGCGAGGGCATGGCGTCGAGCGGACCCTGGACCTCGAGACACGCGCCAGAGCCGGCAGCCGCCAGCAGCGTCACGACCAGAAGCGTGAGTCTCATGCGGACCTCCTGTGTGTGGCGATCGTCGCCTTCAACTGAAGATACGCACGGGCCCGGCTGGGCGGGACGAGCGGAGGGGACACTTCCCGGAGTGTCACAAGCGCCCGTCCCGCGGCCTCGCTCCGCCGAGCCGTTACAGCGCGGCGAAGCCGTTGTTCAGGTCGGCCTCGAGGTCGGCCACGTCTTCGCAGCCGACGCTGATCCGCACCAGGCCGTCGCCGATGCCGAGCGCGTCGCGCTCCGGCTGGGTGTAGCCCGCGTGGGTCATCGTCGCCGGATGCGAGATCAGCGTCTCGATGCCGCCGAGGCTCTCGCCCAGCGAGCACAACTTCAGCTTGCGCAGGAAGCGGTCGGCAGCCTCGCGCGAGCCGAGGTCGAACGAGATCATCGAGCCGAAGCCCTTCGCCTGCCGCTTCTGGATCTCGTGGCCCGGGTGGTCCTCGAAGCCGGGCCAGAAGACCTTCTTCACGGCCTTGTTCGCGCGCAGGAAGGCGGCGATGCGGCGGCCGTTCAGCTCGTGGCGCTCCATGCGCAGGGCGAGCGTCTTGGTGCCACGCAACACCAGCGACGAGTCCATCGGCGACAGGATTGCGCCCGCCGCGTTCTGGACGAACTGCAGCCACTTCGCGTGGGCCTCGTGCCTGGCGACCGCGACGCCGCCGACCGAGTCGGAGTGGCCGTTCAGGAACTTCGTCGTCGAGTGCACGACGATGTCCGCGCCGAGCGCCAGCGGCTGCTGCAGCGCCGGGCTCATGAACGTGTTGTCGACGACCAGGATCGCGTTGCGCTTCTTCGCGACCGCCGCGAGCGCCGCGATGTCGCACACCTTCATCAGCGGGTTGGTCGGGGTCTCGATCCACAGCAGCTGGAAGTCGCCGGCCGCCTTGTCGAAGGCCGCGGCGTCGCTGGCGTCGATGAAGGCGAACTCCACGCCGTAGTTGGCCAGGATCTTGGTGAACAGGCGATGGGTGCCGCCGTAGACGTTGTCGGAGACCGCGACACGCTGCCCCTGCTTGACGAGCGTCAACACCGCGTTGGTGGCGGCCATGCCCGAGGCGTAGCAGTAGGCGTCGATCCCGCCCTCGAGCGCCGCCAGGTTCTTCTCCAGCGCGCGGCGCGTCGGGTTCTGCGTGCGCGCGTACTCGTAGCCCTTGTGAAGGCCGATGCCCTGCTGCACGTAGGTCGAGGTCTGGTAGATCGGCGTGATGATCGCGCCGGTCGAGGGATCCGGCTCCTGGCCGGCGTGGATGCAGTCGGTGGCGAAGCCCAAGACGGATCTCCTACAGGTTCTCGAAGACGCCCTTGCCGAGGTAGCGCTCGAAGCCGTCGGCGAACAGGGTGACGACGCGCTTGCCGGGACCCAGCTCGCGGGCGAGCTCGCGAGCGGCGTGGGCCGCGGCGCCGGCCGAGCCGCCGATCAGCAGGCCCTCGCTGCGGGCCAGCTCGCGGACCGCGACGAACGACTGGTCGTCGCTGACCGTGCGGATCTCGTCGATCACCGCCCGGTCGAGCGTCGACGGCCAGAACGAGTTGCCGATGCCCTCGACCTTGTGCGGGGCGACCGGCCCGCCGCCCCAGATCGAGCCCTGCGGTTCGACCAGCACGCAGCGCACGTTCGGGTCCCGCTTCTTGAAGTAGCGGGCGACGCCCGTGAACGTGCCGCCGGTGCCGCCGCCCATCACCACCGCGTCGGGCACGCCGCCGAGCTGCTCGTGGATCTCGGCGGCCGTGGTCTCCTCGTGGTAGTCGGGATTGGCGGCGTTGGCGAACTGCTGCGGCACGAAGGCGCCGGGGATCGTCGCCGCCAGCTCCTTCGCCTTCTCGATCGCGTGCGGCATGCCCTTCTCGGTCGGCGTCAGCACCACCTCGGCGCCGAGCACCTTCATCACCGAGGTCTTGGGGCCGACGAACTTCTCGGGCACGACCACGATCACCCGGTAGCCGCGCAGGTTGCCGATCAGCGCCAGGCCGACGCCCGTGTTGCCCGCCGTCGGCTCGATCAGGGTCGCGCCCGGGGCGATCTGGCCCGCGCGCTCGGCCGCCAGGATCATGCCGATCGCCGCGCGGTCCTTGACGCTGCCGCCGGGGTTCAGGAACTC
>JAMPXO010000049.1 GCA_023701125.1 Vicinamibacteria bacterium | reverse complement strand
GCCGCGCGTACTCCTCGCTGCCCACCTCGTGGACGACGCGGTAAGCGCGGTGGGCGACGAGGTCGGGGTCGGACAGCACCGGGAACGGGATCTCGTAGCTCGCCTTCGTCCTGGCCGCTTCGTCCGCCTGGTCGACGCTGATCACGATCGGCGTCACGCCGCGGCGCCGGAACTCGTCGAACGCGCGGGTCAGGGCGTGAACCTGGGCGTTGCAGAACGGGCACCAGCCGCCGCGATAGAAGACGAGCAACGCCCCGCGCTTGCCCGCCCCGGCCAGCAGATTCGCCTGCCGACCCGCGGCGTCGGCGACCACCAGGTCGGGCGCCTCGTCGCCGAGCGCGATGCCGAGGCCGGCCGCCACCCGGCCCAGGCCCGGTGCCGGCGTCTCGCCCAGCACGGCCTCGCGCGGCCGGGCGTCTTGCGCGCTCGCGGCCAGGGTCACACCACTCGTCAGCGCCGTGGCCAGGATCAGGCTTCTCTTCATCGCTCCTCCGTCTCAGCGCGGCCGGTGCTGGCGGCGCAGCGTCTCGAGTAGTCGCGGCAGCGCCGCCGCGTCGGCCAGATCTTCCTCGAACAGCGGCTCGACCGCCTTCAGGGGTGCCGCCCGCCAGGCGGCCTCGAACGCGACCCGCCCGTAGACGCTGACCGGCATGAACACGGGGACGTCGCGCAACTCGGGGATCTCGGCCCGCACCCGCGCCAGCAGGTCCAGGCCCGAGGTGCGCTCGTCCTGGCGGTCGCGCTGGGCGTGGAAGGGAATCACCAGCAGGTCCGGGCGGCGGCCGCGCAGGTACGCCACGACCTCGTCGTTGGTCGCCGCCCCCTCCAGCTCGGGCGGCACCTCGACGTCCACGCCGAGTTGGACCAACAGGCGGAACACCCGCCCGCGCAGCGGGTTCGGGTACGGACGGGCGGCCAGCGCCTTGTATCTCATGACGGTCCTTCGCTTCCTTCCACGGGTGGCGTCACGCCGCGCCGTCTCGCAGCCCGGGCGGAGTAGTACGAGACGCAGAACGGCACGGCGAGCGTCAGCAGCGCCTTGATGCCGAGTCCCCGCCAGTGCCCCCGTGCCAGATCTTCGTAATGGTTGACGACCACGAGCACCGGGGCGACGACCAGGGCGACGCGCGCCGAGTGTGCAGCCTGCTTCTTGTCCAACTTCCTCCCCCAGACGCCAGCCATCCTGGCCGCTGCCGTGGGCGGGATCTGTGGTCGTTCTCACACCTCGCCGGGTTCGCTGCTGCTCCGCACTTTGGTGAACCAGCCGACAGGAGCCGGGACGGCCTCCGACTAGAGTCCTGCCGTGAGGAACCTGCGGCCGGGAGGCACGCCGATCTGGGCGCTGATCCCCTCGCTGCTCGTGGGGGCCGGGCTGGGGATCGGCAAGGTGGTTCGCGACTGCTCCCTGACCTGCAACGTCGGCTTCCGCTACGTGCCGCTCGCGCTGCTCGCCGTCGCCCTCGTCACCGCACCCGCGGCAGGCCTGGCCCTGCGGGCCCAGGCCCGCCTCGGCCCGGGGCGCTGGGATCGTCGGCTGGCGCTGGGCACGGCAGCCGCACTGCTCGGGTTCCGGCTGTGGACCGCCTGGCTGCATTCGCTCCACGCGACCGGGCTCGGCACGGACGGCAGCCTGCGCTTCGTGATCGTCGCGATGCGCTGGAGCTACCTCTTCTTCTACGTCGGCATCGGCGTCCTGTTTGGGTTGCTCGCCGGGGCGGCGTTCGAGGTCCTGCTCCGCGCCGCTCGCAACGAGCGCGGAACCGGCGCGGAGGGTCGGGCCCTGCTGCACGGGGCGTTGGCGTTCACAGTCGGCGGCCTGGCAGGCAGCCTGCTCGCGCGCGGGCTGGCCGCCGCGTGGGCCGGCGGCGGGAGCTACTGGGCCACCCGCGACGACCTGATGCTGGTCATGGCGCTGGTGATCGCAGGCGCGTTCTCGCGTACCGGTCCGGTAGCGACACAAGGTCCCGCCGTCACGGCGACGCCCGCGGCTGTTCCTGGCGTGGGCGCCGCGTTTCGAGCCCTGCTCGCGCAGCCCGAGGGACGCCTGGCCGCGCTGCTGGTGACGGTCGGGGGCGCCGCGGACTCCGTGCTCAAGTTCATCTTCTACTGGGCCATCAGCGAAGGCACGAGCGCCGCCGGCGGGCGCACGGCCCTGTTCGCGGACTTCTACGTCTTCCTCGGTACCGGCAATCTGCTGATGCTGGCGTTCGGCACCAGCCGGGTGCTGCGGTCGCTGGGCCTCGCGGTCAGTCTCGCCGCATTGCCGTCGGCGCTGCTGCTCGGCTCCGCCGCGCTCGCGTTCCAGGTGTCGCTCGCCGTCGTGTACGCCCTCCGCCTCGCCGAGTCGTCACTGCATGTCGCCCTGAACGATCCGGCGATCGATCGCCTGATGCTGACCGCCGAGGCCGAGACCGGGGAATCGGCCCGGGCCACGATCAAGGGCGCGGGACCCCGCTTCGGCGAGGGCCTCGGCGCGGTGGTCGTGCTCGTCGCCGACCGCGGCTTCGGCGCCGGCCTCGATGCCCTGCTGGCCCTGCTCGCCGGGCTCGCGGCGATCTGGCTGCTCGGCATCGTGACTCACCGCCGCGGGCTGACGGCTGACGGGTTCCGGCGTGAACGAAGCACCTCCGCCCCCAGACCCAGCGCCGGATCCCGCCTGAGCACCCGAGTGTGAGCGATCCGACAGGAACGGCGGTTCGGCTCCGCAGAGTCTTGACCGATCGTTCCAGACCGCCTAGCTTCGGGAGTGGAGGCGAAAGGCGACGCGATGCCCTGGCACAAGCAGTTCGACGTCGAGTTGGCGCTGGAGCGGGCCGTGGACGTGTTCTGGAACCGCGGCTACGAGGCCACCTCGATCCAGGACCTGGTCGAGCACATGGGCGTCCAGCGCGCCAGCCTGTACGCGACCTGGGGCGACAAGCACGCGCTGTTCCTGGCCGCCCTGCGCCGCTATGACGAGACGATGCGGAGCGAGCGGCTGACCCGGCTGGAAGCCGACCACGACCCGCGCACGGCGATTCGCAAGCTGTTCGAGGCGTTCGCCGCCGGGGCGGCCGGCGGCCGGCGGGCGCGGCGCGGCTGCTTCCTGACCAACACCGCGCTCGAGCTCGCGGCCCACGATCGCAAGGTGGGGCGCGTCGTCGCCCACTCCCAGCAGGAGATCGAGGCCTTCTTCCGGCGCTCGATCGAACGCGGCCAGGCGGCAGGCGAAATCCCGAAGGCCGTCGACGCGGCCACCACGGCGAGCGGGTTGCTCGCCTCGCTGATCGGGATCGCCGTGCTGGCGCGCAGCCGGCCCGAGCGGTCCCTGCTGAACCACGTCGTCGACGACGCGCTGCGACGGCTGGACCCGTAGCGCGAACCCCAGAACCGAGGAGATTCCGAGAGTGACGCACACGAACGACGTGGCGGCAGCCTGCCCGCCGACCGAGGACGGTCGCCGCTACCGTTTCGAGCGGCTGTCGCTGCCGCTGATCCTGGCGGACATGCGTTTCGACGAGTCGGCCCCGAGGGCCGGAGACCACGTCCCCGACTTCGACCTGCCCCTGGTCGGGGGCGGGCGCTTCCGGCGCGCGGAACTTGCCGACACTGGCCCCGTCCTGCTCGTCTTCGGCTCGGCGACGTGCCCGGTCACCGACGACGCGGCCCCGCGGCTGCGTGACCTGCACGCCCGCTTCGGGCACGCCGTCCGCTTCGTGATGGTGAACGTGCGCGAGGCCCACCCGGGCGACGCGCTGCCCCAGCCCACGACCGACGCCGCCAAGCTCGAGCGCGCCACCCGGCTGCGGGACCTGCACGCACTGCCCTTCGAGGTCGCAGTCGACGACGTCGACGGCCGCCTGCACCGGGCGCTCGGCCCCAAGCCCAACTCCGCATACCTGCTGGGACACGACGGCACGATCCTGTTCCGCGCCCACTGGGCCAATGACTGGGAGGCGATCGGCGAAGCGCTGGTGGCGCTCACCGCGGCGCGGGCGCTGCCCCGGCTCGAGAGCGGCGGCCTGGTCAAGGCCATGGTCCGGATGCTGCCCCGCGTCGCCCCCGTGATGGACCGCGCCGGCCGCGGCGCGTGGGCCGACCTGTGGCGCGTGACCCCACCGCTGGCGGCGCTGGCCTCGCTGCTGAAGCTGCTGCGCCCCGGGCGCGCCTGAGCACCCCCCTTTTTCACCCGGTCTGGAACGCTCGTTCCAGATCATCACCGCAGCCACCGAAAGGAACGTTCCGATGAACAGCGAATACAAGATGACCCAGCCCCTCGTCAGCCTCGACGCCGCGAGCCCCGAGGCCCGCCCCGTGCTCGAGCGCGCCCAGCGCGCGCTCGGCTTCATCCCCAACATGTACGCGGGCATGGTCCACTCGCCGGGCCTGCTCGAGACCTACCTCGACGGCTACGAGCGCTTCCGCAAGAGCTCCGGCTTCACCCCGGCCGAGCAGGAGGTGGTGTTCCTGGCGGTCAGCGTCGGCAACGGCTGCGACTACTGCGTGTCGGCCCACAGCATGCTGGCCGAGAAGGTCTCGCAGGTGCCGGCCGCGGTGCTCCTCGCGCTGCGCGAGGGACGCGAGGTGCCGGACCCGAAGCTGGGCGCGCTGGCCCGCTTCACCGAGACGCTGCGCGCGACCCGCGGCCTGCCGTCGAAGGCCGACGTCGAGGCCTTCCTGGCGGCCGGCTACCAGGAGCGCCACGTGCTGGAGATCGTGCTGGCGCTGGCGGTCAAGACGCTCAGCAACTACGCCAACCACCTGTTCCACACCCCGCTCGACGGCGTGTTCGCCGGTCACGAGTGGAAGTCGCGCGCCTGATGCCGAGACCCGTCGCGGCGCCGGCCGAGACGCGCCGTCGCCGCGACGCCCTTTTTCCCTCGGGCCCGCGGGCCCGCAGGGAGGATCGCGGCAGGTCGCGGGAGCGCCCGCTAACCCTCCACCCAGCGCACCTCGCGATCCAGGCACTCGTCATCACCCGGTGGTTCCCAGAGATCACTGGCTCGCTCGAAGAACTCCAGCGGCACCACGACCGAAAACGTCGATCCCTGCTCGTGGTTGCGCTCCATCACGCGTTGTCGCCGAAGATCCCGCGGAGCATCGACGACGATGAGCGTGAGTTCGATGCCCCGCTCGCGTGCACGCGCATAGATGTCTTCGCGCTGGTGCCGTTGCAGGAGTCCGATCTCCAGAATGACGTCCGTGTCGGTCGCCAGAACGTCATTCGCCACCCGCCAGATCTGGTCGACACAGCGCCGGGCGCGTTCGACATACCACCCGATCACTCCGTCGTTCGGCCGATCGGGGCGGAAAAGCGTCGTCATCCACTCGTCGAGGGTCAGGCGCACCGCGCGATGCTCGACCGCGAGACGCTGGGCCAATGTTGACTTTCCGGCGCCCACGGGGCCGACGATGAGAAAGATCCGAGCCAGATGGGTATCCCTCACTTCAAAGACGCCGACAGCCGAAGGAACTCGTGGATCGCGGCGGCGACCTCGCCGGGGGCTTCGAGTTGCGGCCAGTGGCCGATCTCCGCGAGGTCGATCACGTCCGGGTCGGGCACCAGCTCGCGATAGCGCCGCGCCATGTGGGCGCCAGAGTTGGGATCGCGCGAGCCGTTGATCAGCCGCATCGGCACCACCCCGGCGATCAGCGGAGCCACCAGCCGGTCGCGATGGGTGACGCGATCGAACACGAAGCGGCCGACCCGGTGCGTGACGCGGCGGCCCTGGGCGTGGTTCACGAGTTCCCACATCGCCGCCAGGTCCGCGTCGTCGGGCTGAGTCCCGGGGCCGAACAACTCGCGCAGGGAGCTGTCGAAGGCGCGCCGCGGAATGCGCGGCCCGATCAGGCCGCCCACCGGCGAGCAGAGCAGCCGCTGGATCAGGCGCGGCCGGTAGCACTCCGCAAACAGCCCGCCGTTCAGGAACACCACGGACGCGATCGTGGTCGTGGACGCGCCCGCCGACTGCCGCGCCAGCAGCTCCTGCGCGACGCTGACCCCGAGATCATGGGCCACGACGTGGACGCAGCCGACGCCGAGGTCCCGCAGCAGGGCCTCGTGCATGTCCGCGTGATCGAACACGCCGTAGCGGTGGTCGCGGGGCTTGTCCGCGAAGCCCATGCCCAGCATGTCCGCCGCGATCACCGTGTGGTGCGCCGTCAGCGAATCCCAGATCCGGTGCCAGTCCCAGGAACTCGTCGGATAGCCGTGGATCAGCAGCACGGGCGTTCCCGAGCCGCCGCGGCGCACGAAGTGGCGCTGCCCGGCATGCACGAAATACGAGCCGGCGGCGCGCCACGCCGCGAGTGAGGGGTTCACCGCTGCGTCAGGTGGTCGTGGTCCAGCATCTCGGGCGTGTCCTTGCAGATCGCGCAGTGCTGGCCGCGGCGGGACTGGTACAGCCGGGACGCGGTGAAGACCGCGGCGGCCGCGGCGGCCCACAGCGACGCGTGCCATGCGGCGTCTTCCATCGCGCGCCCCTTGAGGAGCTGCGCGGCGGCGATCACCACGAACGCGCCGGCGAAGACCGTCAGAAACCGGCGTATCCAGAAGACATGGCCCATGCGTTCACTCCTCGAGCTGGGCGACATGATCTCAGTTCGCTGCCCGGGCGCATGTCGGTTCGCTCACAGAACCGAGCGGGCGATGTCGGCCGGTCGTGCGCAGGAAGTCGGGCGGCCGGTCGTCCTCTACGACATCTGCTCGATGCGCACCCGCGGCAGGAGAGCGGCCACGTCGTCGGCCGTCCCGAGCGCCGTCCCCTCCGACATCGCGGTGGCCGCGCCGGCGGCGGTCCCGAGCGCGAGACCGCGCACGAGGTCCTCGCCCCGCGCCAGCGCGACCGCGAGCCCGGCCACCATGGCGTCTCCCGACCCGACCGTGCTCAGCCGCTTCACGTCGGGTGGATGGATGCGCCAGGCGCGGGCGGCCTGAGCGCAGACGGCGCCCCGCCCGCCCATCGAGATGATCACGGTCTCCACCCCGCGGCCCACCAGCTCGCGCGCTGCGGCCAGGATCGCGACCTCGTCGGGAAGCGAGCGGCCGAGCAGGCGCTCGGCCTCCGCCACGTTGGGCTTGATCAGGCTCGGTCCGGCGGCGAGCCCCAGCCGCAGCGGCTCGCCGTCCGCGTCGAGAAAGACCTTCACTCCGCGCTCGCCTGCGGCGCGCGTGAGCCGCGCATAGACGTCCGGCGGCACTCCGGACGGGAGGCTGCCGGCCAGGACCAGGACGCGCCCGGCCTGAAGCCAGAAGCGGACCAGGCCCTCCAGCGACGCCAGCGCCTCGGCCGGCGCCGCGGGTCCCGGACCATAGAAGCTGGTGGCCGTCCCTGGCCCCTCGACGACGGTCACGTTGATCCGGGTCTGGCCGGGCACGGGCACGAAGTGGGCCGGCACACCCTCCTGCTCGAGCGCCTTGCGGACGATGTTCCCCACGTCACCGGCGAGAAAGCCGAAGGCGAGGGTCGGCCAGCCGAGGCGATGCGCCATGCGCGACACGTTGATGCCCTTGCCCGCGGGGTCGATGTGGGTCTCCCGGACGCGGTGGACGCTGCCGGGCTCGAGCCTGTCGACCCAGGCCGTCTGGTCCACGGCTGGATTGAGCGTGACGGAGATGATCACGGTCACACCACACAGCAAACGCCGCGCCACGACCGGCTGGTGGCACCTGCCTTGCACAGGCCAAAGGACACCCGTACGAACTTCCGGTGGAGGACGAAGATGAAATGCAACGCGTGTGGCGAGATGAAGTGCGAATGCGACAAGGGCGGCAAGTGTAACTGCGGGAAGGACTGCCGCTGCGCCAAGAAGCCGCAGGCCTCCAAGTAGAGGACAGCGCCCCGGATGGGCTCGACCCCAGGCCCCTCGTGGTGTCTGGGATTCTACAAAGTGCCGCCGTTCCCTCGCGCCGCTCAACGGATCGGACTCGACGGGACGGCGGCGCCGGTTCCGCAGCAGCGGCTCGGGCTAGCGATAGCGCTCCACGAAGCGGCGATCGATCCAGTCCTTGAGCCTCAGCGCCGCTCGGCCGTGGTAACTCCATGCCCCGCGGGAAGCGAGGGCCGTGCCGTCGCCGAGATCGACGAGGCGGAGGAAGTCCGACTGCGGGATGAACTCGGCCAGCGGCCCGGCCGTGACTGCTGCCCGCAGGTTGGCGGCGAGAATCGGCCCCTGGCGCACGGCGTAGACGCCCGCCCGCGGGAGCAGGGGTCGGCCGACGAGGCCAGCGCAGTCGCCGGCCGCGAACACGTCGTCATGGCCGACGACCTGCAGCGTGGAGCGGGTCGGCACGACGCCGGCCCCGCCTGCCAGATCCGAGGCGGCGATGGCACGGTGGGGACGCGCGCCGCCGGCCCACACCAGCAGGTCGAACGGCAACCGGTCGCCGCCTTCCAGCACGAGCTGGCGCGGCTCGGCCGCCACGGCGCGCCGCCCGCCGACGTGGACGACACCGGCGGCGACGGCGGCCCGCGCCAGCTTGACGGCGACGGCAGGCGGCCGGTCCGGCATCAGGGTCCGGCTCGCCGAGACCAGGTGCACGCTGTCGACGCCGGGCCGGTGGCGCAGCGCGAACGCCAACTCGACGCCGGCCGCGCCACCGCCGACCACGACCACCCGGCCCCGGGCGCCGCTGCGGACGCGTTCGAGGAACGCCCCCAGCGGTCGCACGGTGGCCGCGTGCTCGACCACCCCGGGCTGCTCGCTGCCCGCGGACTCGCAGCCGACGTTGATCGAGAGCCGGTCGTAGTCGATCGCACGTCCATCCACGAGCTGAACCGCGCGACGCGCGGTGTCCACCCGCTCGAGGCGGCCGTGCAGCACCTGCGCGCCCGCTCGCAGCGCCAGCCGGACGACGTCGATGGCGACGTCCTCGCGCGCCCAACGGCCGCCGATGACACCGGGGACCATGCCCGAGTACAAGCTCCAGGCGGCATCGAGGACGACGATCAGCGCCGCCGCCGGTCGCTCCAGCGCGAACTGCCGCAGCACCTCGACGTGGGCGTGGCCACCCCCGACCAGCACCAGGCGCGGCGCGGCGCTCACCGCCGCCAGGCCAGCAGCCCGTTCATCATCTGCTTCACGCGCGGGGTCAGCCGCGTCTTGTTCCAGGCGTCGGCCGCGCGTTTGATCACCTCGCCCTGGGTCGGGTACGGGTGGATCGTGCGGGCGATCGTGCCGAGGCCCACGCCGGCCGTCATCGCCAGCGTCAGCTCGGAGATCATGTTGCCGGCGTCGGGCGCCACCAGCGTGGCGCCGAGGATGCGGTCGCTGCCGGCGGCCACCACGACCTTGAGCAGGCCCGTGTCGCCGTCGAGACGGGCGCGATCGACCTGCTCGAGCGGGACGCGGATCGCCTGGCAGGCGTGGCCCGCCGCGAGCGCATCGGACTCCGTCAGGCCGACGTGGGCCAGCTCCGGGCTGGTGTAGGTGCACCACGGGATGGTCAGCGCGCTGGCCCGCTCGCGGCCGAAGAACAAGGCGTTGCGCAGCACGATCCGCGACAGCGCGTCGGCGGCGTGGGTGAACTTGAAGCGCGAGCACACGTCGCCCGAGGCGTAGATCGCCGGGTTGGTGGTGCGCAGGAAGTCGTCCACGGTCACCCCGGTCGGCGCATGCGCGACGCCGGCGGCCTCCAGGCCCAGGTCCTCGATGTTGGGAGCCCGGCCGACGGCGACCAGCACCTCCTCCGCGTGCAGGGCCTGCTCGCCCGCCGCGGTCTTCACCTTCACGTGGCAGCCGGAGGCATCGCGCGACACGGCCTGGACGGCCGCGCCGGTCACCAGTTCCACGCCGTCCTGCCGCAGCGCCGCCGCCACCAGCGCGGCCGCCTCCGGGTCCTCGCGGTCGAGGACCTGGGCCGCGCTCTGCACGAGCGTGACCTGCGAGCCGAAGCGGGCGAACGCCTGCGCCAGCTCGCAGCCGATCGGGCCGCCGCCGATCACCAGCAGCCGGCGCGGCAGCGCGGTCAGCGAAAACACCGTCTCGTTGGTCAGCGCCCGCGACGCCGCCAGGCCCGGCAGGTCCGGGGCCTTGGCGCGGCCGCCGGTCGCGATCAGGGCCCGACGGAAGCGCAGCGTGCGCCCTGCCACCTCGACCCGATCGCGTCCGGTGAAGCGGCCGTCGCCCAGGAACACGTCGATGCCCAGCGAGCGGAAGCGCTCCGCCGAGTCGTGCGGCGCGATGTCCGCCCGCAGCCGCCGCAGCCGCTCCATCACCTTCGGGAAGTCGACGACGGCGCCGTCGACGCCTTCGATCCCGAACAGGCCGGCGGCCTTCACCTCCGCGATCGCGCGCGCCGCGCGCAGCAGGGCCTTGGACGGCACGCAGCCGACGTTGAGGCAGTCCCCGCCCATCAGGTCGCGCTCGACCAGGGCCACGCGGGCCCCGAGGCCCGCCGCGCCGGCGGCGGCGACGAGCCCCGCGGTCCCCGCACCGACGACGACCAGGTTGTAGACCTCTGCGGGCTGCGGGTTCGCCCAGGCGGGCGGGTGGACGTGCGAAAGCAGCCGGCGGTTGTGGGGGTCCGCGGGCGCCAGGGCGGCGATGCGGGCGAGCAGCGCGTCGGTCGAGTCGGTCACTTTTCGGAGTCCTCGCTGAAGGCCCGGGGTTCGACCGCGACGAGGGCGCGCCGGGCCAGCGCACCGAGGTAGAGGGTGACGGCGAGCGTCGCGGCCACGCCGAGGATCTGCCACGCCCACTGGGCGGGCGAGAGCCCGCCGTGGAGCGCCGCGTGGCCGGCTGCGCCGAGCGACACGTAGAAAAGCGTGCCCGGCAGCATGAACAACCAGGTGGTGATCGCGTACGGCACGAACGGGATCGCGGTCAGGCCGAACAGGTAGTTGCCGAGGCTGAACGGCAGCGCCGGCGACAGCCGGAACAGCGCCACGACCCGCCAGCCGCCGCGCGCGATCGCGCGGTCGAAGGCCTGGAAGCGCGGGCGGCGAGCGGCGAATCGGGCCAGCCGTTCGCGCGCGAGGTGGCGCGAGATCGCGAACGCGAGCAGCGCCGCGGTCGTCGACGACACCGAGGCCAGGGCGACGCCACGCCAGAACCCGAACAGCCCGCCGAAGAGGACGGTGAGGCCCACGCCGGGAATCAGCGTCAGCGACAGCGCGACGTAGCCGAGCCCCAGCGCGAGCATGCCCTCGGGACCGGCCTCCGCGCTGCGCGCGGACAGGTCGTCCAGCGGGCAGCGGGTGGCGAGCGCCGAGCGGCCGGCCGTCAGCGCCAGCGCGAGCGCAGCCAGGCCGAACGCGATCAGCCATCGCCGCCGCTTCCCCGTCGTCGCGGGCGCTCCTTTCATCGACCCCAGTCTGGGGGCCGTCGCCGGTGCTGTCTGTGAAGCGGTTCACCACCGCAGACGTGACGACTCAGGCCGGCAGGATCGGCTCGAAGCCGTTGCCGGTGTCGGTCACCAGCAACAGGTGGAAGCCGCGGCGCGGGCCGATGCGGACGAAGCCCTCGTAGCGGGTCAGCGCCTCTTCGATGCCCCAGCCGCCGGAGGCCTCGCCGAGCTCGTTGCGGCGATAGGCCGTGATCGCCGCCGGGTCGAACGACGAGGCGACCAGCACGGCCGCACCCACGTCGCCGCCGCGAATCCGCGCCTTCTTGGCCGCCGTGACGTGGGCGACGAAGTCGGTCAGGTCCTGGCGGGTGACCCGCGTCTCGAGGTGGGCGAGGTGCAGCACCTTGCCCTTGTCGTCGAAGGTGACGAGGTCGAAGTTGTCGCGCCCGGCGCCGCCGGGCTGCTCGAGGTCGTGGTGGAGCAGCGCCGCGCGCACGTCGCCCAGCCACTCGACGAGGTACTTCCAGCGCTCGGCGCGGCCGCGCTCGCGCAGCCACGGCGACAGGTCCTCGAGCAGGTAACGCAGCAGCCGCCAGGCCGGATCGCCTTCGACCGCGGGGCCGTCCGCTCGCGGCGCGGAGAGGCGGGCGGCCGGGGACTGCCCCGGCGCCACGGCCACCGCCGCGTCGCGGAAATCCCGCCGCCAGGTGAAGAGCAACGAGGCCGGGTTCCGCTCCTCCACGCTGGCCTGCACGCCGACGCTGCCGATCCAGTCCTGCCACGGCCGCTCGAGCGGACAGTCGTCCCAGCCCGCGGTGAAGACCGAGGCGGGCACCGCCCCGTCCGCCAGGAACACGAAGGCGAAGGCCTCGCCGCGGCGCAGGCGCAACAGCCCGGCGAAGCGTTCGTCCGTGAGCTTCTGGGCCAGCGCCGGCAGGTTGACGAACGCCGAGTCGAGCCCGGCCTGGCGCACCCGCGGCGGGCGCAGCAGGGTCGAGAACAGGGCCAGGATCGCCGGCTGCAGGTCGGAGGCGAGGGTGTGGATCGTGCAGGTCGCCTCGGCGGGCAGCGCGGCCAGCGCGTCGTCGCCTGTGCGCCGCGCGAAGGGGTCGAAGGCGTCGACGACGCGACCGCCGTCGACCAGCACGAAGGTGCGCCCGAACACCACCGCTCCCGCGAACGGCTCGGCGTGCAGCGGCGGCTCCAGCAGCCGCTCCAGGGTCGCCGTCACGGGCTGGCGGCCGAGGTCGCGCGCCGGCCACGACGAGATGACACGGGCGACGAGCTGGGCCGACTCGTTGGGCAGGCCGCGCAGTTGGGTCGTCGACAGCATCGTGGTCGCCGACGCGCGCGGGCTGGTGACGGTCGACGAGGTGGGGCCCGCGACCGCGGCCGGGCCCGGCACGGCGTCGAGCTGCGGCAGCAGCTCGCGCAGCGCGGCGGCCATCTCCGCGCCGGTGGCGTAGCGCGAGTCCCGCTCGCGGGCCAGCGCCTTGAGCACGATCGCGTCGAGCGCCGGCGGCAGGGCCGGGGCATGGGCCGAAGGCGGCAGCGGCTCACCCTTCATCAAGGCGCCCACGACCTCGACGTAGTCGCGGCCCGGGAAGGGATGCTCGCCCGTCAACGCCAGGTACAGCACGACCCCCGTCGAGAACAGGTCGGAGCGGCCGTCGACCTCGTCTCCCAGCATCTGCTCGGGCGAAGCGAAGCGGGGCGAAGCGAGCACGACGCCGGCCTGGGTCTTGAACATGTCGCCGCCGCGCAGGCGGGCGATGCCGAAGTCGGTGACCTTGAGCCGGCCGTCCTTCAGCACGATCAGGTTGGCGGGCTTGATGTCGCGGTGGACGACCCCCGCCTGGTGGGCGGCGTCGAGCGCCTCGAGCAGCGCCACGACGTGCAGCACGGCCACCCGCGCCGAGAGCCGCCGGTGCGCGATCAGCGACTCGAGCGAGTCGCCGTCGAGCCACTCCATCGCGATCCACGGACCGCTCGCGTCCTCACCCACCCGGTAGATGGTCGCCACGCCCGGGTGGGACAGGGCCGCCGCCGCCCGCGCCTCGCGCAGGAAGCGCTGGCGCGCGTCGGCGGCGGCCTCGGGGTCGGCCCCGAGCAGCTCGGAGCGCAGGCGCTTGACCGCGACGAAGCGGCCCAGCGCCGGTTCGACCGCCCGGTACACGACGCCCATCCCGCCTTCGCCGACGATCGCCTCGACGTCGTAGGGAAAGTCGGTCGAAGCAGCCGGCCAGGAGCGAACTTCCTCGATGGTCATCGCTGTGGAGATCAGCGTGCCGGAACGGCTTCGACGTCGAGGACGATCTCCACTTCGTCGCCGACCAGCACGCCGCCGGCCTCGATCACCTCGTTCCAGGCCATGCCGAAGTCCTTGCGGTTGACGGTGGTGACGGCCTGGAAGCCGTAGCGGGTGTTGCCCCACGGGTCCTTGCCGGCACCCAGGAACTCGGTGGCGAGCACGACGTCGCGGGACACGCCGTGCATGGTGAGGGTGCCGCGGATCTGCCCGCGCTGGCCAGCGACGCCGGTGATGCCGGTGCTCACGAAGGTGAGGGTCGGGAACTTCGCGACGTCGAAGAAGCGCGGGCTGCGCAGGTCCTTGTCGCGGGCCTCGACGTTGGTGTCGATGCTGTCGGCCTGGATCGTGACCGCGACCTTGGAAGCGGCCAGGCTGGCGCGATCGAACTCGATCGTGCCCTCGAACTTGCGGAACTGCCCCGCCACCCTGGTGAAGAGGTGACGCACCTTGAAGGCGACCGTCGAGTGCTCGGCGTCGATCTTGAGCGGCAGCGCCTCGCCGACGGCGGGCCCCGCCGCCAACAGCCCGGCCAGGGCCAGGACGCCAGCGGCCATACGAGTCTTCATCTTCTTTTTGCTCCTCGGAACGGGGCACGAGCGGACCGCGCCAGCGGGCGGTCCGCTCCCCCAGGCCTACTTCTTGTCGCCGTCCTTCTTCGCTTCTTCGTTGGGCGTCAGCCGGCCGCCGTCGAGGCGCAGACAGGTGTCCTTGTCCATCTCGACGTAGCCCTGGCGCTTGCAGGTGTTCTGGTTGGCGCACGAGTGGCCGGGGCCACCGCAGTCGCCGGTGCCCTTGCACTTGTTGACGCCGTAGCACTTGACCTTCTCGGCAGCCGGCGCCGGCTGCGCGCTCGGGCCCGCCAGCGCCGGCAGCGCCAGGGCGCCCGCCAGCGACGCGATCAACAGCCTCCGGCTCGGGGTGGTCTCCATCGTCCTCTTCATCTCCGCTCCTCCATTCCTCGTCTTCACTACATCGAGAACTCTTGGTCGGGCGACGCCGGGCGGCGCACGATCACTTCCGCTTCGACCCAGGCGCGGAAGCGCAGGGCCAGGTCGTCGACGGCCGCTGCATCGGCCGCCGCTGCGGCCAGGTCGGCCAGGCGCGCGCCGGCGGCGACCGCGGTCAGCAGCGCGGCATCGGGCGGCTCCAGTGCGAGCGGCACGACCCGGTCGCCCGCGCGCCGCACCAGCACGTCGCTCGGGCGGGCCGTGACGTCCAGGTCGATCGCCTCGTCCGCCACCGCCTGGATCGCCCACAGCTCGCACAGCGGCCAGGCCGAGGCGATCACGGCCGCGCCCGGAGCCAGGCCGAGGGGCCAGTCCGCCACCGCCTCCAGGCCCGCGGTGTGCAGGTCGGCGAGCCCCAGCGGCGTCGCCTCCGCTGCCACGAAGGCCTCGGCCAGCGCCCACTCGAGCCGCGCGAGATCGGACAGGAACGGCAGCGTGCGGGACAGCGGGTCGGTCTCGAGGAACACGGCCAGCCGATCGCCGAGCCGGCCCAGGTCGAAGCAGCGCGGCACACAGGCGCGGGTGTAGCGCACGGTCAGGCTGGTGAAGGGGCCCTGGCCGAGGATGCGGTGCAGGGCCGGGAAGTCGTTCTCCAGCGCCTCGACGAAGCGCGCCGTGTAGCCGCTCTCGTAGACGTGCCAGCGCGCGGCCACGTCGCCGAACGCGGGCGGCGCCAGCAGCGCCTCCACCTCGCCGGCTCCGCTGCCGGCCCGCAGCGCCGCGAGCACACAAGCCTGGGTCTCGCGCAGGGACGTCGGGTCAGCGAGCTGCAAGCAACCCCGCCTGGATCTCCGCGGCGACGCGGGTTTCCGCGAGCAGCTCGGGCAGCGGCGGCACCCGCGCGTCGCGCTCGATCAGCGTCGGCACCGGACCGAAACGCCCGACCGCGGCGCGATACAGGTCCCACACCTCGTCACGCACGGCGGCGTCGTGAGTGTCGATCACCACGTGGCCGTGGTCCTCGTGGCCGGCAAGGTGGATCTGCCGCACCCGCGAAGCGGGCAACCCGTCCAGGTAGGCGACGGGGTCGAAGCCGTGGTTGCGGGCGTTGACGTAGACGTTGTTGACGTCGAGCAGCAGGTGGCAGTCGGCGCGCTCGGCCACCTCGGCGACGAACTCCCACTCGGTCATCTCGTCCTGGGCGAAGCGCACGTAGCTCGACACGTTCTCGAGCAGCAGGCGACGACCCAGCCACTCCTGGACCTGGTCGACGCGGCGCACCACCAGCTCGACGCTCTCGCGGGTCATCGGCAGCGGCAGCAGGTCGTGGCTGCTGTGGCCGCCCAGCCGGGTCCAGCACAGGTGGTCGGAGACGAGCGCCGGCTCGATCTCGCGGACCAGCGTGGCCAGCCGGTCGAGGTAGCCGGCGTCCAGCGGCTCGGCGGACCCGATCGACAGCGACACGCCGTGGAGTGCGACGGGGTACGACGCGCGGACCTGCTCGAGCACGCGTCGCGGGCGTCCGCCGGCGACCATGAAGTTCTCGGTGATCACCTCGAACCAGGCCACGGGTGGGCGCTCGGCGAGCACCACCTCGTAGTGCTCGCGGCGAAGGCCGAGACCGCATCCCCCGATCTGCATGCCGGCAGTCTGTGGCGCCGCGCTCCCCGAAGCTGTCGGCTCGCTCACAGGAACCGAAGAGAACGCCGACGCAGCCACCGGCGACGGCGTCGTCAGGGCAGGTAGAGCTCGGTGCCGCGGTGGAAGCTGGCCCACGCGAACCACATCGCGGAGAAGGTGGCGAGGCGGGGCAACAGGGTGCCGGCCAGCGGGCCTTCGACGGCCAGGCCGTCGAGGCTCCACAGCGAACCGGTCTGCCGATCGCGCAGCCGGAAGGGGAAGCCTCCCGTCTCTTCCAGCTCGAACTCGAAGGTCTGCTCGCCGACCGTGCGATCGAAGCCGATCGCCATCTGCGCCTGCTGGTCCCAAACCACCAGCACCGCACGCGCGCCGACGTGATCGTTGATCGCGGCGCGCTCGCCCAGGGCGCCGTAGGGCCAGGCCCGCGACACGCCCTCCTGGGTGAAGCCGAAGACCAGCTCCTTCATCGGCCGCCGCGGGTCGACGAAGCTCTGCGGGAACAACAGGCTGCTGTCGTCGAGCCGGTCGTAGGTGCCGTAGGGATAGACCGAGTAGCTGCGGCGGTGTCCCGTATCGGGATGGAGGATCGTGGTCTCCGGGTGCAACGCCCGCCACGCGGCCCAGGTCGACTGGGTGACCGGTAACAGGCGCGGCTTCCGGCCGGCCTCGGCACCGCAGATGCCCTGGACGCGCATCTGCGACCACAGCGTCTCCGGCTGGTTGCGGTCGTAGAGCACGAGGTTGTTGTCGAAGAGCAGGCCCGAGACGCCGAAATCGGAGACGCGATCGCGCACGAGCGGCTCGTAGACCATGCCGGAGCCGGTCAGCGGGCAGTAGCTGAGCGCGATCGGCTGGCCACCGACAACGTCGTTCACGATCTCGTGCCACCACAGGATGTTGTGCGGATAGGCCCGGGCTTCACCGCCGATCACCACCCCCAGGACGAGGGTGTCGGGCGCCCAGGCCGTGGCTCCTTCGACCGCACCCATCGTCCGCGGGCGCGTCAGCGCCGGGATGCCGTCCTTGCCCGGTCCGCCGGACACGAGTTGATTGTTGGGCACGAGACAGGACTGGCCCGCCACCTTGGGCGCAGCCAGCGCGAGCAGCGCCAGGCCGAAGAGGATTGGTCGCATCGGACACCTTCTTTCGCCTTCCACGTTAGGGACCCAGGGCCGCGGCTTCTGTGAGCCTTCCGACAGTCAGCGTCGTTCGTGGCCCCTACTCTGCTTGCGGGGCGGAGGTCGACGACGCGATGAGCAGGAGACGACGTCTTTGGGCGCCCTTGGTCGGGCTGGCACTCGCGGCCCAGCCTGCCGCGGCGGGCGCCTGGGTCCAGCCGGACGGGCGGACCCGGATCGAGCTGAACCTGTACCACCAGCAGACCGACGAGCGGTACTTCCTCGCGGGCGAGCGCATTCCCTACTTCTTCGAGGGCCAGAACCGCACCCAGGCGCTGTTCCTGGACGTCAGCCACGGGCTCACCTCGCGGCTCGAGATCGGGGTTCAGAGCGCGCTGTTCCGGGTCGACTTCGACGACCTCGCCGCCGGCCGGCGCTCGACGGGCATCGGGGACACGCGCCTCAGCCTGCGCGCGAACCTGGCGATGGAGCCGCTGGTCGTCACCGTCGGTGCGCGGATCAAGGCCCCGACCGGCGACTTCGCCAACGACGCCGAGATCGTGCCCGTCGGCGAAGGCCAGTGGGACGGCGAGATCAGCCTGGAGCTGGGCCGCTCGCTGTGGCCGCGCCCCGGGTACGTCTCGGCCCAGGGCGGCTACCGGGCCCGCCGTGCCAACGACCGCAGCGGGATCGACCCCGGGGACGAGTGGTTCTGGGTGGCCGAGGCGGGTTGGGGCCTGCCGCGCGGGGCTGGCCTGCGCTTCGTCGCGCGCGGTCTGCACGGCCGCGACGCCCGGGCCTTTGGGCTGCCGATCACCTCGCTGCGGCGCGAGGCCGTGTACCTGCAGCCGGCGCTGACGGCCGCCTTCGGGTCGGGCTGGGGCGCTTCGCTCGCGGTCCCCTTCACGGTCAGCGGTCGCAACTGGCCCGCCGGGCCGGTGTTGAGCCTCGGCATCAGCCGCGCGTTCTGAACGAACTGTGAGGCGGCCAACACGCACGGGCACGGGCGCGGGCGTCTCCGCGGGACGCAGCCCGCTCGCCGTCACCCTTGTTGCTCGCCGCCGGCCTCATCGCTGGTTCAGGGTGCCGCTGCGAGCTGCTCGCGGATCCTCCGGAGGAGTTCCACCGAACTGAAGGGCTTCTGCAGGAACGGCTGGCCGCTCGCCAGGTGCCCGTCGTGGATCGCGGTGTTTCCGGTGTAGCCGGACATGTACACGCTGCGGATGCCAGGGCGGCCCGCGCGCAGCCGCTCGACGACCTCGCGGCCGCCCATCCGCGGCATCACGATGTCGGTCAACACGAGGTGAATGTGACCGTCGAGCGCATCGGCCAGCGACAGCGCCTGGGTTCCTTCGCGCGCGCTGAGGACGCGATATCCGCCTTCCTCGAGGACCTCGGCGATCAGCGTGCGGAGGGCCTCGTCGTCCTCAACCACGAGGATCGTCTCCGAGCCGCGGAGCGCCTGGGGTGGGGCGGGCGGGCTGTCCTCGACGCCGGCCGCCGCTGGCTGCTCCACCTGTGGCAGGTACACCTTGAAGGTCGTGCCGTGGCCGGGCTCGCTGTACACCCAGATGAAGCCCCCGCTCTGCTTGACGATGCCGTACACGGTGGACAGTCCGAGCCCGGTGCCCTTGCCCTGCTCCTTGGTCGTGAAAAAGGGCTCGAAGACGCGAGCCATCGTCTTGTCGTCCATCCCCTCGCCGGTGTCGCTGACGGCGAGCAGCGTGTAGGCACCCGGCGGCACGCTGGCGTGGGTCCGGCCGTACTCCTCGCCCAGCGTCACGTTGGCGCTCTCGAGGGTGATCCTGCCGCCGCGCGGCATCGCGTCCCGGGCGTTGAGGGCCAGGTTGAGGATGACCTGGCCGAGCTGTCCCGGGTCGGCCTTCACCCACCCGATCGCGGGCGTCAGGACCGTCCGCAACTCGACGTCCTCGCGGATCAGCCGGCGCAACATCGGTTCGATCTCGACCACCACGGCGTTGATGTCGACGATCTTCGGCCGCAGCGCCTGTTGCCGGCTGAAGGCCAGGAGCTGGCGGGTCAGCTCAGCGGCGCGGGCCGCCCCGCTCAGGACCTGGTCGGCATAGCGGGCGAGCGGGTCCCCGTCCTCGAGCCGGCGCCGGAGCAGCTCGGCGTAGCCGGTGATGGCTCCCAGCATGTTGTTGAAGTCGTGCGCGACCCCGCCCGCGAGCCGGCCGATCCCGTCCATCTTTTGCGCCTGCCGCAGTTGGGCCTCGAGCCGCTTGCGCTCGGTCACGTCGCGGGCGATGACCTCGATCCGCGCCAGGCGTCCCTCGCTCCGCACGGCATGGGCGCTGACGTCGAGCGAAACCCGGCCTCCTCCCCTGGCGTCGATCTCGAGGTCGAAAGCCGTCGCGTCGATTTCGCCAGCGGCCAGGCCGAGCAGCCGCTCGTGGAGCAGGCGGCGCTGCTCGGGGTCGCAGAGCGATTCGACGCTCGACCCGACGAGCTCCTCGCGCGAGTAGCCCGTGATCCGCTCGCCGGCCGGGTTGATCGAGACGAACGCGCCTTCGGCGTCGAGCATGCAGACGGTGTCGTTCGCGCTCTCGAAAAGGGCCCGGTAACGCTCCTCACTCGCCTGCAACGCCGCCAGCGCCTCGGCGCGCTCGGTGGCGGAGCCGATCACGTTGGCGACCGCCTCCAGGAAGTGGATGTCGTCCTGGCTGAACGTGCGCGCGCCGCGGGCGTGAGCGCCGAGCACGCCGCACGCTCGACTGCCGGTCCGGATGACCACGCTGAGGCCGCTCTCGACCCCGTGCTCGCGGAGCAGCGCGGCTTGGCCGAATCGGTGTTCGTGCGCGGCGCTCTCCATGATCACCGATCGGTCGCCCTGCAGCGTGAACCCGGCCTGGGAGTCGGCCAGCCGAACGATCGCCCGACCGACGGCGCCGTCGCGCCAGCCGACCCCCGCGCGCAACGAGAGCGCCTCCCCGCCGGGCAGCAGTTCCAGGACCTTGACGTACTCGATCTCCAGAGTGTGGGCCACGAGGTCGACGGCGCGCTCGATCACGACCTCGGGCTTCGCCCCGGCCAGGGCGGCGCGACCCAGCTCGGCCACCGCCGCTTGCTGGCGCTCCCGCGCCGAGAGCGCCGCGGTGCGGAGCCGGACCTCGTCCTCGAGGTGCTCGTAGAGCCGCGCCCGCTCCAGCGCGATGGCGACCTGGTTGCCGATGCCGCGGAGGATCTGGACGTCGTCCTCGTCCAGCGGCTCGGGGTCGAGCGCCGCCAGGTTGAGCAGGCCCACGGCCCGATCCCCCACCTTGAGCGGAATGGTGGCGTGATAGCGCAGGCCTTCTGCGGCACCCTGAGCCGCCGTCAGCCGCTCGCAGCGGAGGATGTTGGTGACGTCGCACAGTTCGCCCGAAAGCAGCTTGCGCCGGCACTCGCAGTCGGTGCGCCAGGCGCCCACCGCGTCGAGGCCGGGCGGCAGGCCTCGCTCCGCCGCCGTGTAGAAGGCCCCCTGGGCATCGCGCAGGAAGACCCAACCCGCCCGGATGCCAGGCAGGCCGAGCGATCTCGCGAGCACGCTCTCCACGACTTCTTTCTCGGTCGTACAGCGGCTGAGCCCCTCGGCGACCTGGTGAACCGCTTCGAGCGCCTGGTACGAGCGAGCCAGGTCGGCCTCACGAGTGCGCAGCTCGGCGTTGATGTGGACCGCTTCTTCGTAGGTCGAGATCAGCAGGTCGAGCATCTGCTGGCGCTCGGACGTGATGAAGTGGCGCTGGCCGCCCAGGTCGATCTCGACCCCGATCCGGGTCTTCTCACCGCGGCGGATCTCGCGGGTCACCAACACGTGGCGCAGCCGCGACACGAGGTAGTCGCCGTCGTAGGGCTTGCGGATGAAGTTGTCGGCCCCGCACTCCAGCCCCCTGACGACGTCGAGCGGGCTCCCCAGCGACGTCAGCAGCACGACCGGCGTGTCGCGCAACGCCGGGTCCGCCTTGATCGCCTTGCAGAACGCGTAGCCGTCCATCTCCGGCATCACGATGTCGCTAATGGCGGCGACGGGATGGTGCTCCCGGGCTGCGGCGAGTCCCTGGGCGCCGTTCGCTGCGACCTCCACCTCGAAGCCCGCCGCTTCGAGTACGTAGCGCAGGCGCTCGGCCTGGGTCGGGCTGTCTTCCACGATCAGCACCGGACCTGCCGCCGCCTTCCCGGTCGCGGACATGCGCTCCTCCTGGAATCCTAATCGGGGCCGACGAGCAAACGGATGGTCTCGGCGATGCGCGCGGGCGAGAGGACGTACTGTGCGGCCCCCAGCCGAACCGCCTCGCCGGGCATCCCGAAGACGACGCTGGTGGCCTCGTCCTGGGCGATCGTGGTGCCGCCGGCCTCGCGCAGGTGCAGCAGGGCCTGCGCCCCGTCGCGCCCCATGCCGGTGAGGATCACGCCCAGGGCGCTGCGCCCGTACGCCCTGGTCACCGCGGCCAGCAGATGCGAGGCCGAGGGCCGGAAGCCGTCGCTTCCGGGATCCGCGTCGAGCTGGATGCGGCCCGCGGCGGTGATCCCCATCTGAGCGCCCTCCGGGGCGACGTACACCGTTCCCGGGCGTACATGTTCCCCGTCCTGCGCCAGCTTGACGACGAGCTCCGTGCCCTGGTCGAGCCACTCCACGAGGCCCTGGGTGAAACCCGGCGCGATGTGCTGGACGACGAGGATCGGGGCCTCGAGGTCGCCGGGCAGCTCCTCGAGGATCTCGCACAGCGCCGCCGGTCCACCGGTCGAGGCGCCGATCGCGACCAGCCGCAGCGGCCGGCCGGGTGCCGCCGCCGACACCGGAGGCGGTCCTGGTGGCGCCGGGTGGACCCGCCTCGGCCAGCGACGGACGACCTTGACCTCGGCCATCAGCCGCAGCGTCTCGCGCAGCTTGCGCGCGCTCTCCGGCTGGCCGGGATGGTCGGGGCCCGGCGGCTTCTCGACGACCGCGAGGGCGCCCGCTCGCAACGCCTCGAACGTCAGCGCCTCCTGGTCCCGGCTGTAGCTGGCGCTGACGACGACGATCGGCGTGGGCACCCGCTCCATGATCAGGCGGGTGGCCTCGAAGCCGTTGAGCCGCGGCATGTGGACGTCCATCAGGATCACGTCGGGCCGCAGCCGTTCGGCCTGCTCCACGGCCTCCATCCCGTCCCGCGCGATGCCCGCGGCTCCCAGAGCCGGGTCCGCGTCGAGCAGGGAGACGAGGTACTCGCGGGTCGCCGCCGAGTCCTCCGCGATCAGCACCCGGATCATCGGCTACACCAGCCGCCGGATGATGTCCAGCAGGTTCGACTGGTCGAAGCTCGACTTGACCACGTAGGCGTTGGCGCCGACCTCGATGCCCCGCTCCTTGTCCTCGCGCGACTCGAGCGCGGTGACGAGCACCACGGGCAGCGCGGCCAGCTCCGGGTCGGCGCGGATGCGGGCCGTCAGGCCGAAGCCGTCCATCCGCGGCATGTCGACGTCGGACACCACGAGGTCGATCGGCCCGGTCTTGAGCGGCGTCCAGGCGTCGATCCCGTCGACGGCGACGACCACCTCGTAGCCCGCCGCCTCCAGCAGGTGCCGCTCCATCGTGCGGGTGGTGATCGAGTCGTCGACGACCAGCACCCGCGAAGCTCGCCGTTTCGGCGCTGGGCGGGACGCGCCGGCGGGACGCGTCGGCGGAACCGCGAGGTTGCGCCTCGCCGCGCCGCGGAGCAGGTCGGAGGGCCGCAGGGTCAGCACCAATTGGCCACTGCCCAGCAGCCCAGCCCCTGCGACGCTGCGGACGCGTCGGAGCGGAGGACACAGCTCCCGCTGCAACACCTCGCGGTCGCCGAGGATCTCGTCGACGATCAGGCCGAGGCGACCCCGCTCCGAGCGGACGACGGCGCAGGGCCGCTGGCCCTCGGGCTCGGGTGGCGCCTCCGCTGCGTCCGTCTGAAGCAGGTCGGCGAGGCGGGCGACGAAGAGCGGCTGCCCGTCGCGTTCCAGCGCCGGGGGGACCCCGGCGCTGGTCCCATGGGGGCTCACGCCGCCGGACGGAGGCGGCTCCGCCCCCAAACCCCCGCCGGCGCGGACGACGTCGCGGCCGTCGACCTGCTCGATCTGCGATGGCGCGACGCGCATCACGCGCTCCACCGACTCGATCGGCAGCAAGAACGCCTGCAGGCCGCAGCGCACGAGGAGGCCGCGGAAGGTGGCGATGCTGGCAGGCACGAGCATCCTGACGGTCAGCCCGTGGCCGGCCCTCGACTCGAGCAGCAGCCTTCCGCGCAGCCCTTCCACGCGCTCCTTGACGATCGCCAGGCCCAGGCCGTGGCCGGAGACCTCGGTGATGATCGGGCTCGTGCTCAGCCCGGACCAGCACGCGAGATCGGCCGCCGCCTCGTCGGCGAGGTCCCCGCTCGTGGCGGCCAGCAGGCCACCGCGCACGGCGGCCTCGCGGACCCGCCGCGGATCGATCCCGCCGCCATCGTCGTCGACCCGGATCTCCAATTGTCCGCCCTCCAACGGGGCGATCGCCACCGTCACCCGGCCGCGCGCGGCCTTACCGGCGGAGGCGCGTACGGATGGTGGCTCGATGCCGTGATCGATGGCGTTGCGGACCAGGTGGATCAGCGGGTCCTTGAGCACCTCCAGGACTCGACTGTCGACCTCGTGCTCCGCCCCCTGGGCGACCCACTCGATCTCCTTGCCCTGCTCGCGGGCCAGGCCGCGCACCATCGGCGGGAACACGTCGAGCACGCTGGCCGCCGGCGTCATGCGCAGGCGCCGCACCTCCTCGGACAACCCGTCCACGCCGACGGCGGTGGCCCGCGCATCGCGGGCGAGTCGGGCCTGTAGCTCCCGCGCCTGCGCGGCGGCGGCGTGGAGCGCCGACTCGATCGTGCCGCCCTGAAGCCGATCCGCAGTCGCGCCGACGCCCGCGGGGGCGCGGCCCAGCGTCGCCCGGCACGCTTCGAGCCCGTCTGCCAGCGCGAGCACCTCGCGAGCCCTCTCCGCCGCCGCGAGCTTGGCAGCGAGGAGTTCCTCCGAGCGAAGGGTCAGCGCCTCCAACCTCGTCGTCGCCACCCGCAGGCTGTCGCGCACGGCGGAGACCTGCGGGAGGGCGATCGCGGCGAGCGGGGCCGGGCCAGCGTCGCTCGGCGCCTCCGGGGAGCTGGTCGCAGGTGCCGTGGCTTGTCGCTCCAAGCGGTGGGCCGGTTCGTCCACTCTCTCGCCTGCGGCGCCCGAGAGCAGGCGGGTCAGGCCGTCGACGGCCTCCAGCAGGCGGTCGAGCGCCGACCGCGTGAGCGGGAGCTGGCCCCGCTTCAGGTTGCTGAGCAGCGACTCGCTCGCGTGGCACAGGGCCTCGACCTCGCCCTGGCTCACCGAGCGAGCGGCGCCCTTGAGCGTGTGCATCGCGCGGAACGTGGCCTCCAGCAGGGCCGGTGCCTGGCCTCCTGCGGGGTCGCGGTCGAGTGCCTGCAGGTTCGCGTTCAGGGCCTGGAGGTGCTCCAGGGCCTCCACCCGAAACGTCGCCATCAGTCGAGCCTGGAGCTGGCGGTCGCGATCCATCGTCACGCGCTCTCCCTCGCCTGGGCGTCGAGCGCCTCGCGGACCTTGCGCAGCAGCCCGTCGGGCGTGAAGGGTTTGTCGAGCCAGCCGTGGCCGCCCGGGAACGCGCCGTTGTTCAGCGCCGCGTGGCCCGTGTACCCCGACATGAACAGACAAAGCAGGCTGGGCCGCGAGCGAGCCAGGCGGGCGAACAGGTCGGGGCCGTTCAGCCGGGGCATCACGACGTCGGTCAGCAGCAGGTCGAGCGACGGCAGGCCCGCCTCGGCCACCGCCAGGGCCTCGAGTCCATCCGCAGCGACGAGGACAGTGTAGCCGTGGTCTTCAAGGACTTCCTGGATGACGGCCCGCAGCGCCGGCTCGTCCTCCACGACGAGGATGGTCTCCGCGCCGCCCGGCGCCTCCAGGGTCGGTGCGAGTTCGGCGCTCGCCTCCACGCTGGCGGCTGTCTCGGCCTCCTCCCCGACCTGGGGCAGGTAGACCTTGAAAGTCGTCCCCACTCCCGGTTCGCTGTACAACGAGATGTGGCCGCCGCTCTGCTTGACGATGCCGTACACCGTCGCCAGACCCAGCCCCGTCCCCTTTCCCGGCTCCTTGGTCGTGAAGAAGGGATCGAAGATCCGGGCCTGCGTCTGCTCGTCCATGCCGCGGCCCGAATCGCTCACCGCGATCATCGTGTAGGGCCCGGCCCGCACCTCGACGTGGCGCCGGGCGTAGGCCTCTCCCAGATAGATGTCGGCCGTCTCGATCGTCAGCCGCCCGCCCGTCGGCATCGCGTCGCGCGCGTTGGCCGCCAGGTTGAGCAGCACCTGCTCCACCTGGCCGGGGTCGACCCTCACCAGCGGCACGTCGGGCGCGAGAGCCATCAACAGGTCCACGTCCTCGCCGAGGATGCGGCGCAGCATCGCCACCATGCCCGACACGACCGGGTTGAGGTCGAGCACGCGAGGAGCGAGCGCCTGCTGGCGGCTGAAGGCCAAGAGCTGACGGGTGAGCCCGGCTCCGCGCTGAGCGGCGTTCGCAACTTCCTGGGCGTGCCGGCACAGGGGGTCCGCCGGCGGCAGCCTCGCGAGCAGGATCCCCGCGAAGCCGGTGATGACGCCGAGGATGTTGTTGAAGTCGTGAGCCACGCCGCCGGCGAGCTGGCCGATGGCCTCCATCTTCTGCGCCTGGCGGAGCTGCGCTTCGAGGGCCTTCTGCTCGGAGAGGCAGCGGCCGATCGTCGACAGGAATGCGACGCCGCCATCGGAGCCCTTGTGGGCGAGCACGACCTGGGAGTACGGCACTTCGTGGCCGCCGCCGTCGAAGAACGCCGTCTCCCCCTGCCATGTGCCCTGTCGGATGGCGGCCGGCAGGGCGGTCTCCAGGATCAGGCGCCGCACCCACTCGGGTTGGCCGGCACCGACCCTGAGCGGGCCCAGGTCGTCGTCCGGGCCGAGCGCCAGGCGCTCTCGCGCAGCGCGGTTCAGGTACAACACCCGTCCGCCCGGTTCGGCGATGGCGACGAAGTCAGGCGTCGCATCCAGGATCGCGACCAGCCGCTCGCGGTCCTCTTCCGCCGCCTTGCGGGCGCTGACGTCGAGGACGATGCCCTCGACGCCGACGAGATTCCCCGCGGCGTCGCGCAGCGGTCGCGCGTCCTCGGAGATCCAGATTCGGCTGCCGTCCTTGCGCACCGCCTGCGACTCGAACCCATGCACGGCGCCGCGCTCGCCAATCGCGCGCAGGAACTCCTGGCGACGCCCGGGCTGGGCGTAGACCTGGTGCTGCACGTCGGTCAGGCTCGCGATCAGCTCCTCGGGCGTCTCGTAGCCGAGGATTCGGGCCATCATCGGGTTGGCCATCGCGAAGCGGCCTTCGGGCGTCGAGCGGTAGATCCCGACCACCGAGTTCTCCAGGATCTCGCGATACTCCGCGGTCCGCTGGCTGACCTCACCCTCCAGGCGCTCCAGGAGCTGGGCTCGTTCGAGTGCGACGCCGACCAGGTTGCCGACCCCACTGAGCAGTTCGACGTCGTCGTCCGCGAAGGCGCCGCGATCGGGCCCCGCGAGGTTGAGGACGCCGAGCGTGCGCCTCGGCGTCCACAGCGGCACCGTGGCGTGGCAACGGAGGCCACCCGTGTCGCCCTCGGCGTGCTCCAGCCGTTCGCACTCGAGCACGCTCGTCGTCCGACCGAGCTCGCCCGAAAGGCACAGCCGCCGGCAGCGGCAATCGCCGACGAAGGCACCAGGAGCCGCGAGCGCCGGCGGCATTCCGCGGGCCGCGGCGACCCGGAAGCCGCTGGCGCCGACCCGCAGCACCATCCAGCCCGCGCGCACGCCGGGGAGCTCCAGCGCGCCCTGCAGGGCGGCGTCGGCGACCTGCCGCTCGGTCGTCGCCGCGTTGAGTCTCTCGGCGATGCGATGGATGGCCTTCAGCACCTGGTGGGAGCGGGTCAGCTCCCGCTCGCGCGTGCGGAGCTCCTCGCCGACCCCCACCGCCTGCTCGTAGGTCGAGACCAGCAGGTCCAGCAGTTGCTGGCGCTCCGCGGTGATCAGGTGCCGCCGGCCGCCGACCTCGATCTCCACGCCGACCCGGGTCCGGGCCCCGCCGCGCAGTTCGCGATTGGCGACCAGGCTGCGCACGCGCAACACCAGGTGGGCCAGGTCGCAGGGCTTGCGGACGAAGTTGTCGGCCCCGCTTTCCAACCCCCGGAGCAGGTCCCGGGGATCGTCGAGCGAGGTGAGCAGGATGACGGGCGTATCCCTCAGCACCGGGTCGGCCTTGAGCGCCTGACACAGCGCGTAGCCGTCCATCTCCGGCATCGCGATGTCGCTGATCACGATCGCCGGAGCGTGGCGCCGAGCAGCGGCGAGACCGGCGACGCCGTCGACCGCCACCGTCACGGCGAAGCCGGCCTCCGTCAGCAGCGTGCGCAGAGCTTCCGCCTGCGTCGCACTGTCCTCGACGAGGAGGACGTGAATCCCGGTCACCGCCAGGCCGCTCACGCCTGATAACGCTCGACCAGCAGCTTCAGCTTGTGTCCCAGGTCATGCAGGCCCTGGGCCGCCGCCTCGGCCTGCCTCGTGCTGGCGGCGTTCTGAGTCGTGGCCAGCTTGATGCTCTCCATCGCCTGCGCCACCTGGTCCGTGCCGACGAGCTGTTGCTGGCTCGAGGCGGCGATCTGGGTCGCGGCCTGGGCGGCCTCGGCGACGCCGTCCGCCAGCGCCCGGATCGCCTCCCCGGCCTGGCTCGACTGTCGAACGCCCGCGGCCACCGCCTTGCTGCCCTGCTCGGTCGCCATCACGGCGGCGCTGGTCGCCTTCTGGATCGCGCCCAGGATCGCGCGGACCTGCGCGGTCGCCTGCTTGGACTGCTCCGCGAGGCTGCGCACCTCGCTCGCGACCACGGCGAAGCCACGGCCCTGCTCGCCGGCCTTCGCCGCCTCGATCGCGGCGTTGACCGCCAGCAAGTTGGACTGCTCGGCCAGGTCCTTGACGGTGGCGACCAGCTCGCCGATCGACTGGCTGTGCTCGCTCAGCTCGAGGATGCTGCCGGCGACCGAATCCATCTGCTCCTGGATCCGGTTCATGCCGAGCACCGCCTCCTCCACGGACTTCTTCCCGGCCTGCGCAATCTGGGCCGCCTTCTGGGCGCTGTCGGAGACGTGGCGGGCCTTCTGGCTCGAGACCTGCGCGGTCTGCCGGACCTCCTCGATCGTGGTCGAGGTCTCACTCACCGCGGTGGCTGTCTCCGCGGCCCCCGCGGCGACCTGGGTGGTGGCCGCCAGAATCTCGCTGGCCGAGGCGCCCAGCAGGTTCACGCCATGGCGGATCTCCTGGTTGAGCGCGCGGAGTGACTCGATCATGTCGCGGAAGCTCTCGCTCAGGACCCCGACCTCGTCGGTTCGCGGGTCCGCCACCGGCGTGACGGTCAAGTCGCCCTTCGACGCGCGCTGCGCCAGCGCCGCGAGCGCCACCAGCGGCCGGCTGATCATGCGGTCGAGCAGCACGACCATCGCGCCGGCGACGACCAACGCGAGGGCGGCTACCAGCGCGAACGTGCGCAGCGATGCGGTCGCCCGGCCCTCGGACTCGAGCACCCGGGCCTGGGCGGCCCGCACGGCTTCGTCCCCGACCTCCCGAGTGATCGAGCGCAGCCTGGTCTGGCGCTCCTCCTGAATGCCGAAGACGAGTTCCTTGGCCTGTTCCAGCTTGCCCGCCTGGATCAGCGGGACGACCTCGTCGTCGCGCGTCCGAAAGTAGGCGTCCCTGACCGACACGATCTCCTCGTGCTGTGGAAGCGCCCGCGAGCCGGTCCGCTGACGGCTCACCAGGCGGCGGGTGATCTCGTCGATCTCGCGGCTCCGTTCCTTGATGTCGGCCTGGGCCCGCCCCTGCTCCGCACGATTGGGGGCGACCATCATCGCCAGCACGTCGGTGCGCACGGCGTTCTGGTGGACGCGCAGCGCCAGCAGGTCGATGGCGTCGGCGAAGTCCTCGTGGAACAGCCGCTGCTGGGACTGCTGGATCGCCGTGATGCTGCTCGCGGCCGTGGCGATGGCCGCCGCCAGCAGCAGGATCATCAGGCCGAAGCCCAGCAGCAGCTTGCTCCGGGTTGCTAGGCTCGAGAAGCGACGCATGCCCTCTCCTTCCGAGATCCGGCGACGCTATGCCGTGGGCCGGGATGAAGCGGCTCCGCCCGCCGTCACCAGCACCTTCAACCGCGCGGCCAGCTCGTTCAGGTCCTGGGCGGCCCGTTCCACCTGGCGGGTGGCGGCCATGTTCTGGGTCGAAGCCTGGCCGATGTTCCGCATCGCGGTCGCGATCTGCTCCGTTCCCGCCGACTGTTGTTGCGCCGACGCCGCGATCTGCTGCGCCGCTTGCGCCGACTCGGCGAGGCTCCCGGCCAGCAGCTCGATCGCCTCGCCGGCGCGCGTGGCGACGCCGACGCCCGCCTCCGAAGCCTTCACGCCCTGCTCCGCGGCCATCACCGCGGCCTGAGTCGCGCGCTGGATCTCCCCGAGCATCGCCCGCACCTGCGCGGTCGCCTGCTTCGACTGCTCGGCGAGGCTCTTCACCTCGGCGGCGACCACGGCGAAGCCGCGGCCCTGCTCCCCGGCCTTGGCCGCCTCGATCGCCGCGTTCACCGCCAGCAGGTTCGACTGCTCGGCGAGGTCGTTGACGGCGGCGATGATCTCCCCGATCGCTTGCGCCCGTTCGCTGAGCGTCAGCACCCGCTCGGCGATCGCCTCCATCCGGGCCTTCGTCTCCTGCATGCCGCGGACGCTGTCCTCCACCGCCCGCCGCCCGTCGTGCGCGACCTGGGTCGTGCGTTGGACGGCGTCGGTGACGGCCCGCGCCTTCTGGGTCGAGACCTGCGCCGTCTGTTTGAGCTCGTCTGCCGTCGTCGAGGTCTCCTGGACCGAAGCCGCCTCCTCGGCGGTGCCCGCCGCCTGTTGCGCGGTCGCCGCCAGGATCTCGGCGCACGCCGAGGCCAGGGTGCCGATCGTGTCGCCCAGCGGTCGGGTGATCGAGCGGGTCAGGCCGACCGCGACGGAGGTGGCGACGACGAGGGCCAGACCGCCGACGAGGATCATGATCCAGGCGGCGCGCGAGGCCGTGGCCGTCGCCAACTCGATGCGCTCGCGGGTCCGCTGCCGCTCCAACTCGACGAGCCGCGCCAACTGGGCGTCGCGCTGTTGGCGAAGCGGCGTCACCTCCTCCGCCCGCAGCCGCAAGGCCTCCTCGTGGCGTCCCGCCTTCTGCGCCGCGATCGCGCGCCCGGCCGCCTGTCCCCAGGCCTCCAGCGTCGCCAGCGCCTCGGCCCAGCCCTCCCGCGACTCGGCACCGGCGCGGTCCCGGAGCTCGACCATCGCCTTTCGAGTGTCCTCGGCCCCCGCCCTCCAAAGATCGAGGGCTTCGGCCTCGCTCGTGAGCAAATAGCGGAGGTAGCCCTCCGTGGCCGAGTCGGAGCCGCGGTCGGCGGCCCCGACGGCCAGCAGGTACCGTTCCTGATCGTGCAACGCCGTGCCCAGCGCCGACACCGCCCGATCCAGACTGGACACGCCCACGATCGCCACGATCGCGAGCAGGAACAGCACTGCCGCGTAGCCCGCCGCAATCCGCCGCCCCACTGTCCAACTCATCGTTCCCCCCCCGGGGCGCCTGGTACTGCCGCCGGCTCGTCGATCACAAGTCGCCGCACCAGGGCGTCCACGTCCACCACGGCGATCAGGTCCGGGGTCACGCCCTGGATCAGCCCCCGCCCCGAGTCGGCGGGCGCGGCTGCGAGGCCGTGAAGCGACATCGCCGCGACCCCGTGAACCGAGTCGACCAGGATCCCGAACGAGGCGTCCGCCCACTCGACCATCACGGCCCTGCAGGCCGCGGTCACCGCGACCTCCGAGGTCGACGTGAGCAGGCCTCGAAGGTCGATCATGGCGACGACGCGGCCGCGGTGGTTTGCGACGCCGCGGTAGACCGCGGGCAGGCCAGGCACCCAGGTCAGCTCGCCGGGCGCGACCAATGCCTCGACCGCCGCGAGCGCGATCGCATAGCGCTCGGCTCCGAGGCCGAACACGAGCACGTCGTGGGACTCCTCCGACGAAGCCGCGGCTTGCGGGGCGCGCGCCAACGCCAGCGCCCTCTCCTTCAGCACCCGCGCCACCTGCTCCGGAGCGGGCTCCGCGTGTTCCTCGAGCGCGCGTCGCACGCGCTCGAGCCGGGCGTTGGCCTCCTGCCAGTCGACCGCGGAGCGCTGGTTCGTCACGCGGCGCCCTCCAGGTGCTGGCGCGCCGCCTCGAGCAGGCGGCCGGCGCTCACCCCTCCCGCACCCAGGATCGGTTCGTCGGGCGGGACCAGAGCCAAGAGCCTGACCGCGGTCTGCATGGACAGCGCCCCACGCCGGCGCTGTTCGCAGCGCAGGAGCAGAGCGCCGAGCAGGAAATGCGCCAGCGCGCTCTCGGGCGCCAGGTAAACGGCGGCGCGTAGCGCGTCCAGGGCCGCCGGGATCTCACCGGTCTCCTGGCAAACGGCGGCCAGCAGCAGGTGCGCGTCGAGGTCGAGCCGGTCGTGCGCCAGGGCGGCGCGGCACAGCCGCAGCGCCTCGTCGAGCTGACCCTCGTCGGCCAGCGCGCGCGCCTCTTCCAGAGGGCTGACCGCCTGGGCGACAGCCACCGCCGCGGGCGGCACGGGCGGCATGACGGCGGTCGCGGTCGCGGGCGGGAGCGCGTCGGAACGGTCGCGGGTTGGCTGGTCGGTGGGCTTCGTCCCCGGCTCGCGTCCGCTCGGCCGCCGATAGAACGTGACGCCCGCGACGTTGACCGGCAGCAGCGGCGCGAACAGCGATGCCGAGGCTTCGACGGCGCTCACCAGCAGCCAGCCGTCGCTGGTCAAGGCGCGGCCGAGTCGCGCGGCGACCAGCTGCTGCGCCTCGCGCGTGAAGTAGATGAGGACGTTGCGACAGAGGATGAGGTCCACGGCGGTGGTGTTGGTGACCAGGTCCGGGTAGATCTCGGCGGCGAGGTTCAGGGGAGCGAAGGCGACCGCGCTGCGGATCGCCGGATCGATCTCGAACGCGTCGCTACCGTGGGCCCGGAAGTACCGGGCCCGGATGTCCGCGGGCGTCTGGCGGAAGGACCACTCGCGGTAGAGCCCGCGACGCGCCACATCCAACGCCCCGACGTGGATGTCCGTGGCGAGGATCGTCACCTTCCAATCCCCGCGATCGGGCAGCAACCGATCGAGCAGGATGGCAAGCGAGTACGCCTCCTCGCCCGTCGCGCAGGCGGCACTCCACACCCGCAGGCGCCGGCTGCCCTGGGAGCGCCGCCTCTCGATCAGCTCGGGCAGCACGTCGTCGCGTAAGGCGTCGAAGCTGGCGGCGTCGCGGAAGAAGTAGGTCTCCCCCACGGTCAGGCCCGCCACCAGCCGCCGCAGCCCGGGATCGCCCTCCGGCGCGCTGGCGAGCCACGAGAGGTACTGTGCGGGCTCCCTGAGGGCCGACTCATCGAAGGCTCGTGCCAGCCCACGTTCGAGGTCGGCCTGGCGCCCTTCCGGGAAGTGGAGCCCCAGTCGGCGGGCGATCAGTTCCCGCGCCTCCGACCAGGCCCCGGGAGCGAGGTTCACGTCCGGGCCTCGGCGAGCGCCGCGTCCAGCCGCCGCTCGTCGTCGAGCGAGAGGTACGCGTCGAGGTCGTGGATGAACAGCAGGCCATCTGGCAGCGCGGCGATCCCCGCGACGTAACGAGCGCCGGGGATCAGCGCCTCGGCCGAGGCGACGGCCGAGGCGTCGAACTCGCTCACGCCGTCCGCGCTGTCGACCGCGAGCGCGAGGGCTCGCCGCGCCGTGCGCACCAGCACCAGCCGCGCCGACAGCCCCCGCTGCCGCGCGGGCAACCCGAGTCGACGCCGCACGTCGACCACCGGAACCACCTCGCCACGGACGTTGACCACGCCCTCGACCACGTCCGGCGCCTCCGACAGGGGTGACACGGCGACCATCGGCAGGACCCGGTCAACTTCGAGCAGCGGGACGGCGTAACGCTGCCCGTCCGTGGAGAACACGAACAGTCTTGCCGCGGGCGACCGTTCGCGCTGCCTCGTAGGGTCCCCCATCGCCCACCGCCTACCGAACCCGAATGACTAGAATGTGCACATCAACGCAAAGAAGTGTACACCTGCCATCCGAGTCTCCGGGATGCGACCGCCTAGGTATCGGCGGCGGGCGAGAAGCCCTGCTGTCACGACGGGGTGAAGCCGAAAGCGGACTGCTCGAGCGAACCAAAATTTCCGCTGGTGCTGATGTTCATGTTCATATATTCGGTCGGCGGGGGCCGTCCTGGTGTGTGGCCGTCACGCGGGCACGGCCGCCCGTGACCTGGCCCACGAGCCGACGTGGAGCCGCGAGCCCCCATTTCCGAGCGGAACTGTGAGGCGGCCAACACGGGAACACGACGGCGCGGCGTAGGCTGCGCTCATGCTCAGCCTGCTCGCCGTCTCCCTGCTGGTGGCTGCCGGGCCGCAATCCCAACTGCCCGACGACTTCGTCCAGTTGCTGCCGCGCGGGCGCATCGCCGCCATCGACGCGCCCCGGTTCGTGGCCGCCGCGGACGCTCGCATCCCGGCCGACGCCTGGGTGCTGGGCGTCGCGCTCGGCGGCGAGGCGCGCGCCTACAGCCTCAACCTGCTCAACCGCCACGAGGTGGTCAACGACCGGATCGGAGGGCGGCCCGTCGCCGCCGTCTGGTGACCGCTCGCCAACGCGGCCGTCGTGTACGGCCGGCAATACGGTGATCGTGAACTGCGCTTCGAGCCCTCCGGCGGGCTGCTGCACTCGGCCCTCGTCATGCAGGACAAGGAGACCGACTCGTACTGGTCGATCATGACCGGCACCGCGCTGGCGGGAACCTACGGCGGCACCCGCCTGCAGGAGCTGCCGCTCGGCGAGAAGGCCCGCTTCGCGGACTGGGTGAAACGCCACCCGCAGACGCAGGTGCTCTCGGTCGACGGCGTCGAGCACGTCGAGAACAACCCCTACGACAACTACCTCGCGTCGGAAAAGGGCTTCCGCGCGATGCAGGCGAAGGACCGGCGGCTGCCGACGAAGGCGCCGATCTACGCCTTCTGGCACGGCGGCAAGGCCTACGCGGTGCCGTTCACCGCGTTCGAGGGCCAGGCCGCGGCCTTCTCGGTCCCGGGCCTTCACCTGTTCCTGGAGCGGCCCCGCGGTGCCGACTTCCACGAGGCGACGCGCGCCTTCCGCTCGGCCGCGGGCTTCGAGTTCCGCGATGGCGCCTGGATCGACCGCGACACCGGTGCTCGCTACGACATCAAGCAGCGGCGCTTCGTCGGTGGGGACGTCCCCGCCGAGCCAGTGTCGGGCTTCGACACCTTCTGGTACACGTGGAGCCTGACCAACCCGGGGACGATGCTGCTGGAGCGGTGACCACCAACGGCGAGATTCTGCGGTTCGCGCCCTCGGGCACGCCGGTCCGCTTTCCGCCACGGCCGGGTGGCTGGTCTCGCTGCGCGAGGCGGCCGACCGTCACGGCCTGGCCGGCACCCCACTGCCCGTGACCGAGTGGACCCTCGGCCTCGGCCAACGCTGCGGCAACGCCGTGTTCGCGTCACAGCGCATGCAGTCGT
>JAMPXO010000048.1 GCA_023701125.1 Vicinamibacteria bacterium | reverse complement strand
TGCCGGGTCGCCCGGAGATCGTCCCGCTCCACATCCACCAGGTCCTGAACCACATCGACAGCGTGATGGGCGGGGCGAGCCGGCTGCTCCACGTCGCCGTCAAGGGACCCCGGCAGGGCTGACGCCGGGGCCCGCGGGTCAGGCCGGGCGGACCTTCACCTCGTAGCGGCGGCGGTTCGAGTTGGGGTCGGAGTTGTCGCTCGTCGAGAAGTAGAGCGTCTGGCCCCAGTGGCTGTAGCGGCCGCGGCCGGTGGTGCGGATCGTGTCGTGGACGCTGTGCCCCGGTCCCAGTCGCGTGCCGTCCTCCAGCACGCGCAGCGGCGAGCGCTGCGGCTCGGTCATCGAGTCGCCGCGGTCCGCGGCGAGGCGGCTCAGGTCGGCCAGCCAGCAGTTGCCGCCCGCGGGCTGGAACGGTGGCCGCAGCGCCAGCGTCGTCAGGCCCTCGGGTTCCGCCTCCTCCTGCCAGCCCGGGGTGCGACGGTAATAGCCCTGCTGGGGCACGACCCCGGCGGTGCTGTGCTCCAGCTTCTCGGCGATGCACACCGTCAGGAAGGACTCGTGCTCGGACGGCGGCGGGATGCGCACGCCCGGCTCGTAGCGGGCGAAGAAGGGCGTCTCGGCGTCCTGCTTCTGCGGGTCGAAGCGCACGATCTCGAGCGCGTGGACCCGCCAGCCGTTGGCCTCGTAGAAGTCGAGGAACAACGTGGGCGAGAACATGTAGAAGCCGTGGTCGATCCAGTTCGCGGTGGGCGAGCAGTGCACGACCCGGCCGCCGACCTTCAGCATCCCGTGCACGTTGGCGAAGAAGTGGGGCACGTGGAAGACGTGCTCCATCGTGCCGTGGTCGAAGACCGCGTCGCAGACCTGTTGGAGCGACGCCGGCAACTCCGCCGAGTTGAGGTCGAACTGGATCTCCGCGCCTTCGAAGTTGCTGAGGTCGAGGGTCGACAGCCTGGCGAAGCCGAGCGCCGCGAACAGGCTGCGGTCCGAGATGCAGCCGCGGGCCGCCAGGTCGTCACGGTGCGACGGCGTCGGCGCCACGCCCGGGTCGAGGCGGGCGCCGGTCAGCCCCGCCATCTTCAGCAGCGCCTCGTGCCCGAAGTGGACGTCCGCCCGGCCGAGGCAGATCGCGTGCCCGGACCACGGCCGGCGCGCGTGCTCTCGGAGGAGGGGAAACGCGACCGGTCGTCCGAAACCCAAGGGCCCTCCAGGAAAGGAAAAAGGCTAACATTTCGGCCTGCGGCCCGCTCGCGCCCGGCTCCCATGATCAAACGACTGCTCGAAAATCCGCTCACCCGGGGTCTGCCGCTCGACTCTCCTGCCACGACTCACGTGCGGCGCCAGGTGATCGCCACCAAGCCGTTCCTGCGGCGGATCTACGAGGAGTGGTACTCCGACGTCGCGCGTCACCTGCCGCCCGGGCCGGGGCGGGTGCTGGAACTCGGCTCCGGGGCCGGCTTCCTGCACGAGCACGTGCCGGACGTGATCCGCTCCGAGATCTTCCACTGTCCCGACATGAGCGTGGTGCTGGACGGCTGCCACCTGCCATTCGCTCCCCGCAGCCTGCGGGCGATCGTGATGACCGACGTGCTGCACCACGTCCCGGACGTCCGCCGCTTCTTCGCGGAAGCGACGGAAGCGGTGCGCGAGGACGGCGCGATGGTGCTGGTCGAGCCGTGGGTGACGCCCTGGTCGCGCTTCGTCTACGGCAGCTTCCACCACGAGCCGTTCCTGCCGGAGGCCCCGCGCTGGGAGTTCGCCACCACCGGGCCGCTGTCGGGGGCCAACGGCGCCCTGCCCTGGATCGTGTTCGAGCGCGACCGCGCGACCTTCGAGCGCGAGTTCCCGGCGTGGCGGATCGAGGTGATCCGCCCCGGCATGCCGTTTTGCTACCTGGTCTCGGGCGGCGTCTCGCTGCGCAGCCTGATGCCCGGCTGGAGCTACGGGGCCTGGCGCGGGCTGGAGCGCGCGCTCCAGCCGCTGATGGGGCAGCTCGCGATGTTCGCGACGATCGTGCTGCGGCGCGTCCCGACCGCGGCGACGGCGAGCCCGCGCGGATGACCGCGGCCGCCCCGCTGGCGCCCGCCGAGGCGCGCCAACGGGTGCTGCGCGCGGCGCGGTTGCTGGCGTTCAGCCTGGTCCCCATCGTGTGCGGCCTCGGGTGGGGCGTGCCCGAGCGGCAGCCCCTCGCCCCGGAGTCGATTCGACGCGACGCGGGCGAGGGTTTCGTCGCGCCCATGCGGCCCTCGCGGCTGCTGCCCCTGCTCGCGGCAGAGGGGGACAGCCCGGAGCGGCCGAGACACTCGGCGGCCTCCGTGCTGGAGGACGGCGTGCCACTCGGCCCGGCCCACACCGAGCACGAGGGCCTTCGCGCAAACGGCCGCGGGCGCTTCTCGCACTGGGGCGAGGTCCTCTATTTCTCGTCCTCCGACCGGACCGACCCACGCGCCAACGGGCGGCGCTACCTCGTCGAGACGGCGGCCACGCTGCCGATGTCGGTGCTCTGGGCATGGATCGCCTGCGTCCTGCTCGCGAGCCGGCGGTGGCGGCCGTGGCTCCTCCCCGACCCGAGCCTGCCGCGCCGGGCCACGGCCCTGATGACGGCCATCGGCGGTGGCGCCTGCGCCTTCACGGCGGGATCGACGTGGGGCCTGGAGTGGACCGGGGTCGACCCCGTCTTCGAGTTGGGCGTCTGGAGCGTCGCCCTTCTCACCTCCGGGGTGCTGGCGGTGCGGGGCGGACGAGCGCTCTCGCAGCCCGGCCTTGCGCTCGCGGGCCAGGTCGTGGTCGACCTCGTCGCCTCCGGCTCCGCCCGTCTCGCGCGGGCACTGGACCAGGTCCACGCGCCGTTCGAGACCCCGGGCCCGAGCGGCAGGGGGCTGCGGATCGTCGCGCTGGCCGTCGTGCCCGCGCTGTTCGCCGCGGCCCTGCTCGTGGAGTTGCCGCCGTCGCTGCTGGCGGACTCGTACCACCTGACGCTGCCGGTCCTGACCTGGGCGGGCGTTCCGGTGGCGCTGCTCCTGTACCGGAGGAGCTGGCTCGGCACCGTGGGCGCGCTGGCCATCGCCGTGGTCCTGTTCGCGCTCCCGCTCCGGGCCCTCTGGCAGGACGTCGTCAATCACTCGAGCGCCGTGGGCGGCCTGCTCCCGGCCTCGGACGCCGGCGGTTACTACGCCGACGCCCTGCGCCTGCTGTCGGGCGAGCCACTCGGCTGGTCGTCGCGGCGACCGTTGTTCGTCGGCCTGCTCTCGACCCTGCTGGCGGCCACCGACCGCAACCTGCAACTGAGCATCGCTCTGATGGTGCTGCTCAACGCCGTCGCGGCGTTCCTGCTCGCCCGCGAGTGGCGGGCCAGTCTCGGCCCGATCGCAGGGGCCGCCGCGCTCGTGCTGCTCTTCCTGTTCTACCGGGTCGACGGTGGCCTCGGCACCACGCTGACCGAGAACCTCGGGCTGGCGATGGGCGCCCTGGCTTTGGCGGCGATCGCGCGCGGCGTGCGCACGGACGACCCCCGCGGCTACTGCGTCGGCCTCGGGCTCCTGACCCTGGCCCTGATGGCGCGAGCCGGCGCCTTCTTCGTGCTGCCGGCGCTCGTCGCTGCGGCCGTCTGGGAGTTCCGGCACCGTCCCGCTCGCCTGCGGATCGGTGCCGGCGCGCTCGCGTCGGTGCTCGTCGCCTCGCTGCTGAGCCTCGCCCTCGTCAAGGTCCTCGCCAGGCCGACCAACGAACAACAGGCGTTCTCCAACTTCTCGTACGTGATCTACGGGCTGGTCGTCGGCGGCAAGGGCTGGAACCAGGTGTTGGTGGACCACCCCGAGGCCCGGGAAGGCGGAGAGATCTACGCGCTGGCGTGGCAGGCGTTCCAGGCGCGGCCCATGGGCCTGATCGAAGGCGGCGCCCGGGCGTTGGAGGAGTACCTCGGCCTGACCGGATCGCGCTACCACGCCTTCGCGTTCGTGGTCGACGGCGTGCGCTCGCCCGAGTTCCAGGCCACGTGTTACGCGCTGGCGGCTCTGGGGCTGATCGCCTGCGCCGTGCGCTTCCGAAAGCCCATGAGCGGCGTGCTGCTGTTCGGCGCCGCCGGGCACCTGCTGTCGATTCCGTTCCTGCCGCCCGGAGATGCCGGCCTCCGCGTCTACGCCGCGACGATGCCGCTGGTCGCGTTGTTGACCGCGACCGGCGTCGCCGTGCCGTTCGCCGCCCTCGCGGAACTGGTCCGGCGTTTCGGTCCGCGGTCGGCCGCCGCTCCCGAGGCGGCCGTGCCGTCCGCGGCCCCGGGCCCGCTGGCGCAACACCTGGCGCTGGGGCTGACGGCCGTCGTGATGCTCGGCCCGATCGGCCTGATGTGGTCGGGGCGAGGCCCGAAGCCCCCGCTGCCCGGCTGCCCCGCGGGGGAGCGGGCGCTGCTGGTCGACATCCCGGAAGGCGCGTACCTGGCGATCACGGACGACGCGAGCGCGACGGCTCCGGCCACCCGCGTCCGCAGGCGCGACCTGCGCCCGACGTTTGGCTACTTCCTCAACTCGGACACCGCGCGGCTACGGCCCGGGGCCGTGCTGACGGCGACGGTCGACCTGTCGACGGGGCTCGCCGTGTGGCTCGTCCTGCCCCCCGGCACCGAGCCCGGCCCCACTGGCCGGGCCGCCGTTTGTGGAACCTTCAGCACGGGCCGGGCCGATCGGGAGCCCTTCTTCCAGGCCGCGTCGCTCTCGCGCGTCGACAGCGCCGGGCGCTGAGGTCAGGCCGAGACGGTACCTGCCGCTCGCGCCAGCACGTTCCAGCTGGCGCCCTGCGGAATCCGGGCCTCGAGCACGGCGGCGTCCGGCGACAGGGGCTCCCCCGTCGCCATGTCGAACAGCGCGTAGCCGTGCCCGGCCAGCAGCCCGAGCAATGCGTGCAGGCTCTCCCCCTGCTCGCGAAGCGCGTAGGGAGCGAGTTCCATGACGATCGTCGGGTGCCAGCGCTCGAGCACCTCGCCGGCGCCACGGATCATCCCGCACTCGAAGCCGTCGATGTCGAGCTTGATGCAGTCGACCCGGTCCAGCGCCAGCTCGCGCGCGACCGAGTCGAGGGTCCGGGCGCGGGCGCCCGACGTCGTCATCAGCCGGCCCTGGTGAATGCCGTGGAGTTCCCGCTCCTCCGCCAGCGGCCAGCTCGAGTACAGCCGCGGCGTCTCCGGAGCGCCGTCTTCCGAGGCCACCAGCATCGCCTGCACGCACTGGATGCGTTCCGCCAGCTCGGGGTTGAGCGCGCAGTTGGCGGACAGCTTCGAGAACGCGTAATCGGTGGGCTCGATCGCGACCACCCGCCCCGTCTCGCCCACGGCGCGGGCCAGGAACAGGGTGTGCGCTCCGACGTTGGCCCCGATGTCCAGCACGACGTTCCCCGGCCGCAGCAGTTGCTGATAGCAGCGCACCGTCTCCGGCTCGAACGTGCCGAGCAGCCAGATCGAGAAGTCGATGCCCTCGCGCAGGTCGAGCGCGAAGCGAGCGCCGTTCCTCGTCACGTGGGTCTCCGCGCCCAGCCCTGCGAGGCGGCGGGCGGCCATCACCACGGCCTGGGCCAGGCGGGCGATCGCGATCTTCTGCTTGGTGCTGAGCATGGCCGGTGAAGGTCCCCTCTAGCTCGCGGCGGACGGGCGCTCGGCCTTCTTGACGACGAAGGCCTGGCCCGTCGGCAGCAGGGCGACCCGCTCGGGCCGGCTCTCGAAGAACTGGTCGACGGCGAGGCGGGCTCCCGGGCAGGTGACGAAGCCGTAGTCGTCGAACAACATCACGCCGCCCTCAACGAGGCGCGGGTAGAAGAACTCCAGCGCGTCGAGGGTCGGCTGGAACAGGTCGACATCGACGTGGACGAACGCGAAGCGGCGCTCGCGCACGGCCTCGAAAGGCGCGGGGAACCAGCCCTTGTGGAACTCCACGTTGTCGAACTCGGCGAGGTTCCGGCGCACGACGCTCTCGTCGATGCGGAGTCCGCCCGGGCTCCAGTAGGTCCCGTCATCGGGGCCGGGCTGCGACAGGCCCTCGAACGAATCGAACAGGTGGTTGACCTTGCCGACCGGCCGGATCGCCTGGCACATCAGCCAGGCCGATCCCCCCTTGTACACGCCGCACTCCGCGACGTCTCCGGGCAGGTCGAGCGCCAGCTTCAGCAACTGGACGAGGGTGTACTTGCGGTCGAGGGAGTGCCAGTTGCCGGCGTCCATGAACCGCTCGTACGCCGCGAGGAACTCGCGGTCGTCGAGGAAGATGCGTCCGTACTCGCTGAACTTGTACTGGGGATAGACGGCCGTGGAGAGGCCCTCGGCGATCCGGTACCGCTCTACCTCTGGCAGCTCGGGCTCGAGGCCGCGCGCCAGCAGCTCGAGCAGCGGCAACGGCAGGGCCGCCGCCAGCGCCTGGCGGGCGTTCGCGGCGGGCTCGGCGGGCGCCCTCTCCGGCTCGCCCCCGGCCAGCGCCGTGGCGGCGGCTCTCAGTCGCCTCAGGATTCTCGTGATCAAGCGCCGCTACAGTTCCAAGAGGCCCGTTCGATCCGCGGGCCCGGGATCACGGGCGACTAGGCCCGGGTCCCGATGACAGTCCAGCTGTATCCGTGACGGTGATGGCTCCGGACGTCGACGAAGCCCGCATCGGCGAGGAGGGCCTCCGCCTCGCTGCGCGAGTAGTACTTCGCCCACGCCGGGTTGAGCTGGTCGTAGATGGTGAGCCGCCGCGCGTAAGTGTCGAGCTTGCCCAGGTGCCCGCGCATGTACTCGGCCAGCGGCAGCGAACCGAGGCGGCGGCAGGCTGCGATGTAGGCGCGGAGCGGCAGGTCCAGCAGCTGGACGGTGGCGTTGAGCAGGCCGTGCGGCAGGTGCCGGGTCACGGCCCGCAGCGGCCGGGCCACGGCCAGGTACAGCCCGTTGCCCTCGAGGCCGTACAGCCAGATCAGGACCCGGCCGCCGGGGCGGAGGGCCTCGTGGATGCGGCGCACCACCGGCCCGGGATCGGGAATGTGGTGCAACACCCCGATCGAGAACGCCAGGTCGTAGGCCTGGTCGCCGGGCAGGGCCTCACCCCTGCCACGCACGCAGGTGACGCGCTCTCCCAGGTCCGCGACGTTCTTCACGAGCACGCCGTACGCTTCCGACGGCTCGACGCCCACGACGCTCGCGGCGCCCGCGTCGGCGAGCATGCGGACGATCCGGCCCGTGCCGCTGCCGATGTCCGCCACCCGCGCGCCGCGCACCGCGGAGACCGGGAGCAGCGGCTCCACGATGTCGCGCAGCAGCTCGGCCGAAGCGTAGTAGCCCTCGTTGCGGGTGAACTCGGTCCACTGCTCGCCGAAGTCGCTGATCGACTTCTCTCGCAACGCCGAATCGCGCGAAGTGGCCATGGTCACGCCCGCTGTCGCTCGAGCTCGGCGGGTTTCGAGGGGCGGCGCAGCAGATCGCAGACGAGGCCCATGCCGAACAGCACCGCGACGCTGGCCGCGACCAGCGTCAGCAGGAACACGCCGGCGCCCGGCCCCAGCGAGAACGTCACGAAGCCGGCGCCGAGGACGCCCACCCCTGCCGTCATGGCGCAGATCGCCAGGAACAGCTTGATCGGGTTGTAGGCGAGGATCGCCATCACCAGGATCTGGATCGTGCGCAACGTGTCGCGACCCATCCGGACCTTGCTCTTGCCGATGCGCGCCGCGTAGTGGATCGGCACGTACTTCACGAAGTAGCCCTGGTTGAACATGGCAAGCGTCAGCGTCGTCGTGAACGAGAAGCCGTTGCTGAAGCGGTCCAGGTTCTCGAGCGCGACGCTCTTGCGGAACACCCGCATCCCGGAGTTGACGTCCGGGACGTCGACGCCCGTGACGAACTTGACCAGCGCCGTCAGCGCCTTGCGGCCCTGCCACTTCATGAAGGAGCCCTTGTAGTTGGCCCCCTGGCGCGCGCCGACGACCATGTCGAAGGCCGGCACGTCGGCCAGCAGCTCGGGCAGCTTCTCGATCGGGTACGAGCCGTCCGCGTCGACGATCGCGATCCAGTCCCCCGTGGCGGCCCGGACCCCCGTCTTCAGCGCGCGGCCGTAGCCGCCGTTGATCGGGTGGTGGAGCACCTTCACCCCGGCCGCCGCGGCGGCCGCACCGGTCCCGTCCGACGAGCCGTCGTTGATGACGATGATCTCGGCGGCGCCGTCCGATGCCGCGAGAGCGGCCTGGACGCGGTGGGCCGTTTCTGCGATCGCCGCCTCTTCGTTGTAGGCGGGAATCAGGACGGTTAGCTTGATGGCAGTCACGCTTTCTGACCCACGACGACGAGGGACTGGCCGAACGGGGGCCGGCCCCAGCGCTCCAGTTTCCGCAGCACCGGCACGAAGTAGCGATCGTACACGACTATCTGCGTGTCGACCGCTCCAGACAGGCTCTTGGGCCGCAGGATGCGCGCGTTCAGGAAATAGGGAATGGCGCCGAAGCCGTTGAAGAAGTAGGCCCGCTGCACCGAGAAGCCGGCCTGCTCGACGAGCCGGGTCAGGTCCCGGCGCCGGTACCGCCGGTGATGCCCCGCGAGCGAGTCGGGCGTGCCGTAGAGGAAGGGGTGGGCCGGCACCAGCAGGTTGAGCACTCCCCCGGCGGGCAGCACCCGGGCCATCGCCCGCAGCGCGGCGGCGTCGTCCTCGATGTGCTCCAGCACGTTCACGCACAGGATCGAATCGAACTTCGCCGCGATCAGGCCGGCCAGGTCCTGGTCGTCGAGGATGTTGCACACCCGCGACGTCACCGAGGGCTGGTCCACGAACCGCGCGCGGATCTCCTCGACGGCGCCGGCGTCGAGGTCCACGGAGAGGATCTCCCGCGACTCGGCGACGACGTGGTCCAGCAGCGGCCCGAGCCCGCCGCCGATGTCCAGCACCCGGCGGCCGAGCGTCGCCTGGAACTGCTCGGCGATCCAGGCGTAGTAGTTCGTGGCGTGGCGCAGCGACGGCGAGAGCGTATCGCTGCCCAGCGGCACCCCGTCGGATACGGCGTTCGGCTTGTTCATGCTCCTCCCACGGCCGTGGTCCCGGCCGTGCGATCCCAGACCTCGCGCTCCCACAGCAGCAGGGCGGTCAGCGACCACAGCTTGAAGCCGTGGTCCCGCAGGCCCGAACCGTGCTCCTGGATCAACTGCCGGAGCCGCGGCGAGCGGCCGTCGATCAGCTTCGTGCGGCCGACGAGGTCCTCGAGCGTGCCTCCGAGCGAGCCTCGCAGCCAGCGCGAGACCGGCGCGTTGAAGCCGCTCTTCGGTCGCTCCAGGATCGACTTCGGCAGGTCTTTCGTCGCTGTCGTTCTCAGCACTCGTTTCCTCGAAAAGCCCTTCATCTTGGCCTCCACCGGCAGCCGCGCGCAGAACTCCACGAGATCCGGGTCCAGGAACGGCACGCGCGCCTCGAGGCCCACGGCCATCGTCGCCCTGTCCACCTTGGTCAGGATGTCGTTGGCAAGCCACGTCTTGGTGTCGGAGTACAGCGTCTGGTCGAGGCGCGAGGCGCCCGCCAGCTCGCCCATGGTCGCCTCCACGTGCGCCCACGGCGCGTGCGCGGGCTCCGTCCCGAGCTGGAGCCGCTCCTCCGCGTCGAACAGTTCCCGCCATCCGAAGTGGGCCCTGGGGAATGCGGCCTGGCCGAACCGCACGAACTGCCGGATCTTGTAATCGAGCCCGACCTTCTGGCCCGAGTGTGGCAGCAGCGCGGCCAGCGGCGTGATCAGGTGGCGATGGAGCAGCGAGGGGACCCACCGGTAGGCGCCATGGAGCTTGTCGGCGACGTACGTGTCGTAGCCGGCGAGGCACTCGTCCGCGCCGTCCCCGCTGAGCACGACCTTGACGTGCTGCCGAGCCAGCCCCGAGACCAGGAAGGTGGGGATCAGCGACGTGTCGCCGAGCGGCTCGCCGATCCGCCACGCGAAGTCCGCCCAGTCGACGGGATCGGGGCTGGCGACGTCTTCGACGTGGCGAGTGCCGAAGTGATGGGCGACTTCCCGCGCGTGGTCGAGCTCGCTGAACGTCTTCTCGGCGAAGCCCATGCTGAACGTGAACAACTCGCCCGGCTGCCGCCGGCGCATCTGGGCGACCACCGAGGACGAGTCCAGGCCCCCGCTGAGGAACGCGCCGACCGGCACGTCGCTGACCATCTGCGCGCGCACGCTGTCGGCGAACTTCTCCTCGAAGGCGAGCGCCAGTTCGGGCAGGCGGCCCTGGATCCTGGGCGCGCGGTAGCACTCCGCCAGGTCCCAGTAGGAGCCGATCCGCGCTCGCCCCCGCTCGTAGACCAGGAACTGCGCCGGCTCGAGGCGGCGCACCTCGCGCACGATCGTGCGGTTCGACTGCGGATAGCCGGCCGCCAGGTAGTCGGAGAGCGCTTCCGGGTCGATGCCGAGGCGATCGCCACCGAGCACGAGCAGGCTCTTCAGGTCCGAGCCGAAGGCCAGCGACTCGCCCGCGCGCTCGAGGTACAGCAGCGGCTTGACGCCCAGGTGATCCCTCGCCAGGAAAGCGCGGCGGTCCACCGAGTCCCAGATCGCGAACGCGAAGATGCCGCGCAGCCGCGCCGGCATCGCCTCGCCCCACTGCGCGTACGCGGCCAGCACCACCTCGGTGTCGCTGGCCGTCGCGAACTCGTGACCGAGGCCCAGCAGGGTGTCGCGCAACTGGCGGTAGTTGTAGATCTCGCCGTTGAACGTGATCACGTACCGGCCCTGCTGGTAGCGCATGGGCTGGCCGCCGCTGGCGAGGTCGATGATCGACAGCCGACGGTGCCCGAACGCCATGCCGGTCGCGGACACCCGGCCCTCCCCGTCGGGGCCGCGGTGGGACATCACGTCGACCGCGCGCGCCAGCGCCGCCTCGGTCGCGGGCGAAGGCGGCCGCAGCGGATCCGCGAAGACGACGCCGACGATGCCGCACATTGTCAGGCGCCTCCCGGTCGCGACAGCGCGCGCAGGACGGCCTCGGCCGCGGCGCGCGCCACTTCTTCGTCGCCGTGCGGCTCGAGGTGCCCCGACAGGTTGCCGGGCGGCCCGTTGTAGATCTTGCCGCCCACGGCCCGCGCGCGCGCCAGCAGCCGCGGCTGGAGGTCGGTGAAGTCGATCCCCAGCTTGCGGGTCAGCGCGTCCATCCGGGCCAGCGGCAGCAAGGGGTCGAACCCCTCCCGCTGCGGCACCCACTGGTCGAGCACGTCCTGGTCCACCGTGAACGCGTTGTCGAGGGCGAGCACGACCAGCGGCGCCCCGGCCGCTCGCGCGAGGTCCCGGAGCTCGACCAGCGTCCGCTCGGTGCTCAGCCACGCTTCGCTCACGTACGGGAGATCCTGGGCCTGGGTCCGGTAGAGCGGGTCCCAGGAGCGGGGGTCCGCGTAGCCGAGGCGGAGGTCGCCCCCCGAGAGCGCCGCGCCGTCCACCCTCCGCGCCTGGTGGCGTCGAGCGTCGCGCGCGTCGTACAACCGGACGAGGCGTTCCGTGAGCTTCGCGTTGTAGAGGAAGTCGGGCCAGAAGAACGGCGTGGAGAGGGTCCAGTCCCCGCCGTTCCTGACCCAGTAGGGCCGCTGCCGGGTCTGGTGGTTGTAGTAGATCGAGGGCGTGGCGAGGTTGTCGCGCAGGTCGTTCCACGGGTAGACGAGCAGCACGAGGGCGCGCGGCCGCACCGCCGACTGGCTGATCCAGTCGCGGGTCTTGAGCCACTCCTGGGTGGTGCCGTACCCGGCCACCCCGAGGTTCCAGCCGCCGAACGTGGGCCGGCCGGCGGCGCGAACCCGGTCGAGCGCCTGGCGCGGCCAACTCGAGGACTGGGTGAAGCTGTCGCCGACGAACAGGATCTGGTCCGGCCCCTCCCCCAGCGGCGTCGCGCTCGGGATGCTGTTCCAGCCGAGGCGCGGGTCGCGGCGCAGCGTCGGCGGAGGCGGGGGCGCGGTGCCCATCCGCTCCACGAGCCGCAGGCCGACCTCGATCGTCACGACCGACACCACCGTCGCCATCGCCGCGAGCAGGGCGGGACCCAGGATCGCCACGACCCGGCGGCCGCGGTCCCGCGGCGCGCCAGCGGCGGGCGTCAGGGCCGCCGGCACCCGGCAGCCGAGGCTGCCGAGGACGGTCGCCACGGAAACGGCAGTCAGGATCAGGAACAGCGGCGCCATCGGCGCGGTGTAGCGCAGCATCGACGCCTGTCCCAGGGCGGTGCCCACGGCGTGCAGGACGAGCAGCAGGGAGGTCAGGAGCACCGCGGGGCGCAGCGACGGCCGCGCGACGAACGCGAGCCAGGCCATCCAGGCCAGCGCGGCGAGGCCGACGGCTTCGGCCTGCGCCGGCATCGCCGACCAGGGCGCCTCCGTGAAGTGCAGGTACGGCTGATAGACGTGGCGGGTCAGCCGCGAGATGCGGAAGATCCAGAGGTCGGGGTCCGGGGCCGGGAAAGGAAGCGGGCACACGAAGGCGCGGAAACCCCGCGTGGCCTCGTTCGCGCGCGGCTGGCAGAACTCGTCCACGTCGGTCAGGGTCGCGAACGACTGGTCCGCCCAGAGGGCCGCCGACAACGGCTCGGCGAAGAAGAGCAGCGACTCCTTCACGGTCGCCCACGCGAAGCTGAAGGGGCGGGCGAGCCAGGCCTCGCGGTACGCCCGCGAGTAGTCGCGGTCCAGGCGGCCGAGATCCCCGCCGGCGGCGCGGACCAGGCACGGATTGAACCGGGTCAGGATGTTCTCGTTCGAGTTGTTCAGCACGACCTGCTGCTCGAGACCCTCCAGGCCGCACCTGGCCAGGTCGAGGTGGATGCGCTGGGAGGCCGGGCCGTTCGACGCCAGGAACTGCTTCTGGATGAAGAGCGGGAAAGCCAGGTACAGGCCCTGCGAGCCCCAGGCGTGGCTCGTCTGCAGCCAATTGAGGCCAGCGGCCGGCGCGACCACGAGCAGCACGCCGAGCGCGGTCCGCGCCACCCAGGTCCGCGAGCGCGCCAGGACGGAAGCGGCGGCCAGGCTGGCGGCGGCGATCGGCGCCCCGATCGTGCGCACCATGCCCGCGATGCCGAGGACGACCCCGAAGAGGAGCGGCAGCGGCCTCGCCGGCCCGCGGATCTCCAGCAGCAGGCTCAGGACGACGAGCCACAGCGACGCGTGGACGCTCTCGCTCAGGTACTGCAGGGACTGGCCCGCGCTCACGGGGTCCAGCGCCAGCAGCAGTCCGCCCACGAGGCCGACCCACGCGTCCAGGCGCGCGAGCGCGCGCGTGACCAGCAGGACCCCGACGGCGCGCAGGATCACCTGCCCGGCGATCAGCACGCCCCCTTCCGCCCCGATCCCGTCCAACAGGGCATGGATCACCGGCAGCAACGGCGGCCGCATCGGGGGCGTCGTCATCAGGCGCACGCCCAGCAGGTCCCAGGGCATCCAGTAGCTGAAGGAATCGGGGGCGACCGGCGTGGACAGGTACTGCAGGAGGTACGCGGGCGCGATGAAGGAGAGGCCCGCACAGACCCACGGCCACGCGCCGGGCAGCGGCTGCGCGGCTTCGGAACGCCACGCCCCGCGCACGGCGTAGGCGGCGAGGCCGGCAATCGCGGCGACGGCCGTCAGGCCGGCGACGGGGGAAGTGGAGATGTCCGGGGCCAGGGCGAGCGCCACGGCGACCAGCGCCAGCCGGCCAGCGCGCCGCAGCCACCCCGCGGGCTCGAGTCCCGCTCTCAAGGCGGCACGCACGCGGACCCGCATGGGCCAGAGCAGGGCGAGCAGGGCGGCGCTGGCGGCCGCCACGGCGAGACCGCGGAAGAGAGCCGAGCGCGGCACGCGCGCGGAGATTTCGTAGCGCCGGCCGTTGGTGCGCGGGTCGGAGTTGTCCGAGGTCGAGAAGATGACGCTGTCGCCCCAGTGGGAATACGCCCCGCCCCCCTTCGTCCAGATCGACTCGTGGAGCGAGTGCGCCGGGCCGAGCGGCCGGCCATCCTCGAACAGGATCAGCGACGAACGCTGTGGATCGTCGTTGGAGTCGGAGGCCGCCGAGACGGCCGGCCGGGAGAGCGGGGCGGAGAACGCCAAGTCCTTGACCGGCTGGAACGTGGAGGGCTGCAACTCGAACGACCGGCGGACCCCCGTCTGCCCGACGGCGAGCGCCAGAAGGGCCAGCCCACCCAGCGCCCAGCGATAGACCTTCTGCGCCCGATCAGTCATTTCCCCGCCGGCCCACCAACCCGAGACAAAAGTTCAGTTTAGCTGGACCCTCCGAGGCCCACAAACCTCCGGCTTGCTCCCGCCCGAGGCCTGCCTGAGAATCCGCAGGCCCTGCGCTTGTGCGGGCCGAGGACCTCCGATGTGTGGAATTGCCGGACAGGTGGCGCTCGACGCCAGGGGACCCCATCCCGATCCGGGGGTCCTGGGGCGGATGGGCGACGCCCAGCTCCACCGCGGGCCCGACGAGGGGTCCGTCCTCCAGCTCGGCCCCTGCGGCTTCGCGTTCCGGCGACTGTCCATCATCGACGTCGCGGGCGGCCATCAGCCGATCGCCAACGAGGACGAGTCGGCCTGGATCGAGCTCAACGGCGAGATCTACAACTACCTCGAGCTGCGCGAGGAGCTGCTGGCGCTCGGGCACGTGTTCCGCACGAAGTCCGATGCCGAGGTCGTGCTGCACGGCTACGAGCAGTACGGCACGGACATCCTCGGCAAGCTGGTCGGGATGTTCGCGTTCGCGATCTGGGACGTCCGCAGGCGCGAGCTGATCCTGGCTCGCGACCGGGTCGGCAAAAAACCGCTGTGGTACCACCAGGGCAAGACCTGGCTCAGCTTCGCGAGCGAGCCGAGCGCGCTGCTGCAGGCGCCGGACCTCGCGCCCGAGGCCGACCTGGAGGCGATCCACCTGTACCTGACCTACCAGTACGTGCCCGCGCCCCGCTCGGCGTTCCGCGGGGTCAAGAAGGTGCCGCCCGGGCACTTCCTGCGGCTGCGCGACGGCCAGGTCGAGGTGAGCCGCTACTGGGACCTGTCCTATCGGCCGAAGCGGGAGATCAGCGAAGCGGACGCTGCGGACGAGTTGCGCGCGCTGCTGCGCGAAGCCGTGCGCTGCCGGCTGATGAGCGAGGTGCCGCTCGGCGCGTTCCTCTCGGGCGGCGTCGACTCCAGCGGCGTCGTGGCGCTGATGAGCGAGTTCGGCCAGGTGCGCACCTTCTCGATCGGCTTCGAAGAAGGGGCCTTCGACGAGCTTCCCTTCTCGCGCCAGCTCGCGCAGCACGTCGGCAGCGATCACTCGGAGAAGGTCGTGCGACCGGTGGCCGCCGACGTCCTGCCGCAGCTCGCGCGCCACTTCGGCGAGCCGTTCGCGGACTCCTCGGCGCTGCCCACCTACTACCTGGCGAAGATGACCGCCGAATCGGTGACCGTGGCCCTGAGCGGCGACGGCGGCGACGAGCTGTTCGGCGGTTACGAGCGCTACAAGTACCTCGGCTACGACCCGGGGCAGGCGGCGCCGTCCGGCTGGTCGGGCCTGCTCGGGCGGCTGCTGGGTCGGCCCGCGCCGCCCGCCGAGCCGTCCCGCGATCCCTACTACCTGATGATGAGTTACTTCACGCCCGAGCAGAAGCAGGCCGTCTACTCCGGGGCGATGAAGGCGGCGGTCGCTGGCAGCGACACCTACGCCTACCTGGGCGAGCTGTACGACCGGGCGGCCGCGGACGGCTTCCTCGACAAGACGCTCTACGTGGAGACGATGAGCTACCTGCCGGAGGCGCTGCTCGTCAAGGTCGACATCGCCAGCATGGCGAGCAGCCTCGAGGTGCGCTGCCCGTTCCTCGACCACCGCCTTATCGAGTTCGCGGCCCGCCTGCCGGAGCGCCTCAAGCTGCGCAACGGCACCGGCAAGATCGTGCTGAAGCGGGCGCTCGCCGGGCTGGTCCCGGACGCGCTGCTGCACCGCAAGAAGATGGGCTTCGGGATCCCGCTCGGCCCCTGGTTCCGGGGCGAACTGCGCGACCTGCTGCGGGACACGCTGCTGTCGACCCGCGCCCGCCAGCGTCCCTTCTTCGACCCGGTCGCGATCGAGGCGCTGATCGACGCCCACCAGCGCGGCGAGGAGCACGGGCCGCGGCTGTGGGCGCTGCTGATGCTCGAGCTGTGGTGCCGCGAGGTGCTCGACGCCGCCGGCCGCGCACGCGGCGCCGGCCCGAGTTGACCACGCCCCTGCCCCACGCCCCGGCCGCCGGGGACGGGCGCATCCGGCTCTGCCTGGTGGTGGCCTCGCTGGACCGCGGCGGCGCCGAGAGCCAGGTCGTCGAACTCGCCCGCCGGCTCGACCCGGACCGCTTCGCGGTGTCGGTCGCACTGCTCACCCACCGTGGGGCGATGTTCGACGAGGTGTGCGCCACGGGGTTGCGAGTGGCGCTCGTGCAGCCCGGGACGCCCTCGCCGTGGACCTGGGTCAACTGGCTGCGCGGCCTGATCGTCCGCTTCCGCGAAGAACGGCCCCACGTCGTCCACGGTTTCCTGTTCCCGACTTACGCGCTGGCCGCGCTGGCGGCGGCCAAGGTGGGCGGCATCGCCACGGCCTCCGGCGTGCGCTCGCTGGGGCTCGGCATCGAGCAGCGCTTCCCCTACTCGTCCGTCGAGCGCATCGGCCACCGGCTGACGGCCGCCATCGTCGGCAACTCGGAGGCCGTGCGCAGGGCGGCCGTGGCCCGCGACCGCGGGGTCGCCCGCCGCTTCCGGGTGATCCACAACGGCGTGGACCTGGCGAAGTACGCGTCGCGCGCCGACCGGGCGGCGACTCGCCACGAGCTCGGTCTCGCCGACGGCGAGCTCGCGGTGCTGATGGTCGCCAACCTGATCTCGTACAAGGGCCACCGCGACGCGCTGCACGCGTTCCTGGCGACCCGGCGCGAGGTCCCCGGGCTGCGCCTCGTGCTCGCGGGGGCCGGCCCGGAGGAGGCCGCCCTGCGCGGCCTCGCCACCGAATTGGGCGTCGCGTCGGAGGTCCGTTTCCTCGGCGCCCGCACGGACGTGCCACGCTTGATGTCGGCGGCGGACCTCTTCCTGATGGCGTCACACGAGGAGGGCTTCCCCAACGCGGTGCTGGAGGCGATGGCGTCCGGGCTTCCGATCGTCGCCACCGACGTCGGCGGCGTGCGGGAGCAGTTCGGCGACGCGACCTGCGGCCTGCTGGTGGCCGCCCGCGCGCCCGCGGCGATGGCGCAGGCGATCGTCCGCCTCGCGCGTGATGCGGAGCTGCGCCAGGCGCTGGGCGCGACGGCCCGTCGCCGGGCGGTGGCCGAGTTCGGCTGGGACGTCGCCGTGGCGCGCCACTCCGACCTGTACGAGGAGCTGGCCCGCGGTGGGGTTCAGTGCCCTCGCGCCGGAGCGACCGGGGACTGAGAGCGGGTTCCGCGGAGCCGCCGCCAGCCGCAGCTCGCGACGCAGTCCGCCACCAGCCACGCGAAGGTGATCGCCCCGCGCAGCGTGCGGAGCCCCCGCCGCAGCCGTCCGGGGCGCCCCGGTGCCATCACGGGCGCGATGCCTACCCCGCGGCCAGGCGCAGCAGGCCGCGGTCCAGCGCGTAGTGGGTGTGGCAGGACTCGCAGGTGACGGCGCCCTCGTCGGGCGAGGCCAGCTTGACGCCGCAGCGGCACATCCAGCCGCTGCGCCGCGCGGGGTTGCCGATCATCAACGCGAAGTCGGGCACGTCGCGGGTGACCACCGCGCCGGCACCGATGAACGCGAAGCGGCCGATGGTGACGCCGCAGACGATCGTCGCGTTGGCGCCGATCGAGGCGCCCTTCTTGACCAACGTCTTGCGGTACTCGTCCTTGCGGATGATCTCGCTGCGCGGGTTGATGACGTTGGTGAACACCATCGACGGGCCGCAGAAGACGTCGTCCTCGAGGGTCACGCCCTCGTAGATGCTGACGTTGTTCTGGACCTTGACGCCGTTGCCGATGGTGACCTTCGGCCCGACCACGACGTTCTGCCCGAACGAACACTTCTCGCCGATCACCACGTCCTTCAGCACGTGGCAGAAGTGCCAGATCTTCGTGCCCGCGCCGATCTGCGAGGGCTGGTCGACGTAGCTGCTCTCGTGGACGAAGTAGTCGCTCATCGGATCCCCCCGCCCGCGGGCCTCACTTCAGGTCCTTGTTGTGCTCCATGTCCATCCACATCGCGAAGAACAACATCTGCGCGCCCATGATCAGCAGCAGCGCATCGAAGATCACCGCGTTGGGCGACAGCGCGTCGTGGAAGAGGCGCAGGTAGACGATGTAGAAACCGAGCGCCAGCCCGAGCCCCGTCAGCGCCAGTCCGCCCGCCAGGAAGAACACCAGCGGGTGGAAGTCGCGGATGATGTACTTCTCCTTCATCCGCCAGAAGTAGCACTTGACCAGCAGCCACGACATGGTGGGGATCACCTTGTGCAGGCGGATGCCCGACTTCTCGCCGATGCCGTAGACGGGCCGGATCGGCACGTCGCGGACCCGGAAGTCCCAGTTGTTGAGTTCCACCAGCAGGTGGTTGGGGAAGCCGTATCGACGGTACAGGCGGTCGAGCTGGACCACGCGCAGGGCCTCGATCGTGATCGCCGTGTAGCCCGTCTGGCTGTCGGCCACGTGCCAGTAGCCGGAGGCGATCTTGGTCAGCAGCGAGAGCACCGCGTTGCCGAGGTAGCGGGTGCGCGGGATCACCTTCCACGCCTCACCAGTGAAGAGCCGGTTGCCCTTCGAGTAGTCCGCCTCGCCGCGGGCGAGCGGGGCCAAGAGACGCGGGAGGTCGGCCGGGTCCATCTGCGCGTCGCCCGCCATCACCACGACGAAGCCGCCCTCGCGGCCCTCCTCGATCGCGGCCTTGTAGCCCGTCACGATCGCCGCGCCGACGCCGCCGTTGGTCTCGTGGCGGATCACCCGCAGCCGCTCGCCGTGGCGGGCCTGGGCGGTCTGCAGCCGGGCAGCGGTGCCGTCCGTGGAGTCGTCGTCGACCACGATCATGCGGTCGACCAGCGCGGGCATCGTGTCGAGCGTGCGGTCGATCAGGTGCTCCTCGTTGTGGGCCGGGACGACGACGCTGACGAAATGACCTTCGTACATGGCGGGCGGGGCGATTCTAGCCGCCCTCGCGACTTTCGCCGGTGCCGCGCAGCTCGTAGACGCGGAAGCCACCCGGCGCCGTGTGGCGCAGGATCAGACCGGGCCGGTCGTCGAGCTCGTACGGCCAGGCGATGCCGTGCTCGCGGAAGTCGCCCGGGCCGATGAAGACGTAGCGCAGGCCGTAGCGGGCGTACAGCGTGGGGTTCTCGCGGCCCGCCAGCGCGGACCGCTCGGCGCGGTCGCGGCGCTCGCCGTCCTCGGGCTGGCCGAGCGCCGGCGCGCGCAACACGCGCCGGCGGCCGGCCAGCAGCACCTCGGGCAGGTAGTTGGTGCTGCACAGCACGACCGCGTCGGCCGGGGTGTTCGCGGCCAGCCAGGCGGCCGCCTCGGTGGTCCGCGGCGACAGCGGCTCCAGGCTCTCCAGCACGAGCGGGTCGAGCCGGTGCGGGGCCCACCACGCCAGGAACGAGCCGGGCGCCACGACCAGCACCAGCAGCACCGCAGCGACGTCCTCGCGCGGCCGGTCCAGGAGCGTTCGCAACCGAGGCAGGCCTGCAACCAGGTCGACGAGCTCGTGCAGCAGCGGGAGCGCCGCGCCGGAGGCGAGCAGCAACAGCCCCAGGCGCCAGCCGACGTGGCCCGGCCAGGGGTCCGCGGCGAGCGGGCCGAGACCGACCACCCCGGCCAGCCCGAGGGCGAGTCCCGCGGCGGCGAAACCGGCGCCGGCGCGGTCCTCGGCGGTCGCGTCGCCGCCCTGCCGCCACTGCCAGAGGCGGAGCGCCGCCAGCGCGAGCAGCAGGCCGTGGTCCAGCGTCAGCGCCCAGGCCAGCTCTTCGATCGGCACCACCGGCGGCGCGGCGGGCGCCGGCAGCCCGAGGCCACGCAGCACGACGGACAGCGCCGCCGCCGCGACCAGCGCCGCGAGCACGAGTCCGCCGCGGGCCAGCCGGGCCACGAGCAGCGCGGCCGCCAGGGCGATCGGCAGGACCAGCGCCGCTTCGGGTCGGTAGGCGACACCCGAGGTCAGGCCCGTGCCTCGCAGTGCGTCGAGGTCGCCCGTGGCGAGTGCCAGCAGCAGGATGGCGAGCGCGGCGGCGCGCTCGCCGCGGCCACAGGCGAAGGCCGCCAGCGCCAGCAGCGGGGCGACCAGCGCGGGCGCCAGCGCCGCCAGCGCGATCAGCGGCGCGTCACCGAGCCCGCCCACCGCCAGCCGCGCCGCGAGCGAGATGGCCACCGGCTCGCCGGCGATCGCGGCCTCCCCCGCCCGGCCACTGGCAGCGGCCACCACCAGCTCGGCGGTGCCACGGGTGGCGTGCGGGTCGAGACCGTAACCGAGCGGGCGGCCGAGCGCGAGCGCCCAGAACAGCGGGCCGGCGAACGCCCACGCGAGCCCGAAGGCCAGCGCCAGCCGGCGGTGGCCGCGGGCAGCGGCCAGCGCCCAGGCCACGACCAGCAGGACCAGCGACCAGCGGTGGGCGGCGATGTCGAGGACCGGGTCGACCCGGACGAAACCCAGCCCCTCGGCGAGGCTCATCGCAGTCTCAGCGCGCGCGGGTCCGCGGAGCCCGCCTCACTCCGTGGAGGGCGTGAACCGGGCGCGCAACCGCTCGAGCTGCGACTCGGCGGCCTTGCGCACTTCCAGGTGGCGGGTCTCGCGCACGAGGCGCTCGAGGTAGGCGAGGTCGTCGTGGCGGTTCATCGCCCGCACGAGGATCTGGCCGATGTGGCGATCGTTCGAGTGCTCCTTCAGCAGGTGGCCGTCGACGATCCGCTTGGCCGCCTCCTGGCGGATGAAGAAGTGACGGCTGGAGCAGACCACGGCCATCAGGTGCTTGTCGGACTCGTGCCCGTCCGGCAGGCTCTCGATCCTCGCGAGCAGGTCGTCGTCGGAGAGGGCCAGCCAGTCGTCCGTGGCCGGGGGCTCGTCCGGGCCCGGCTCCCAGCGCTGCCGCGTTTCACGGTCCTGCCCCATGTTGCGAAGCTCCTCTCAGGAAAGCGCGGCCGCGCGACGCTTGAATTCTGCGATCGCCTCTTCGACCTCGGCCGCCTGGGCCGGCGTCAGGTCGTGGAAGACGAATCCGAACGCGCTCAGTTCTTCGCCGGCCTCGGGGCCGCGGCTCCACTTGACGAGCCCGCCCAGCCGCGAGTGCGTGCTGCGGCCCGTCAGCCGCACCTCGAGCACGACGGACGCGCCCTGGGCAGGGGCCGGCCCTTCGCAGGCGACGCGCGCCCCCTTCGTGCTGAGGTCCGACATGTAACCCGGTGTCTTGCGCTCGCCGTCCACCACCCGGCACGAGGCGAGGTAGGGCGCCACCCGGGGCGCTTCGCGCTTGTCCATTTTTTTTCCCGTCAATCCTCGAGGACCAGGTCGAGTCCTTCGTCCTCGGGCAGGGCCTCCGCAGCGCCGCGGACCGCCAGCCCGACCACCCGATAAGCCCAGAGTGTACGGCAGACCTCGAAGCTGTTGAGCGCCGAGCGTTCGCACAACGCGCCGACCGTCCAATCGCCACCGGCGGAGAGCACCAGCAGCAACTCGGATTCGGCCGGGGTGAGGCGCGCCTGCTCGGCGATCGCCAGCGCGTCCGCGGCCACCCGGTAGCGCGCTTCCGCGCCGCCGCAGCCGCGCTGGATGCGGCTCCAACTCGTCACCCGGCGCAGGCCCTCGACCACGATCTCGGGCGTGCTCATGCGCAAGGTGATCATCTCGGGGTGGCCGCCGCCCTCTTCAAACTTGTAGTGCCCCTCGGACCACTGGAAAGCGGCCCACAGGATCTCCTGGCTGTGGTCGACGACGGCCCGCACCAGGTCGCCCGCGGCCAGCGCTCCACGCTCGACGAGCAGCGTGCCCAGCCGGCGCCCCGGGCCGAGCGCGGCGGAGGCGGTCTGGTACTGCTGGAGCGTGATGCGACCGCGGCGGAGCAGGATCTCGCCCATCCGCTCGTCCGGGTCGCTCGACGAGGCGAACGCCAGCCGACCCTGCTCGACGAGGATCTGCTTGGTGTGGAGGCCGCGGGTCAGCCTCAGCAGGCCACTGCGGCGGCTGTGGTGGAGGGCCTGGACGACCTCCGCGAAGTCGAAGCGGGCCAGGTCACCTTCGAGCGGGAACGCCATGGCTCCGCGCCCGGTCGATCAGACCGGACCGCCCTCCGTCGGGGAGGGGTTCTCGATCTCTTCGGCAATGTTCAGGAGGGCCTTCAACTCCTTGCCCATCTTGAAGTACGGGATCTTCTTCGGCGGCACGTCGACCTTCTCGCCGGTCTTCGGGTTGCGGCCCTTGCGCGGCGCGCGGTTGCGGAAGCGGAAGCTGCCGAAGCCGCGGATCTCGACCTCCTGGCCCGCCTGCAGCGCGTTGACGACGGCGCGCAGCGCCGCCTCGACGATGATCCCGGACTGGACCTGCGTGATGTCGAGGCGCTTGGCGACGATGTTGATGAGGTCGGCCTTCGTCATTTTTTCAGGTTACCCGGGCGGCCCTTTTTTGACGGTCTGTGAGCGAGAAGCCTAATGGACGCCGAGCCCGAAGTCAACGCCCTGTAAAGAGATACGGGCGATTCTGCAAACCGGTGGGAGGCCCTCCCCGGCTACAGCAGGCCGCCGCTGCGGTACTCGAGCAGGGCTCGCACGCAGGCGTCGACGTCTTCTTCGTTGTTGAAGAAGTGGGTGGCGATCCGCAGCCCCTCCGGCTTCGGCGTGACCATCACGGAGCGCTCGGCCAGGAACGCGACGGCCCGCTCCGGCTCGGCGACCGCCACCAGGGTCTGGCCCGACTGGTGCTCGCCCTGCGGCGAGAGCACGTCGAAGCCCTTGGCCTGCAGCCTGGCGACCAGGTAGGCGTTGATCTCGAGCACACGGGTGGCGATCGCGCCGATACCGATCGCCTGCAGGTACCGCAGCGCGGCGCCCAGCGCGAAGATGCCGGCGAAGGCCGGGCAGCCCAGCTCGAAGCGGCGGGCGGACGGCAGCAGCCGCACGTTGTGGTTGTCGAAGCGGAACGGGTCCTGCATCGACAGCCAGCCCACCGCCCGCGGCGCGTGGTGGGCCCACAGCGCGCGCGAGACGTGGAGGAAGCCGGCGCCGTAGCCGGCGCACAGCCACTTGTGGCCGGAACAGGCGAGGGCGTCGACGTCGTCGCGGCCGACGTCGATCGGGAACGCGCCGGCCGACTGGCTCGCGCAGACGACGAAGCGGCGATCGCCCTTGATCGCGCCGAAGCGGGCGAGGTCCTGGCGGCAGCCGTTCGAGAACTGGACGTGCGACAGCAGCAGCGTCGTCGAGCGCGGAGACTGGGCCTCGGTGTAGAGGTCCGGCAGCACCAGCCCCTCGATCGCCGGCTGGAAGTGGACCGCGGCGCCGCGATGGACCCAGGGCAGGGTCACGGTCGGGAACTCGAGCTCGTTGGTCAGCACCCCGCCGTCGGCGGCGAGCAGGTCGGCGAGCACGTTCATGCCCTCCGACGTGTTGTTGACGAAGGCGATCTCGTCGTCGTCCGCGCCGACGAAGGCGGCGACCTCGGAGCGGATCTGCTCGCGGCGCTCGAGCCAGGCGTCCCACGAGCGGTCGCCGCCCTCCTCCAGCTCCCGGTAGTACGCGTGCACGGCCTCGCGCACCGGGCGCGGGGTGGGGCCGGCGGCGGCGCTGTTGAGGTAGACGTTGTCGGCCAGCGCCGGGAAGTCGCGGCGCAGGTCTTCCCAATCGGCTGCGTTCACGGCTGAACTCCCGGTTCGAGGCCGTCGAGCACGATCCGCTCGACCGTCGTGGTGGTCAGGTCTCCGCCGGGCGCGCGGCGCAACACCATGAAGGAGGCCGGGGTGCCGGGCAGGAAGCGGGCGCCGGTGGTCAGCCGCGCGACGAGCGCGCCGTCGTCGAGGCCGCGGGCGGCCTCGCGCCAGGCCGGTCCGCCGAGCGCGTCGGCCAGGTCGCCCAGCGTGCGGGAGGCAGGCGCGCGCGGGGCCTCGCGCAGGTCGAGCCAGGCTCGCGGCGCATCGGCGCCGACCCGCACCAGCGCGACCGTGCCGCCGCGGCGGCCGGCGTCCAGCGCGCGCAGCACCGCGAGCGAGGGCTCGCCGTGCAGGCGCAGGGTGCCGACGCCGAGCCGGGCGAGACGAGCGAGCGCGGCTTCGTCGAGCCAGGCCGCGGCGGCGTCGGCGGACGCCACCAGCGGCGGCGCGATCTCCGCGCCCGCGAGGTCGAGGCGCTGGCCGCCCAGGAAGCGGGCGTCGCCGACCTCGACCAGCGTCGAGACGGGCCGCGGTGCCGCGCAACCCGCCCGCTCCCGATCGGAGCGGCGGATGTCGAAGGCGAGGTCGGCGCGGGTCGGCGCGCCGGCGCGCGGGTGCCAGACGAGGGCGCCGTGGGCGATGCGGTCGGCCCACGCCCCGGTCTGGTTGCGCGGCAGCCGCTCGTAGATCGCGGCGTCGTGCCCCGCGAGGTCGTCGGCGACGAGGTCGTGCAGGGTCGCCAGCAGGGCGACGAAGTTGAGCCGGGTCAGGTCGTGGAAGGCCATGCCCGCGGGCACCGCCCCGCTCTCGATCAGCACCACCGGCGTGCCCCAGGCGGTGAGGTTGTCGCCGAACGCGCGCGGGCTCCAGTCCTCGTCGTAGCGGGCGATGGCGCCGGGGATGAACTCGTGCAACGTGCGGCTGATCGCGGCGCAGGCGCGGATCGCGCGCGCCCGGCCCGGTGTCATCGTCAGCGCCTGATCGCCGGCCACGCCGAGCACGGCAATGGAGGCGAGCTGTCCGCTGTCGCCGACCGCGGTCCGCCGGTTCTGGTCGTGGAGGTTGAAGCCCAGGTCCGGCTGCAGCCGGTCGCGCAGGGCCTTCAGCAACTGGCCCTCGGGGGTCGCCAGGTTGAGCGCGTCGCGGTTGATGTCGATGCCCTGGCCGTTGCGGCGCTCGTAGGTCTCGCTGCCGTCGGGGTTCAGCATCGGCACCAGGTAGAGCGTGCTGCCGTCGAGGATGCGGCGAGCGACGGGGTCGTCCTGGCGCGAGAGCAGGAAGTCGGCGAGGTCGAGCAGCGCAGGCGTGGCCGACGGCTCGTCGCCGTGCATCTGCGACCACAGCATGACTTTCCGCGGGCCGCGCCCCACGGTCAGCATCGAGATCGGCCGGCCCTGGAACGAGCGTCCGACTTCTTCCAGCTTCAGCGCGCCGGCATGCTTCGCCGCGAGCGCTCGCAGCTGCTCCTGCAGGTCGGCGGGCTTCAGGCACGGCGCGCTGGTGGTGACGAAGCGGGTGTCGGCCCAGCCCTCCCAGAGCGCGCGTGGATCGGCACCCGGGGGAGCGTCGGCGGCGAGCGGCGCGACGAGCAGAAGGGTCAGGACGAGCAGGCGCATGCGCGGAGAGGATACCTCCGGCTAAACTGGGCTTCCTCACGCTGCGCCGGAGTGGCGGAACTGGCAGACGCACGGGACTCAAAATCCCGCGGGGCTTGTCCTCATGAGGGTTCGATTCCCTCCTCCGGCATTTACCTTCTCCCTCGCGCTCGCCAGGCGTTGCGCAGTCCGAGCGCCGCGGGCAGCACGACGGCGGAGGCGACCGCCAGCGCCGTCAGCACCAGGAAGTCGATGCCGATGCCCATCGCGTCGTCGGCCGACGGACGCCAGTGGCGAGGGGCGTGCCTGAGCAGGGCCGGGAGGATCAGGAACGGGCCCATCGCCACGACGACACCCGCCACGTGGCGGACGAAGGCGCCCTGGATCGATCCCGATCGCCGCCATTGCACGACGAAGCTGGTGAAGATGCCGGCGGCGGCCAGCGTCGCGGCGATCAGCGGCGGGATCCGCGAGTGGCGGTTGTGCTCGAAGAACGAGTCGCTGAAACCGAAGCTGAAGGCCCAGAACCAGCAGCCCGTCCAGGCGAGGCCCGCCGCCACCAACGCGACGTCCGCGATCCGCCGTCGGCGCGACACGGACTTCAGACCTCGATCATGCCTTCCAGGTACGGGGTGACTGCGCCGGCGATCAGGACGCGGTCGCCCGCCACCGTGCACTCCAGGGTGCCGCCGCGCTTCGAGACCTGGCGGGCGTGCAGCGGGTTGCGGCCGAGGCGCTGGTGCCAGAACGGGGCCAGCACGCAGTGGGCGGAGCCCGTGACCGGGTCCTCGTCGACGCCCAGCGCCGGCGCGAAGAAACGGGAGACGAAGTCACAGCCTTCGTCTTCGCCCGGGGCCGTGGCCACCACCGCGACGCCCAGCTCGCGCAGCCGGTGCATGTCGGGCCGCAGCGCGCGCACGTCGGACGCGGTCGCGAACACCGCCAGCCAGTCCCGCTGCGAGGACCAGCTCTCGAGCGGCGCGGCACGCAGCGCCTCGGCGAGGCCGACCGGGGCCGAAGCGGTCGTCGCGGGACGGGCCGGGAAGTCCAGCTCCAGCAGCTCGTCGCGACGGCGCACCGTGAGCGGGCCCGAGGCCGAGTCGAAGGTGACCTCTGCGCGGCCGGGCTCCAACTTGTGGAACACGACCCACGCGCTCGCCAACGTGGCGTGGCCGCAGAGGTCGACCTCGACCTCGGGCGTCAACCAACGGATGTGGTAGCGCCCGTTGCCGCCGACGAGGAACGCCGTCTCCGCCAGGTTGTTCTCCGCGGCGATCGCCTGCAGCACCGCGTCCGGCGCCCAGCCGGGCAGCGGACAGACCGCGGCCGGGTTGCCCGCGAACAGGCGATCCGAAAAAGCGTCGAGCTGGAAGATCTGGAGCTTCATGGCGGTCCAGAATACGCCCATGCGAATGCGCGCCGCCGCCCTCCTCCTCGCCTTCCCGCTCCTCGCCAGCGCCCAGGAGCCCCCGCAATACGACCTCGTGATCCGCGACGGCCGGCTGGTTGACGGCTCCGGCGCCCCGTGGCGCGAGGGCGACCTCGCGATCCAGGACGGGAAGATCGCGGGCATCGGCCGCTTCGAGGGCCGCGGCGTCCGCGAGATCGACGCCAAGGGGCTGGTCGTCGCCCCCGGCTTCATCGACGTCCACGCCCACGCCGAGGAGGGCCTGCGCGAGCGACCGGCCGCGCTCAACTTCGTCCACGACGGCGTGACCACCATCGTCACCGGCAACTGCGGCGGCTCCGCGCCGGACCTCGCCGCGTTCTTCGACGAGATCGCGCGCGGCGGCCTCGGCCTCAACGCCGCCTCGCTGGTCGGCCACAACACCGTGCGCCGCACCGCGATGGGCATGGAGCGGCGTCCGCCGACGATCGAGGAGCTGGCGAAGATGCAGGCGCTGGTCGACGAGGCGATGCGCGCGGGCGCCGTCGGCCTCGCCACCGGCCTGATCTACACGCCCGGCACCTGGGCCGACACCGACGAGGTCGTGGCGCTGGCCCGCGTCGCCGCCCGCCACGGCGGGATCTACGCGACCCACATGCGCTCCGAGGGCGACAAGGTGAAGGAGGCGATCGTGGAGGCGATCGACGTCGGCCGCCGCGCCGGCCTGCCCGTGCAGATCTCCCACTTCAAGGTCTCGCACAAGAAGTTGTGGGGCCGCTCGGACGAGACGATCGCGCTGGTCGAGCAGGCGCGGGCGGCGGGCATCGACGTCGCGGTCGACCAGTACCCCTACCCCGCCTCGGCGACGTCGCTGTCGGTGATGCTGCCGTCGTGGGCGCTCGAGGGCGGGGGCGACGCGCTGAAGCAGCGCCTCGCCGACGGCGCCACCCGCGAGCGGATCGCGCACGAGATGAAGGACAACATCCGCAAGCGCAACGGGCGCAAGGACCTCGGCTACGCGGTCGTCGCCCGCTACGAGCCGGACCCCGCGCGCGAGGGCCAGTCGATCCTCGACATCACGCGCGGCCAGGGCCAGAAGAGCCTCGAGGCGCAGATCGCGACCGTGCTCGAGATGATGGAGCAGGGCGGCGCCGGCATGGTCTATTTCGGGATGAGCGACGAAGACGTCGACCGCATCCTGGCGTGGCCGCTGTCGGCGGTGGCCTCGGACGCCGGCATCCCCACCTTCGGCAACGGCAAGCCGCACCCACGCGGCTACGGCAGCAACGCCCGCGTGCTGGGCCACTACGTGCGCGAGCGCCGGCTGCTCTCGCTCGAGGAGGCCGTGCGCAAGATGACGTCGCTGCCCGCCCACCGCTTCGGCTTCAGCGACCGTGGCCTGCTGCGGCCCGGCCTCGCGGCCGACGTGGTCGTGTTCGACCCGAAGACGGTCGCCGACCGCGCGACGTTCGCGGCACCCCACGCCTACTCGGAGGGCTTCCACCTGGTGCTGGTCAACGGCGTGCCCGTGATCGACGCGGGCCGCCCGACCGAGGCCCGCCCCGGCCAGGTCCTGCACGGCCCCGGCTGGCGCCCCTCCCGCTGACTTCGCGCGAGGCTGCGGGCTACCTGGCCGCGAGGGGGCCGGTCTTGATCGGGACGTCCCAGTGGGCGAGCACGATCTCGAAGCGGCGCCTCTCCTCGCGCTTGTACGTCTCCTGGTCCGGAAACAGGGCCTTGCGAGCCTCGGCGTCGAGGCCCGGGGCGTAGGCCGCCGCCGCGTCGCGGTAGACGACCGTGATCCGGTAGTCCCAGCGCGACTCCTCGGTCGCGTGGTAGCGCGGCTCCTGCAGCGTGAAGTCGAGCACGCGACCGCGCTTGAGGTCGGCCTCGAGCAGCGGCAGGTAGTTCTTGCGCACGAGGCCGAGCCACTCTTCCGCGTGGCCCCACTGGACCTTGTAATAGAACTCCACGACGAACGGCTCGGGAGCCTGGACCGGGGCAGGCGGCGCCGCGGCCCCGGCGGTCGGGACGAAGGCCAGACTCGACACGAGCAGGGCGGCGAAGATGCGCATGAAAGCGGTCGCTCCTCGGAGGGACGGCGGGAGAGAATAGCGCATGAGCGAGCCCGAGCTGCCTGCCCCGCCGAGCGCCGAGACCGGCGCCCGCTTCGAGCGACTTGTGCGATTGATCGCGAAGCTGCGCGCGCCGGGCGGCTGCCCGTGGGACCGCGAGCAGACCCACCAGAGCCTGAAGCCGATGACCCTCGAGGAAGCCTACGAGGTGATCGAGGCGATCGACGCCGGCGACCCCGAGGAACTGTGCTCCGAGTTGGGAGACCTGCTGCTGCAGGTCGTCTTCCACGCCAACATGGCGCAGGAGAACGGCACGTTCGACATCGACGGCGTGGTCGCCACCATCACGGACAAGATGGTCCGCCGCCACCCCCACGTGTTCGGCCAGGACGACGCGTCCAACTCGGCCGAGGTGCTGCGCAACTGGGAGGCGCTGAAGGCCGAGGAGCGCAAGGCCAAGGGCAAGGACAAGGCCGGCGCATCGATGCTCGACTCGGTGTCCAAGGCCCACCCCGCGCTGATGGAAGCGTTCCAGATGACGACCAAGGTCGCCCGCGTCGGCTTCGACTGGCCGCACGCCGAGGCCGCCATGGGCAAGCTGGAAGAAGAGTTGGGCGAGCTGCGCGAGGCCGCCCGCGGCGGCGCAGGCACGGGCCCGGCCGCGGCCGCGATCGAAGAGGAGATCGGCGACCTGATGTTCAGCGTCGTCAACGTCGCGCGGCTGCTCGGGGTCGACCCGGAGAGCGCGCTCAAGGCCGCCAACCGCAAGTTCCGCCGCCGCTTCCGCCACGTCGAGGCGCGCCTCGAGCAGCGCGGCAAGAAGCCCGCCGACTCCGACCTCGCGGAAATGGACGCGCTCTGGAACGAGGCGAAAAAGGGCGAGTAGGCCCGGCGCCGCGCGTTGAGACGGCGGACGGCGCGGCGCATACTGAGCTCCGATCGGAGGGCGCCATGCGCATTCTCCCCGTCGTCGCGGCCCTGAGCCTGCTGTGCCCGCCGCTGTTCGTCCAGTCGCCCGCCGGCGCGGGGCCCGGGCTCGCCGACGAAGTGATCGGCGACCTCGTGCGGCGACTCCCGGCGTTTGCGCCTGGCGGAACGCGGGCCTCCGTGTCGGTCGCCCGCCAGATGGCGATCCCCGGCAGCGACGGCTGCGGCCACTTCGCCGAGATCCTGTGGCGCGAGGGCGAGGTCTTCCGGGGCGGCCTGCTCTCGATCGGCTGCACCGACGCGCCGCACATGACGGGGGCCACGTGGCTCGCGCGTCAGGGGCGCTGGGGCGTGCTCGGCCTCCAGGAAGACATGACCTGGTCGGACCTGATCCGCCAGCTCGGCGACGCGCGGATCTCGTCGTTCGAGTCGGCGGCCATCGGCCGCGTGCGCACGATGGCCAGCGCCCAGGCGACGCTGGCCGCCGTCGGAGGCGGCGCCTACGCGGGTTCGATCGAGTGCCTGGTGACCCCGTCCGCTTGCGGCGTGGCCTCGACGATCGGCTTTCTGGACCCGAGCTTCGGGGAGGCCGAGGCCGTCGGCTATCGCTTCACCCTCCACGCGGGAGAGCTCGCGACGAACGGGGCTCGCGACCGGGTCCGCACCTACGCCTACACCGCCGTGCCGCTCACGCCCGGGGAGACGGGGCGGCGGTCGTTCTGCACCGACAGCGCGGGTGCGCTGTGCGAGCGCACCGACGGCAAGCCATTCGAGATCCGCGCCGGCCAATGCCCGGCCGGGTGCGCGGCCCTGCGCTGAGACCGGGCTCCGCCCCGGGGGCGTGGCCTAGAACTTGCCGGACCGGAAGTCCGCGAAGGCCTGTTCCAGCTCCTGGCGGGTGTTCATCACGAACGGGCCGTAGCGGGCGATCGGCTCGCGCAGCGGCTGGGCCGCGAGCAGGATGAAGCGACCGCCGCTGTCGCCAGCGGTGACCTTCACCGCGTCGCCATCGCCGAAGACCGCGAGCTGGCCGGCCTGCACGGGCCACGCGTGACCGTCGAACGCCACGGCGCCCTCGAAGGCGCAGGCGAACGCCGAGTACCCGGCGGGCACGGGGTGCTCGAACGTCGCCCCGGCGGGCAGCGCCACGTCGAGGAACAGCGGGTTCGTGTAGATCTCCTGCACGGCGCCCGCGACGTCGCCCGAGCTTCCCGCGATCACCCGCACCCGCGCGTCGCCCACCATGCGCTCGGGAATCCCCTCGGCCGCGATGTCCTGGTAGCGCGGCTCGCACATCTTCAGCGCCGCCGGCAGGTTGATCCAGAGCTGGAAGCCCCACATCAGCCCGTTCTCCTGGCGCGGCATCTCCGAGTGCACGATGCCGCGGCCCGCCGTCATCCACTGCACGCTGCCGGGGCCGAGCAGGCCGCGGTTGCCGCGGTGGTCGCGGTGCTCCATGGCACCCGCCAGCATGTAGGTGACGGTCTCGAAGCCGCGGTGCGGGTGGTCCGGGAAGCCCGCGATGTAGTCGTCGGGCGAGTCCGACTTGAAGTTGTCGAGCATCAGGAACGGGTCGAGGTCCGACAGCTCCGGCGTGCCCAGCATGCGGACGAGCCGTACGCCCGCGCCGTCCGACGTCTCCATGCCGCGCACCACGCGCACGACGGGTCTCAGGCTCATCTTCTTAACTTACCGCAGGAGCGCGTTACGCTAGCCACCATGAAAGCGATCCGCGTCAGCGCGTTCGGCGGCCCCGAGGTCCTGTGCCTGGAGGAGGTCGCGCCGCCGACTCCGCCGCCCGGCCACGTGCTGCTGCGCGTGCACGCCATCGGCGTCAACTTCATCGACGTCTACCGCCGCACGGGCGCCTACCCCGGCCCGCTCCCGCAGACGCCCGGTGGCGAGGCGTCGGGCGAGGTGATCGCGCTCGGCGACGGCGTCGGTGGCCTCGCGGTCGGCGACCGCGTCGCCTCGGTCCAGGTCCAGGGCGCCTACGCGGAGCAGGCGCTGGTGAAGGCGGAGCAGTGCGTGCGCGTGCCCGACGCGGTCAGCCACGAGTCGGCGGCCGCGGCGCTGCTGCAGGGCATGACCGCCCACTACCTGGCGGAGTCGACCTTCCCGCTGAAGGCCGGCGACACCTGCCTCGCCCACGCCGCGGCCGGCGGCGTGGGCCTGCTGCTCGTGCAGATGGCGACGGCGAAAGGCGCGCGGGTACTCGCCACCGCCGGCACCGACGCCAAGGCGGAACTCGCACGAGAAGCCGGCGCCGACGCGGTGATCGTCTACTCCCGCGACGACTTCGAGGTCGAGGTAAGGCGGCTGACCGGTGGCCGCGGCGTGGACGTCGTGTACGACTCGGTCGGCGCCCAGACGTTCGACAAGAGCCTGCGCTGCCTGCGGCCGCTGGGCACGATGGCGCTCTACGGCCAGTCGAGCGGCGCCGTCGCGCCGTTCGACCCGCAGCTCCTGAACCGCCACGGCTCGCTGTTCCTGACCCGGCCGTCGCTCTTCCACTACACCGCCGACCGCGCTGCGCTGGAGGCGCGGGCGAGCGCGGTGCTCGGCGCGGTCGAGGCGGGCAGGCTGCGGCTTCGCATCGGCGCCTCGTTCCCGATGCAGGACGCCGCGGACGCGCACCGGGCGCTCGAGTCCCGGGCCACGACGGGCAAGCTGCTGCTGATCCCTTAGACTTAGACTCCCGGCGGAGGTCTTCATGGCCGAACGACGCGCGTTCCTCAAGCTCTCTCTCGCCGCCAGCAGCGCGCTCGCCGCGCAGGCTCCCGAGGCGGCCGCCGCCGAGGCCGCCGCCATCAACGACTTCCCGCTCGAGGAGCTGACCCTCGACCAGGCCCAGAAGGCGATGGCGGCAGGCGACCTGACGGCCGAGGACCTGGCCGAGGCCTACCTCGAGCGGATCGGCGCGCTCAACGCGCGCGGGCCCGAGCTGCGCCACGTGATCGAGATCAACCCGAGTGCGCTGGCGATCGCCGCAGCACTCGACGAGGAGCGCGCGAAGAAGGGGGCGCGCGGGCCGCTGCACGGCGTGCCCGTGCTGATCAAGGACAACATCGACACCGGCGACAAGATGCAGACGACGGCCGGCTCGCTGGCGCTCGAGGGCCACGTCGCCGCCCGCGACGCCCACGTCGCCGAGCGGCTGCGCGCCGCGGGTGCGGTGATCCTCGGCAAGACCAACCTCTCGGAGTGGGCCAACTTCCGCTCGTCGCGCTCGATCTCCGGCTGGAGCGGCCGCGGCGGCCAGGCCCGCAACCCGTACGCGCTCGACCGCAACACGTCGGGCTCGTCGTCCGGCTCGGGCGGCGGCGTCAGCGCCAACCTGTGCCTGGTCGCGGTCGGCACCGAGACCGACGGCTCGATCGTCTCGCCCGCCGCGATCAACGGCATCGTCGGCATCAAGCCGACCCTCGGCCGCGTCAGCCGCCGCGGCATCATCCCGATCGCCGCCAGCCAGGACACCGCCGGGCCGATGGCGCGCACGGTCAAGGACGCGGCGTGGCTGTTGTTCGCGATGTGCGGCATCGACGAGAGCGACCCGGCGACCGCCGCGTCGCGCGGGCACGTCTACGACCTGACCGGTGCGTTCGACGCCGACGGCCTGAAGGGCGCCCGCCTCGGCGTGGTGCGCGAGATGGCCGGCTTCCACCGCCGCGTCGATCACCTGTTCGAGGCGGCGCTCGGCGAGCTGAAGAAAGCGGGCGCGGTGCTGGTGGACGTGGAGATGCCGACGCTCAAGGAAGTCGGCAAGCACGAGTTCGAGGTGCTGCTCTACGAGTTCAAGGACGGCCTGAACGCCTACCTGAAGGCGGCGGGGCCCGGCGCGAAGGTGCGCTCGCTGGCCGACGTGATCGCTTTCAACGAGGCGGAGGCGGAGCGCGAGCTGCGCTACTTCGGCCACGAGACGCTGATCGCGGCGGAGGCCAAGGGGCCGCTGACGGAACAGCCCTACCTCGACGCGCTGGCGGCCTGCCGCCGGCTGACCCGCGACGAGGGCCTCGACGCGGCGCTCGCGAAGCACCAGCTCGACGGCTTCGTGGCGCCGACGGACTCGGCGGCGTGGCCGATCGACCCCGTCAACGGCGACCACTACCTCGGCGGCTCGTCGACCGCAGCGGCCGTCGCCGGCTACCCGCACGTGACGGTGCCGATGGGCGCGGTGTTCGGGCTGCCGGTGGGCCTCAGCTTCTTCGGCGCCGCGTGGAGCGACGCGAAGCTGATCCGCTACGCGTACGCGTTCGAGCAGGCCACCCACCACCGCTTCGTGCCGCGGCTGCGGCCGAGCGTCGACCTGGCCGGCCGCACCACGTCGCGCTGAAGCGGGCTCAGAGGGCGAGCATCAACAGGCGCAGCTCGGATTCGCCCTCCGTGAGGCCGACCGTGTCCTGGCCCACGAAGCCCAGCTTCTCGAGCAGGCGGATCGAGGCGGCGTTGTCGGGCTGGGTGATGGCCGCCACCCGGCGCAGGCCCAGCCGGTCGCGGGCCGCGTCGAGCACGGCCTGCGCGGCTTCCTGCGCGTAGCCCTTGCCCCAGTAGTCGGGCAGGAACGCGAAGCCGAGGTCCGGGTCGTCCAGCACGTCGCGCTTGAGCAGGCCGCAGATGCCGATCGGAGCGCCGCCGCGCCGCAGCTCGACGCACAACAGGCCGAAGCCGTGGCGCGCGTACGACGCCAGCGGCCCGTCGCGCACGTACTTCCGCGCCTGCTCGACGGTGCGCACGCCGCGGTCGCCGATGAAGCGCACGAACGAGGGCTGGTTCAGCAGGTCGAGCAGGAAGGCGTGATCGTCCTCGCACAGCCGGCGCAGCACCAGCCGCCGCGATTCGACGGCTGTCAGGTCGGGCGCCTCGCTCACGCCGCCGTCACCTGCGGCGCGCGCACGAAGATCGCGCGGGTGTAGAGCACGCGGAAGCCGAGCCGCTCGAACGTGCGCTGCGACGTGCTGCCGGGCGCCGTCGTGGCGATCGCCAGGTCCGCGGCCGGCGACGCGTCGCGCAGCGCGGCCACGGTGATCGCGGCCTGCACGCCACGGCGTCGAAACTCGGGCAGGGTCGCGGTCCCGAACACTCCCAGCACGCGGTCGCGCTCCCACGCCGCACCGCCACCGGCCGCAGCGCCATCCACGCGGGCGAGATAGCGGGCGATGTCGGGATGAACGAACGAGGCCATGATCGGGGCCAGGTCGTCGGCGCTCGGGCCGGGACCGTGCTCGGGCCCGCCACCCACGTGCGGCTCCCCGGCGGCAAAGCCCGCCGCGACCAGCCGCACCCAGTCCGCATCGTTCGTGGTGCGCTCGACGACGACGCCCGCGGGCAGCCCCGGGGGTTCGGGGGCGGAGGAGCGTCCGTTCGCGACGGAGCCCCCGAGGGCCCGAGCGCCAGGCTCTGCCTGGCGCGAGCCGCCCGACGGGGGTTCGGGGGCGGAGGAGCGTCCGTTCGCGACGGAGCCCCCGAGGGCCCGAGCGTCAGGCTCTGCCTGGCGCGAGCCGCCCG
>JAMPXO010000047.1 GCA_023701125.1 Vicinamibacteria bacterium | reverse complement strand
GGCCGTCATCGGCCCACGCTCGCGCGCACGCCCGCCTCCAGCGCCGCCGCTTCACGGCGCACCCGCGCCTCGTCCAGGGTCAGCACCACGCGGTCCTTCATCACCACCCGCCCCTCGATCACGCTGTGGCGCACGTCCGCGCCCTTGGCCGCGTAGACGAGATGGGACACGGGGTCGTAGAGCGGCTGGGTGCGGGGCTCGGCGCTGCCGACGACGATCAGGTCGGCGCGCTTGCCGGGCTCGAGCGAACCGATCCGGTCCTCCATGCCGAGCGCGCGCGCGCCGCCCAGGGTGGCCATCTCCAGCACCGCCGCGGCAGGTGCCACGGTCGGGTCGTTGGCGGTCAGCTTGGCCAGCAGCGCTGCGCTCAACATCTCCTCGAACATGTCGAGGTCGTTGTTGGAGGCGACGCCGTCGGTGCCCAGCCCCAGCCGCTGGCCCTCGGCCAGCATCTCCTTCACCGGCGCGGCGCCGGAGGCCAGCTTCATGTTGCTCTGCGGGCAGTGCACGATTCCCGCCCGGGCCTCGAGCGCCACTGCGCGGTCGGAGGCCGACAGCCACACGCCGTGGGCCATCACCACGCCCTTGCGCAGGAAGCCGAGGTCGGCGAGGTGGCGCACCGGCGTCTTGCCGTGCTCGCGCGAGACCTGGGCCTGCTCGTCCATCGACTCCGAGACGTGGATCAGCAGCGGCGCCTGGTAACGGTCCGCCAGCTCGCGCGCCGCGCGCAGCGTCTCCGGCTTCGCCAGGTACACCGAGTGGGGCGCCACCGCGGCCACGATCAACGGGTCGCCCTGCCAGCGCTTCAGGAACGCCTCGGTGTAGCGCAGCGCGTCCGGGATCGACTTGTTGTCGGGCGCGGGGAACTCGATCAGTGTCTCCCCGAGCACCCCGCGCAGGCCCGCTTCCTTCGTGGCCAGCGCGACCTCGTCTTCGAAGTAGTACATGTCCGCGAATGTGGTGGTGCCGGAGCGGACCATCTCCAGCGCCGCCAGCCGGGTCCCGGTCCGGACGAACGCGGCGGTGACGTTCTTCGCCTCGGCCGGGAACACGTATTTCTGGAGCCAGTCCATCAGCCGCTGGTCGTCGGCGATGCCGCGGAACAGCGCCATCGGCGCGTGGGTGTGGGCGTTGACGAGGCCGGGCAGGATGATGCCGCCGCCCGCGTCCAGCGTCTTTCGCGGCTTGTAGCGCGCCGCGAGCTCGGCCTCGGTACCGACCGCCAGCACCGCGCCACCGCGGATCGCCACCGCGCCGCGTGCGATCACCCGCCGCTGGCTGTCCAGGGTGACGACGGTGCCGTTGCGGACCAGCAGGTCGGCGGCCTCGCGCGGCGGCGCGGCCGTGGCGGCGGGGGCGAGCAGGAGGGCGGCCAGCGCGACCGCGAGCCGCCGGATCACAGGTGGCGGCTGTCGAACGGGAAGGGCAGCAGCTTCGACAGCGAGGTCGTGCGCGCCCGGCCCTTGAGGTCGACCATGCGCACGGCGATGTCCCCGCAGAACTCCCACAGGATCTGACGGCACGGGCCGCAGGGCGGCGTCAGGTGCGACGAGTCGGCGCACACGGCCACGGCGTCGAACTCGCGGAAACCCTCGGACACCGCCTTGAACACCGCCACCCGCTCGGCGCACATCGTCAGGCCGTAGGACGCGTTCTCGATGTTGCAGCCGAGGATGATCTCGCCGGTCTTCGTGCGCAGCGCAGCGCCGACCTTGAAGCGGGAGTAGGGCGCATGGGCGCGGGTGCGGGCCTGCTGCGCCAGCCGGGCCAGCTCCGCCAGCCCCTTCACGCCGCGGCTCCCGCGTCGGCGGCGTGGACCAGGCGGGTCAGCGCCTCGATCAGCTTCTCGCGCACGCGCTCGCCGACCTCGAGCACCTCCTGGTGGTCGAGCGGCGCGTCGAGCACGCCGGCCGCCATGTTGGTCATGCACGACAGCCCGGCGACGCGCAGGCCCATGTGGCGCGCGGCGATCACCTCCGGCACCGTCGACATGCCGACGCCGTCGGCGCCCATCGTGCGCAGCATCCGGATCTCGGCCGGCGTCTCGTAGGAGGGGCCGGTGAGGGCCGCGTAGACGCCGCGATGGACCGTGATCCCGGCCGCGCGACAGGCGGCTTCGGCCGCGCCGCACAGCCCGCGGTCGTAGGCCGTCGTCATGTCGAAGAAGCGCTCGCCGAGGCTCGCCTCGTTGGGGCCGATCATCGGGTTGCTGCCCATCAGGTTCAGGTGGTCGGTCATCACCATGATGTCGCCCGGGCGGTACGAGGTGTTGACGGCGCCCGCGGCGTTGGTCAGCACCACGCTGCGCACGCCGAGCCGGGCCAGCACTCGCACGGGGAAGGCCACCTGTTGCAGCGGGTAGCCCTCGTAGTAGTGGACGCGGCCGGCCATCACCGCCAGCGGCACGCCGTCGCGGGTGGTGCCCAGCACCAGCTTGCCGGCGTGGCCGACCGCGGTCGAGACGGGGAAGTGGGGGATCTCGCCGTAAGGCACCGAAATGGCGCCCTTCAGGCTGTCGGCGAAGGCGCCGAGGCCGGAGCCGAGCACGACCCCCACCCGCGGCGCGAGGGGGCTGCGGGTGCGGACGGACGCCGCCGCCTCGTCGAGCTGGCGCAGCAGGTCGGAACTCATTCGGGAGTGCTCCTCACAGGAACAGCGACGCCACGCAGGCGTTGATCAGGGTCGCGGTGAAGCCCGCGAACAGGGCCAGGCCACCCAGCCGGGCCAGGTCGGGCCGCCGGGTCGGCGCCATGCCGCCGATGCCACCGAGCTGGATGCCGATGCTGCCGATGTTGGCGAAGCCGGTCAGCGCGTAGGTGGCGAGCACGAAGGCCCGCTCGCTCATCACCGCCTTGTACTCGCCGGTCAGCTTGACGTAGGCCACGAACTCGTTGGCCACCAGCTTGGTGCCGAGCAGGTCGGCCATCCGCGGCACGTCGGCCGCCGGCACCCCCATCAGCATCGCGACCGGGGCGAACACCGTGGAGAACACCGCGGCCAGCGTCAGCTCGGGCGAGATCAGCGACAGCAGCCAGTCGCCCATCGCGATGAAGGCCAGGAACGCGATCAGCATCGCGGCCACGTTGATCGCGAGCTGCATGCCGTCCGAGGCGCCGCCCGCCACCGCGTCGACCGCGTTCGCGTGCACCCGCTCGACGGAGACCTTGACCTCGCCGCGGGTCTGCGACTCCTCCGTCTCGGGCAGCAGGATCTTCGACAGGTACAGGCCGCAGGGGGCCGCCATCACGCTGGTGGTCAGGATCGCGATCGGATCCGCTCCGAGGCTGATGTAGACCGCCATCACGCCGCCGGAGATGGTCGCCATGCCGCCGACCATCATCGCCAGCAGCTCGGAGCGGGTCATGCCCGGCACGTAGGGCTTGACGATGATCGGGGCCTCGGTCTGGCCCATGAAGACATTGGCGGTCGCCGACAGCGTCTCGGCGCCGCTGGTGCCGAGCACCCGCATCATCACCTTCGCCATCACCCGCACCACCCACTGCAGCACGCCGAAGTGGTACATCAGGGTGAAGAAGGCCGACACGAAGATGATCGTCGGCAGCGCGCGGAACGCGAACACGAAGCCGCCGGGGAAGACCTTGCCCATCGCGGCCGGGTCGGCCAGGCCGCCGAACACGAACAGCGCGCCGGCATCGGTGAACTCGAGGAAGCGCTGCACCAGGCGGGCGATGGCGCTGAACAGCTCGAAGCCGGGGCGCACGCCGCCGATCTCCAGCTTGAGGATGAAGAGGGCGAGGCCGAACTGCAGGGCGAGGCCGGCGCCGACGGTGCGCCACGGGATGTTGCGCGGAGCCGCGGAGGCGGCGACGGTGACGGCGATGAAGCAGACGATGCCGCACAGCGCCTGCACCTGCGGCCCGATCGCTTCGCCGCCCGCCCAGGCGGCGAGCAGGCCCGCGGCAGCGATCGCGATCGCCCCCGTGCGCAGCGTGCGGTCGCGCGACGCTCCTTCGATCTCGCTCATGTGCGCCGGTCCTTTCCGGTGTGCGCGGTACTCAGGCCTCGAGCACGGCCTTGATCAGGGGGGCCGCCGAGGCGACCTCGGGCGCGACCTTCAGCGCTCCCAGGGCCATCTCGCGGGCCTCCGCCAGGCGGCTCCTGTCGTTGACGTGGAGGGTCATCACGGGCTCGCCCGCGATCACCAGGTCGCCGACCTTCTTGTGGAACACGATGCCGACGGCCGGGTCGATCCGGCTCTCCAGTCGCTCGCGGCCGGCTCCGAGCAGCATCGCGGCCTGGCCCAGCGCCCGGCACCCCAGCCGGGCGACACGGCCGTCCTGCGGGGCCGGGATGTCGACGGTCTCGCGCGCCTTGGGCAGGATGCCCGGGTCGTCGCAGACCCGCGGGTCGCCACCCTGCAGCTCGATCACTTCCTGGAACTTGCGCAGCCCGGCCCCCGAGGACAGCGCCTCGCGCACCCGGAAGCGGGCCGCCTCGATCCGCGTCGTCACCCCGGTCAACTGCAGCATCCAGGCGGCGAGCTCGATCGACAACGACTCGAGGTCCTTGGGGCCGCGGCCCTTGAGCGTCTCCACGCACTCGACGACCTCGAGCGCGTTGCCCGCGGTGCGGCCGAGCGGCTGGTCCATGTCGGTGATCAGCGCGACCACCTTGCGGCCCATGCCCTTGCCGATCGCCAGCATCGCCTCGGCCAGCGCGGTCGAGTCCGCCAGCGTCTTCATGAACGCGCCATCGCCGGTCTTGACGTCGAGCACCAGCGCGTCGATGCCCTCCGCCATCTTCTTGCTCATGATCGAGGCGGCGATCAGCGGCCGGCTCTCGACCGTCGAGGTCACGTCGCGCAGCGCGTAGAGCTTGCGGTCGGCGGGGGCGATCTCCGGCGTCTGGCCGATCAGGCCGAGATGCGAGCGCGACAGCACCTTGCGGAACTCGGCCAGCGAGAGGTTGACGCGGAAGCCCGGGATCGACTCCAGCTTGTCGAGGGTGCCGCCGGTGTGGCCGAGGCCGCGGCCCGAGATCATCGGCACGTACACGCCGCAGGCGGCCGCCAGCGGCGCCAGGATCAGGCTGGTCTTGTCGCCGACGCCGCCCGTCGAGTGCTTGTCGGCCTTGGGCCCGCCGAGGTCGGAGAAGTCGAGCACCTCGCCGGTACGCATCATGGCCTCGGTCAGCCACACCGTCTCCTCGGACGTCATGCCGCGGAAGAAGACGGCCATGGCCAGCGCCGAGGCCTGGTAGTCGGGGATCTGGCCCGCGGCGTAGCCGGAGATGAAGAAGTCGATCTCCTCGCGGCGCAGCGCCTCGCCCTCGCGCTTCCTGTAGATGATGTCGGAGGCTCTCAAGCGTTCACTTCTTCCGGATCCGCTCGAGCTCGGCCCACAGGTTCCCGCGGCGGTGCACCGTGGGGGCGGCTCGCTCGCGCAGGTCGGCCTCCTCCGGCGCGGGCGACTCGGCGGGCTGGGCGGCGGTCACGGGCGGCATCGGCATCCCGGCCAGCACCTGGTCCACGAGGCTCCTGGGTTCTTCCTTCTTGCGGCCACCGCGGCGCTGCGGCTTCTGGCCGTGGCGGTAGTCGTGGGTGTCGTAGCAGGTGCGGCACGTGGTGCGCGCGACCTGGCCCTCGGCCAGCGACGCGACGTCGTGGTTGAGCAGCAGCCGACACCGCGGGCAGTAGTCGTCGAGCACGTCGCCGAGGCGCAGCGGGCGGTCAGCCATCAGGATCCGGGAAGACTCCTTCGAAGGGCCCGCGGAGTATAGAATCGCCGCTCTGCACAGGCAATAAAGCGATCCATAGAGTGAGCGCCACCGAAGCCGACTACTACCGCCTGCGCACCGAGTGGCTGCGCTACAAGAGTCACCTCGTCGACAGCCTGACGGGTCTGCCCACGCTGCCCGGCGTCGTCGACGACGTGCGCCGCCTGCTCGAGGGCCGCGGCGCGGTGGAACTGCTCTACATCGACCTCGGCCGCTCCGGCTGGCACGAGACCAAGGTCGGCTGGGGCGCCTACGACCGCGCCGTGCGCGAGTTCGCTGCCGTCGTCGCGTCGCTGCGCGCGCAGGGCGCGCTGGCTCCCGACGACCTGGTCTGCCTGCAGGCGGCTCGCGGCGACCGTTTCCTGTTCTTCCTGCCGGCCGACGCCGACGCACCGGGCCCGGCTTCGCCGCTGCTGGCGCGGTTGCGGGCGGTGATCGACGAGCCCTCGGCTCGCGGCCGGCTCGGCAACGTGCGGCTGGCCGCGGCCGTCGTGGCCCTGCGCCACGACCCGATGGCGCGCGCCGAGCGGGCGATCTCGCAGGCGGTCGCGGACGCCACGGCGGCGTGCTTCGAGGAGCGCCTGGGCGGCGAGGAGCGGCGCCGCGCCGAACTGCAGCGTCTGATCGACCACCGCGAGGTGCGCTCGGTGTTCCACCCGATCCTGAGCCTCGCCGACGGGAAGCTGGTGGGGCACGAGGCGCTCACCCGGCCGCTCGGGGACGTCCCTTTCGACTCGGTGGAGGAGTTGTTCGCGTTCGCCGAGTCGACCGACCTGCTGATCGACTTCGAGCGCGTGTGCCGTGACACCGCGATTCGTTCGGTGGCCGGCGTCGCGCCGCGCGGCCTGCTCTTCCTGAATGCCTCGGCCCACGCGATGGAGGACCCGGACTGGCGCTCGGGCAAGGTCGCGGAGGCGCTGGCGCGCTCCGGCCTGACCCCGGGCGAGGTCGTCGTCGAGGTCACGGAGCGGGTGGCGATCCTGCGCCACGACGCCTTCCAGGAAACGCTGCGCAGCTTCAAGGAGCGCGGCTACCGGGTGGCGGTCGACGACATGGGCGCCGGCTACTCCTCGCTGCAGAGCCTGGCGGCGATCGAGCCGGACTTCCTGAAGTTCGACGTCAGCCTGGTTCGCGACATCGACAAGAGCAGCATCAAGCGCTCGCTGCTGGAGTCGCTCAAGGGGCTGGCGGACAAGATCAAGGCGCGGGTGATCGCCGAGGGCATCGAGCGCGTCGAGGAGCGCGACACCCTGGTGTCGCTCGGCATCGAGCTGGGGCAGGGCTTCCTGTTCCACCGGGAGGACGGGCTTTGAGGAACGCCGAGGTGATCCGCCAGTGGCGGATCCTGAAGACGATCGAGGCCGGCCGCTACACGAGCTCGAAGGAGCTGGCCGACGAACACGGCGTCACCGAGCGCACCATCCGCCGCGACATCGAGGCGTTGCAGGAGGCCGGGTTCCCGCTCTACGACGACGAGACCGGCGGCCGCCGCATCTGGCGCCTGGTCGATGGCTACCGGCAGCGGGTGACCCAGACCTTCACCCTGTCCGAGCTGGCGGCGCTGCACTTCGGCAAGAACCTGATGTCGATCCTGGTCGGCGCCCCGTTCGGCTCCGACCTGGAGACCGCGTTCGACAAGATCCGCGGCGCGCTGCCGGAGAAGGCGCTGCCTTACCTGGCGCGGATCTCGGACCTGTTCGCCGCCCGGCCCGACCCGTTCAAGGACTACTCCAAGAAGCGCGAGGTGATCGCCTCGCTGGTCGACGCGATCCTGCACCAGCGCCGGGTCAGCGCCAGCTACTACTCGTTCAGCAGCCGCCGCAGCAAGACCTACCAGCTCGACCCCTATCGGCTGGTCTACTGGCACGGCGGGCTGTACCTGTACGCCCGCGCCCACGACTACGACGAGGTCCGCACGTTCGCGGTCGAGCGGCTGCAGAAGGTGGACGTCACCGACTCGCCGTTCGAGGTGCCGCGCGACTTCAACGTCAGCGAGTACGCGCGCAGCGCGTTCGGCATCGCCGGCGGCCCGCCCGAGAAGGTCGAGCTGCAGTTCGACAAGGAGATCGCCGGCTACGTCCGTGAGCGGGTCTGGCACGAGAGCCAGCAGCTCGAGGAGACGGCCGACGGCGGGGTGGTGCTGCGGCTGCAGGTCGCGCCCAACTTCGAGCTGCGGACCTGGATCAAGGGCTACCTGCCGCACGTGCGGGTGCTGGCACCGGCTTCGCTGCGCGAGGAGCTGCGGCGCGAGATCGCCGCCGCCGCGGAGGCCTTCGGGGCCTAGATCGATGGTCCCCCGGGAAAACGCCGGCACTCCCGGACCCTGGGCGGCACGGCTTCCGCCGACACTCGACCTGCACATGGGGGAGACGTTTCAGCCACGCGCGGCGACGCTTGCCGACCCGCGTCTCGACGGCGTGCCGTTCGTTGCCTTCGACACGGAGACGACGGGCCTGCGGCTGTCCGACCGGCTGGTCGAGATCGCCGCGGTGCGCTTCCGCGGCGGCGAGGTCGAGGCCGAGTGGTCGACGCTGGTCGACCCCGGGGTGCCGCTGCCCGAGGCCGCCACTCGCATCCACGGCATCCGCGACGAGGACCTTCATGGCCAGCCGCGGCCGGCGCAAGCGCTGGGCCGCTTCCTGGAGCTGATCGAAGGCGCGGCCCTGGTCGCCCACCACGCGCCGTTCGATGTCCGGGTCGTGGCCTCCGAGCTGCTCCAGGCCGGCCTGCCGCTGCCCGACAACCCGGTGCTCGACACCTGCGCGATCCCGCGCGCGCTCGGCCTGCCCGTCGAGAACCACCGCCTGACCACCCTGGCTCGCGCCTTCGGCCTGCGCCAGGGGCTCGCTCACCGCGCCCTGCCCGACGCCCGCACGGCGGCCGGGCTGCTGCGCGCCTACCTCGAGCAGGTCGGGCCGCGGGCATCGCGCCTGGTGCGGGAGGGGCTGACGGGCTGCGGGGCGGGCCTGGCCTCGTTCCGGGCCTGGGCCTGCGAGCCGGTGCCGGAGACGCCGATCGTCCGCGTCCTGCGGCGGGCGCGGGCCGAGGGTCGTGCCGTGTCGCTCGTGTACCGCGGCGGCACCCGCGGCCTGCGACCGCGCTGGGCCGTGCCCCGCGAACTGTACGCGATCGGCGGTGTCGTCTACCTGGAGGCCGACTGCCTCGAGGTCGGGGCGCCGCGCACGTTCCGGCTGGACCGGATCGCCGCCGTGCGGGTGGACGAGGTGAGGGAGTTCTAGAATGGGCTCGCCATGAGCGCCCTGGAGACCTTCGCCAACACCCACCCGGCCCGCGACTACGTCATCACCCACACCTGCCCCGAGTTCACGGCGGTGTGCCCGAAGACGGGCCATCCCGACTTCGCGACCCTCGTCATCACCTACGTGCCGGACCGGGTGTGCGTCGAGCTCAAGAGCCTCAAGCTGTACCTGCAATCTTTCCGCAATCGCGGGATCTACTACGAGAACGTCGTCAACGCGATCCTCGACGACCTGGTCAAGGCGGTGCGCCCGCGGACCATGACCGTCGAGGGCCGCTTCAACGTGCGCGGCGGGATCGGCTCGGTCGTCACGGCCAGCCACACGGGCCGGCGCCCGGCGCGCGGGAGGAAGTGATGCAACCCCCGGCCATCCTGGCCCGACGCTTCGTCGCCGGTGCCACCGCCGACTCGGCCGTTGCCGTCGGTCGCAAGCTCGCGGCCCGCGGCATCAAGCCGACTTTCGACCTGCTCGGCGAGGACGTGCTCGAGGCCGAGGCCGCCCGTCGGATCGCCGCCGCCAACACCGGCCTGCTGCGGCTGATCCCGCAGGACGTCGAGCGCAACATTTCGATCAAGCTGACCTCGCTCGGCTTCGACGTGTCCGAGGAGCTGTGCGAGGAGGTCGTGCGCGGCATCCTCGACGCCGCCCGCGAGGTCAAGGGCTTCGTCCGCATCGACATGGAGGGATCGAAGCACACGGAGCGCACGCTCCGCTTCTTCCAGTTGCTGCGCAAGGACTACGACAACGTCGGCATCGTGCTGCAGGCCTACCTGCACCGCACGCTCGACGACGTCGAGGAAGCGATCCGCCGCGGCGACCGCGTGCGGCTGTGCAAGGGCGCCTACCGCGAGCCCGCGGACGTCGCGCTGCAGGACATGGCGAAGATCCGCGCCCAGTTCAAGGCCTGCGCCCGGCGGCTGATGGACGAGGGCCACTACCCGGCGGTCGCGACCCACGACGAGGAGCTGGTCAAGGACGCGATCGCCTTCGCCCGCGAGAGCGCCTTCGCCGCCTCCCGCTTCGAGTTCCAGATGCTCTACGGCCTGCGCTCGGCGCGCTGGGACGAGCTGGTCAAGGACGGCTGGAACGTCCGCATCTACGTGCCCTACGGGACCCACTGGTTCCCGTACTTCTACCGCCGGCTGCGCGAGCGCAAGGAGAACATCCTGTTCGTCCTGCGCAACCTGCTCGGCGGATAGGAGGATGAAGGCCGCCGTCTACCGCGGGCCCGGGGCCTTCGCGGTCGAGGACATCGAAGTCCCCGTGCCTGGGCCCGGCGAGCTGCTGGCGCGCGTCGACGCCTGCGGCGTGTGCGGCACCGACGTCAAGAAGATCGAGAAGGGGCTGCTGCCGGGGCCGCGGGTGTTCGGCCACGAGATCGCGGCGACGGTCGTGCGCACAGGCGCCGGCACCACCCGCTTCCGCGAAGGCGATCGCGTGGTGCTGCACCACCACATCCCGTGCGGGTCCTGCTTCTACTGCGCGCAGCGCATCTACGCGCAGTGCGAGACCTACAAGCGCAACGGCACCACCGCCGGCTTCGAGCCCGCCGGCGGAGGCATGGCCGAGTACGTGAAGGCGCTGGACTGGATCGTCGAGCGCGGCGCGATCCCGATCCCGGACGGCGTGAAGCCCGAGGAGGCCGCCTTCGTCGAGCCGGTCAACACCTGCCTGAAGGCGGTGCGGGCGGCGGGCGTGGCACCCGGGCAGACCGTGCTGGTCGTCGGCCAGGGCCCGATCGGCCTGATCCTGATGCAGCTCGCGCGCTGTGCCGGGGCGTCGGTGATCGCCTCGGACGCGATGCCGGACCGGCTGGAGCTGTCACGCCAGCTCGGCGCCGACCACGCGTTCGACGTGCGCGAGCACGACGTGGTGCGCGAGGTGCGGGCGCTGACCTCGGGCCGCGGGGCCGACCGCGTGCTGGTGGCGGCGATGGGCCAGGCCCCGATCACGCAGGCGATCGAGGCCGCGCGCCCGGGCGGGCAGATCATGGTCTTCGCGGCCACCTCGCCGGGCGAGATCGCCGAGGTCGACTTCGGGCGGCTGGCGTCGGCCGAGAAGCAGTTGCTGACCTCGTACAGCGCCTCCATCGACGTGCAGGAAGAGGCGGCGCGGCTGGTGTTCAGCCGCGAGGTGCGGGTGGCCGAACTGGTCAGCCACGTGCTGCCGCTCGACGAAGCGCCGCGGGCCGTGGCGATGTCGCAGCGGCCGGGGCCCGGGGTGCGCAAGATCGTGTTGCGCGGCGCCGCGTGAGCCGCTCGATGCGGGCGGCCGTGCTCCACGGCCGCGAAGACGTCCGCGTCGAGCGGGTGCCGCTGCCCGAGCCCGGGCCCGGCGAGGTCGTGCTGCGGGCGCGGGCGGCGCTCACCTGCGGCACCGACGTCAAGGTGTTCCGCCGTGGCTACCACGCCAAGATGATCGTGCCGCCGGCGCTCTTCGGCCACGAGCTTGCGGGCGACATCTCGGCCGTGGGCGAGGGGGTCACGGGTTTCGCCATCGGTGACCGCGTGGTGGCGGCCAACTCCGCGCCCTGCGACAGTTGCCCCTATTGCCGGCGCGGGCGGCCCGCGCTGTGCGACGACCTGCTGTTCTGGAACGGGGCCTACGCGGAGTTCGTCCGGCTGCCGGCGCGGGTGGTGGCCCGCAACCTGATCCACATCGACCCGGCGGTGGACTATCGCGAGGCCGCCATGGTCGAGCCGCTGGCCTGCGTCGTGAAGGGCGTCCAGGACTGTGGCATCACGGCGGGCATGGACGTGGCCGTGATCGGCGTCGGCCCGATCGGCCTGATGTTCGTCGCCCTGGCCCGCTCGATGGGCGCCCGCGTGGTGGCAGCCGGCAGGCGGCCCGAGCGGCTGGAGCGCGCGCGCAGCCTCGGCGCCTCCACGATCCTCAGCCTGGCCGATGCCGCGGACCCAGCCGCCCGGCTGCGCTACTCCTCGCCGGGTGGCCACGGTTTCGACGTGGTCGTCGAGGCGGTCGGCCATGCGATCACGGCCGAGGCGGCGGTCGGAGCGGCGCGCAAGGGCGGCACCGTCAACCTGTTCGCCGGGCCGCCGGCGGGCACCCGGATCGCGGTCGACGTCGCGATCCTGCACTACGACGAGATCACCCTCACCTCGTCGTTCCACCACACGCCCGACACCGTGCGCAAGGCGCACGACCTGATCGCGCGCGGAGTGATCCGGCCCCGCGACCTGCTCCATGGCGAGGCAGCGCTGGACGAGTTGCCGACGGTCCTGCGCGAGATGGCGGCGGGCGATCGCCCGCTCAAGACCGCGATCCTTCCGTAAGCCAGGGACGCGAACGAACGAAGGGCGCCTCCTTGCGGGGGCGCCCTCGTCGAGTCCGGTTCGGCGGCGGAGCGTCGGCCTAGCGCCGGCTCTTCTTCGCCTTCCGGGCCGGCTTCCGGGCGGCCTTCTTCTTCGGCGCGATCTTCTTCGGGGCCTTCCGGGCGGCCCTCTTCGGCGCCTTGCGCACGGCCTTCTTCGGCGCCTTCTTCGGGGCCTTCCGGGCCGCCTTCTTCGGCGCCTTCTTCTTGGGCGTCGCCTTTCTGGCCGGCTTGGCCTTCCGCGGGGCGGCCTTCTTCGCCGCTTTCTTCGCGGGCTTCGCGGCCTTCCTGGCCGGCTTGGCCTTCTTCGCAGCCGGCTTCTTCGCGGCCGCCTTCTTGGCCGCGGGCTTCTTCTGCGCGGGCCTCTTCGCCGCGGCCTTCTTCGGAGCGGGTTTGCGGGGCAGCGGCATCGGCGCGGGCGCAGGGACCGGCGCCGGCTCGATGGCCACGGGGTCCGGCGATGGTTCGGGCGCGACCACGGGTTCGGGTACGGGTTCGGCGGGGACCGCGGGCGCGGGCGCCTCCGGCGCGGCCGCGTCGCCCGTGGGCGTCTCATCCTCCATGACGTTCTCCTTCCCGTTGGTGGGTTGCGGGAGTCTCCCGCCACGCGGGCGGCGTCGTCAAGGCGGCTGCCACGGGAGCGACCGGCGCCCTAATTCAGGGTCATGCCTGGCGGCAACTCGGCCAGCACCCCGCAGTCGTCGCAGAGCATGAAGCCCTCGCCGCCGCGGCCGCGCTTGAACATCGGCACCGGGTGCAAGTCGGAGGCGAGGACGCGGCCCGAGCGCCCGACCGCGAGGATCAGGTCTCCGCAGAGCGGGCAACGGGCGTCGACGGCGGCGGCAGCGGCGTGCAGAGCGGCCATGGCGTCCCCCTTCTGCTGCATTGGACGCCGAAAGGGGGGCGCGGGTTCGCCCGATCAGGTGAGCGGGATCACCCTTTTGCGAGTCATCACAACTGCGGACCCGAGCGCATCGACAGGTTCTTCGCCGCGTAGATGCGGATGCCATCCACGCTGAGCCAGCCGTCCGCCCGCGCGAAGGCCCCGTTCTCGTCGCGGCCCGCGGCCGTGATCTCCAGTTCCAGCAGCACCTTGTGACGCTCGGGGATGACCTGGCCGCGGTACTTCCAGACCATTTCGTCGCCCGTGCCGAGCGGGGCGAAGCGCTCGCCCTCCGCGGCCAGGCCGGTCGCCAGCATCCAGGCCTGCAGCAACTGGATCAGGGCCTCGATGCCGAGCGAGCCCGGCATCACCGGGTCCTGGAAGAAGTGGGCCTTGAAGAACCACTCCTCCGGTCGCACGTCCTTCTCGCCGCGGATGCGGCCCAGGCCGGCGGCGCCCGCGGTCGGCCAGAAGCCGGTGATGCGGTCGAACATGAACAGCTCGGGGCCGGCGGTGCGCGGCTGTCGCGCGCGCAGCGCCGCCAGGTCGAGGCTCGCCTCGCTCGGCCGGTTCGCCCACGCCAGCTCCTCCGGCGTGCCGCCAGTGCCGACCTGGTGGGCGAGCGCGGCGGCCGGGAAGAAGCCGAAGCCCGTGTTGATGGTGAAGAAGGGCTCGCCGCCGAGGCGGCCGTCGACGTCGAAGGTGACGAGCGTCATCCCCGCCGAGGCCGAGACGTCCTTCAGCGTGATGCGGGTGACGAGCGGCCCGTCGCCCGGGCGCAGCTCGCGCAGCAGGCGGCCGGTGCCGTCGAGGTTGCGGAAGTGCAGGCCGCGCCCGTCGCTGCCGCCCGCCAGTGTGGAGCCGGAGGCCAGGGCCAGCCAGCCGCAGGGCTGCAGCATCGCCTCGAGCAGCACGCAGAACGGCGCGGTGTTCGACCCGCTGGCCGCGAAGAACCACGCTTCGGGATCGACGTCCCACGTGCACTCGATGGTCGCGCCGGCGCGGCGGTTACCGAGCTCGCCGTCGACCCTGGTGATCCGCGACATGTAGAAGAAGGGCGGGCCGGGCAGCCGCGGCAGGCGGGCGGGGCCGTCGAACGACGGGTACAGCGTGCCGAACGCCTCGCTGGCCTGGCCCCACGCGCAGGCCAGCACGGCCTTGTCGTCGAAGGTGATGCCGAGGCCGGTGGCGGCCGCCTTCTCGGGCAGCGCACGCAGCAGCTCGGGCCGCCGCGTGAGCGGCACGTCGGGCACCAGGCGCAGGCCCATGCGCCGGCAGTGGAAGGCCTTCAGGCCGTCGACCGTGCACAGCAGGTCGGCCCACAGCGTCGGCTCGGGGCCGTCCTCGATCTCCTCGATGAACAGCTCGTAGACCAGCGTCTTCGAGCTCGGGATCGCCTGGCCGCGGCAGCGCAGCTTGTAGGCGACCTCGGGCACGGGCTCGAAGCGCCAGCCGTCGCGGGCGATCGTGTGGCCGTGGGCCGCGAGGTAGACCGCCATCGTCTGCAGGCAGCCCTCGAACATCAGCGTGCCCGGCATGCACGGGTCGTTCTTGAAGTGGCCCTTGAAGAACCAGTCGTCGGGCGTGAAGTCCCAGCGCGCCTTCAGATACCCGCGCTGCCAGGGACCGCCGTTGGGGTCGATCGTCTCCACCTCGTGCAGCAGCAGCATGTCGCCGCCGGCGATCCGCGGCGGCTGGACGTGGGTGGCCGCGCGCAGGAAGCCCTGGCCGAACGCCTCGTGGGCGCGGCCCGCCGCGAACGCCTCGAGCTGCGCGCGCGAGAGCCGCGCCGCGACCTGTTCGACCACCGGGGGATCGAGCCGCGGGTTCGGCTTCGGGGTCTCGGTCGCCGCGTCCCACAGCACGCCACCGGAGTCGGCCAGTTCCTCGTACGTGAAGAAGCCGGCCTGGCCGCCGCGCACGCTGATCTGCTTGCGGCCCGCGACCTCGCAGTCGTAGTGGAAGAAGAACAGGCGCACCGCGCCCTGGGCGGCGTGGCCGTCGACCGTGATCGCGTAGCGCAGCGTCTCGCCGGCGCTCGGCAGGTGGCCGTGGTAGGTCAGCTCGCAGCCGAGCAGCCGATAGACGCGTTCGCCCTGGTTCAGGAAATCGACGCCGAGCCAGGAGATCAGCAGCAGGTCGGCCTGACCCGACTCGATCAGGATGCCCGCGGGCATCCGGTTCTCGTGCAGGTAGAAGGCGCCCGGCGCGACGTCCGTCTCGGTCCAGATCGTGCCGGTGCCCATCGTGCCCGGCTCGCCTTCGATCCCGACCACGCGATCGGCCAGCAGCAGCGGCGGCTCGGGCATCCGGACCTGGCGCTCGTAACCGTCCTGGCGCTCGAACAGCTTGCCGAAGACCTCCGAGATGCGGCCCGAGGCCAGCGTCTCGAGCTGGGCGCGGGAGAAGGCCGGGCCGGGGAAGGAGGTGCGGGAGGAGAGGGCCGACGTGCGCTGCGTCGCTGCCGCGGGGACGAGCTCGACCGGGACGGCCTGCGGCCGGGCGGGGGCGTCGGGCTTCGCGGGCGCCGTCACGGCCGGGGGACGGCTGACGGTCGGGGTGGCGGCCGCCGGTCGGGCGACGGCCGCGGGCGGGATCGGGGGCGCGGTCGGGGCGGGTGTTCCGGTCGGGAGCGGGCTGCCGGTCGGGAACGACCGGGGTTGCCCGGCTCCGGAACCCGATATCGGGAACGGGGACGTCATCGCGCGGGTCGCGAGGAAGCGAGCGTGCGACTCGGCCTGCGTCTGCAGGTACTCCGCGTGGACCCGGGCCACGCGGGCGTATTCCGCAGCCAGCACCGCCGCCGGGCCCGTCAGGCCCGACATTCGGTCCGGGACGCCCGTCGGCACCAACGGCACCACGGCCGGGTTCGAGGCGAACGGTGCGGGCGGTGCGACCGCCGGTGACGGCGGGGCGGGCCGCGCGGGCGGCGCCGATCGCGGCGGGGCGCTCGCGGCTGGCACTGGCTGCGGCGCGGGGCACGCGGCGACGGCGGTGCCGTTGGCCGGGCCCTGGGGCGTCTTCGCGCGCGGGGTGGGGGCGAGGCCCCACTCGGCCAGCGCGGACGGCAGCTCGGGGGCAGGGATCATCGTGTCCTTGGCGGCCGCCGCGACGATGCGGGTCGGGTCGGCGGGCAGTTGCGGGCGCTTCGGGTGGGCAGCGAAGCGTAGCGGCAGCGCGTGGGCGCGCTCGCGCGGGAACAGTGCCGCCTCGGCCGTCGCGAGGCGCTCGTGCAGCCGCTCGACGTTGGGCGCGAGGCCGGCGGCCCACAGCCAGCCGATGGCGACCAGCGCCTGCTCCACCGGCGGCACGCCGGCGATGTCGAGCGAGGTGGCGACGTGGTCGCGCTCGCCCAGCGTGCGCGAGATCCAGCGCGCGCAGCCGCCCTGCGGGCCGTGCTCGAGGAACACCCGCACGCCGTCCGCGTAGGCCTTTTCGATCAGCGCGGGGAAGTCGACCGTGCGCAACGCCTGGCCGGTCAGCGCGTCGGCCGCCAGGCTGGTGTCCGGCGTGTACGCGTCCATGAACGCCTGCGAGTAGAAACGGATGCCGGGCACCGGCGAGGTGGGCCGCGTGTGCAGCGTCCGCCAGCCGTCCTCGAAGGCGGCCAGCTCGGGCACGTGGATCACCATGTCGTAGCCGAGCGAACGCGCGCGCTCGGGCCCCAGCTTCGCGATCGCACGCCGCAGGCTCTCGGGGTCGCCGCTGATCACCGCGTCGCTCGGCGCGTTGATGATCGAGAGGTGGACGCGAGGTTCGCCGGCCACGACCTCGCGGACGCGGTCGAGCGGGGCCAGCACCCGCCAGCTCTCGAACCGCGGCCGCTCGCCCGGGCCCGTCCGCCACGCCCGCTGCAAGGCCAGGAACTCGCCGGCGAGCTCGCGGTCGTAGACCCCGCTCTCGTGGATCTCGCGGCGCAGCGCTTCGATGTCGTTCCACGCGCCGAGCGCGTAGAGCGCGTTGGTCTCGCCCGCACAGAAACCGATCGCCGCTTCCGGCTTCAGGTCGAGCAGGCGCAGCGTGAGCTCGGCGTGGGTCTGGCACAGCATCGACGAGCCCCACAGCTTGTCCGCGTCGTGCGGCGTGCTTCCGTCGTACACCCAGCCCGCGGCCTCGCCGACGCTGGGGAAGCGCGCCTCGACCCGCTCCTGCAACTCGGGCAGCGCCAGCAGCAGCGCCGCGCCCATGCCGGAGTACGAGCCGGCGGGGCCGGTGAAGACGAACGCCAGTTCGCCGCCGGCCGGCTCCTTGCGGAACGCGACGCCGTGCGGGGGCGGCTGGTCGGGGGCCTGGGCCCGCAGCTCGAGGTAGCGGCGGGCGGCATCGATCCGCGCCGGCAGTTCCTCCGCGGTGGCGACGATCGCCAGCCGGCAGGGTCCGTCGCCGCCCGCGTGGCCGGTGTCGAGCGCCCGCCGCAGGTCGCGCGGATTCGCCCCGCTGAAGAGGTGGAGCCGCGGCAGCGGCGCGATCGCGGCGGCGCGCCGCGGGCCGGCGTTGCGCAGGACCACCGTGGCGGACTGGTGGCCGAGGGCATCGACGTGAACGTGGGCGTGGCGCTCCGCGCCGAGCCACGGCTGGGCAAGGGCGCCAGCTTCGCTCGTGGGTCGCGCGCCGTAGCCGACGGCGACGGCGGCCGCCAGCACGTGCAGCAGGCCGCTGGCCGCGTGGGCATGGCCGAAGCGTGCATTCAGCGCGATCGAGCCGCGGCGAGTGCCGAACCCGAGGCCGTCTTCGGTCGGGTTCCGGTGCCGGGCGGAGCCCGTCACCGGTGCCATGGGGGCTACGCCCGTCGGATCGGCGTCGAGCCGGGCGAGGATCGGGTCGCCGTCGCGCTCCGCGTCGGCCAGACGCTTGACGACGAGGGCGACGGCCGCGTCGCCCGGTACCTGCTGGGCCGCGGGCAACGTGTGGCCGGCAGCCGTGGCGTGCACGGGCTCGGCGCAGAGGTCGACGGCCGCGACGACCGCGGCGTCGATCTCGCCGGCGCGCAGCGCGCGGGCCGCGATCTCGAGCGCGCGCAGGCCCGACAGCTCCTCGGCGGAGACCGCGTAACCGGGGCCCGCGAGGTCGAACTGGCTGGTCAGGCGGTTGGCGACGATGTTGGGCATCGTGCCGACCACGCCCGCCGAGTCGAGCGGCGGGCACAGCGCCGCCCTTGCGGCGTCGCGCCAGGCGTCGCCCTGGCCCGCGTCGCGCGCCCACTGCGCGGCTCGCCAGCGTGCGCCGTTGCGCGCGACCTGCGCGTCGCACTGCATGCCGACCAGCACCGACGTGCGCTCGCGCGACAGCTTCGGGGCCGCGTCCAGCGCCTCGCGCACGGCCTGCAGCACCAGCAACTGCTGGGGCAGCGCGTGCTCGAGGTCGCGCGGCGGGAAGCGCAGGCCGGCGCCGTCGATGTGCAACTCGTCCGCGGCGGCGGCTTCACCCAGGTCCTCGACGACCCGCACCCGGCTGTCGCCCGCGAACAGGTCGCGGACGAAACGGGCCGCGCTCTCGCCACCGCCGACGCAGGCTCCCGCGGCGACGATGGCGATCGGGTCGAGCGGCGCTGCCGACGAGACCGCGACGGCCGGGGACGCCGCGGGGCGGTACTCCTCGACCAGCAGGTGGGCGTTGTTGCCGCCAAAGCCGAAGGCGGAGATCGCGGCCAGCCGCGCCTGATCGGTCTCGGGCCACGGCAGGGCCTCGGACAGCAACTGGAACGGGGTGCCCGCGAGGGCGTCGGTGGGGCGCTCGACGTGCAGCGTGCGCGGGCGCGAGGCCTGCTCGAAGGCGCCCAGCACCTTCAGCAGCGCCGCCGAGCCGGCGGCCGTGATCAGGTGGCCGAGGTTGGACTTCAGCGAACCGATCGGCAGCCCCGGGTGGCCCGCGAACACGCGCGCCGAGCTGCGCAGCTCGGTGGCATCGCCGACCGGCGTCCCGGTCGCGTGGCACTCGAGCATCGACACGGCGGACGGGTCGAGGCCCGCCATCGCGTAGGCGGCGCGCATCGCGCGCTCCTGACCTTCTTCCGCGGGGGCGAGCAGCCCGGAGCCGCGGCCGTCGTTCGACAGCCCGACGCCGCGGATCACGCCCAGCACGCGCTGGCCCGAGGCGACGGCGTCCTCCAGCCGGCGCAGCACGAAGATGGCGGCCCCTTCCGCCGGCACCAGGCCGTCGGCCTCGGCGTGGAACGGGCGGCTGCGGCCCGTGCGACTCAGCGCGCGCAGGGCGCAGAAGCCGACGTGGATGAACAGGTCGTCGGCGCGGTTGACCGCGCCGGCCAGCATCACGTCGGCGCTGCCGTCGTGGAGGCGGTCGCAGGCCAGCTTGATCGCGTACAGCGACGACGCGCAGGCGGCGTCGAGCGCGAACGCGTCGCGGCCGAGGCCCAGGCCCTGGGCCAGGGTGTGGGCCGGCAGCCCGGACATGAAGCGGTTGATGGGATGGGGGCCGGGGGTCCCGCGCCACACGCTCTCGGCGAACTCCGAGAGCCGGGTCGACGGGAACGAGAGGTTGCCGACCACGGCGCCGGCGCGACGACGCAACTCGCCGGGGCCGATGCCCGCCTCGAGCAGCGCCTCGCGGCCGCAGTGCAGCAGCCACTGGAACAGCGGGTCGAGTTCGCGCAGGTGCTCGGGCGCCAGTTCGAAGCCGGTCGCGTCGAACGCCTGCTCGAAGCCGCTGACGTAGCCCCCGCGGTCGGACCATGAACGGTCGGGGTCCGGGGATTCCGGGGTGCCCTGGATCAGGTCGGGGTCGATGCGCCAGCGGCCCGCGGGCGCGGAGCCGAGCAGGTCGCGCCCGTCCTGGATCGCGCGCGTGAAGGCGGCGGGCGTCAGCGCGCCCGGCAGCACGCAGGCGCGGCCGACGATCGCGATCGGAGCGAATCGGCGCGAACTCATCGCGCCGACCCGGCGACGTTCGTGGAGCGCACGTGGGGGAGCCGCGCGCCGGCCGTCAGGACGCCGCGCCCTGGAGCGCCGGGGCCTTGCGGTCCGGGGCAGGCACCGCGTGCATCTCCACGTCGCGCAGCTCGAACACCGGCGCGCCTTCCGCGTCGAAGGCCAGCACGTCCGAGACGGTGCGCAGCGCGGTCGCCTGGCGGGCGATCAACTCCAGCCGCAGCGGGCCGCGGGCGGGGAAGGCGCCACGCGGCACGAACGCGCCGAGGCCCGTGGGCAGCGTGTGCGCACCCGCCTGTTGCAGGCCCCACACGATCGCCAGCTGCAGCGCGCCGTCGACTGCAGCCACGTCGAGCGCGAAGCGGCCGGCCCAGCCCTGCTCGGGCACGCCGGCGCAGGAGGCCGCGGCACCCTTCGCCGAGACCGCGTCGAGGTGACGCAGCACGTGGAAGGCCGGGCCGTGGAACAGCGTCTCGCCGTACAGGCTGGCCGCGGGCTCGCCGCTGCGCGCACTGCCGGAGCGCGCGGCCTGCGGGCCCGCGAGGCCCTCGGCCGCCATCTCGGCGGCGGCCGTGTAGTGCAGCACGCTGCCTTCGCCACGCAGCTCCAGCGCCAGCCGAGCGCCGGTCCCGTTCGAGACCTCGCGCACCGACAGCGTCAGCCGCGTACCGCGGCCCTCGAAGTCGGTGACGCGGATGCCGCGCACGACCTTCAGGTCGCGCACGGCCGCGAGCCGCAGGTCGGAGCGCAGGGCGAGGGCGGCGCGCGCGAACCAGTCGAGCGCGAACGCCGCGGGCACGACCGGGGCGCCGGCGACCGTGTGGTCCGCCAGCAGCGGCTCGGTGCGGGAATTGACCGCCAGGTCGAAGCGCGCCTCGTGCGCCGCGGACTCGCTGGCGAGCGGCTCGGGTCGCGGCTCGCCGCCCAGCACGACCTCGGCGCCCGAGGCGGGGTGCTGCGCGAGCTCGGCGAGGAACATCTCGGGCCCGCGGTCGCGGGTGACGAGCGGCACGCCGCGCGCCTCGAAGCGCTCGCGCAGGGCCGGCGTCACCATCCCGCCGTCCCACGGGCCCCAGCCCATCGCGATCACGCGGCAGCCCGGGCGCTGGGCGGCCAGCGCCGCCGCGGTCTTGTTCAGCGCCTCGTTGGCCATCGCGTAGTCGGACTGGCCGGCGTTGCCGCAGCGGCCAGCGACCGACGAGAAGAGCGCGACGAAGCGCAGCGGGTCGCCGCCGGTCGCGGCCAGCAGCGCGCGCAGGCCCAGGACCTTCGTGCCCCACACCCGTTCGAACTGCTCGGAGGTCTTGTCGCGGAGCAGGCGGTCGGCGAGCACGCCTGCGCCGTGGACGAGGCCCGTGATCGGGCCGAAGCGCTGGCGCACGCCGTCGAGCGCCGCGGCCACGGCCGCCGCGTCGCGGGCGTCGGTGGCGACGTAGACGGCCTCGGAGCCGGCGGCCTTCAGCGCGTCGAGGGTATGGCGGACCTCGCGGCCGGAGAGGATCGTGTTGACCGCGGAGCGCAGGTCGGCGGGCGTCAGGGCGCGACCTTCCGCGCGGGCGGCGGCGAGCAGCGCCTGGTTCAGCGCCCGCTCGCCCTCCACGCCGCGGGCGGCGGCGGGCTCGTCGACGAGCGGGGTGCGGCCGAGCAGGGCGAAGCGGGCGTGGGTCTTGTGGGCGAGCGCCAGCAGGCAGTCGGCGGTGACGCCGCGAGCGCCGCCGGTGGCGACGACGACCGAGGTCTCGTCGCAGGGCAGTGGGGCGTCGGCCGGAGCGCTGGTGACGCTGAACGGCTCGCGGCGGATGCCGTCGGCGCCCAGCGCGACCTCGCGGGTGAAGCCGCCGTTGAGCAGCTCCGCGGCCAGCGCGTCGGCGACGGCGGTCGGCTCGCCCGCCGCCACGTCGATCGCGCGCACGGTGGCGAGCGGCCACTCCTGGGCGGCGGTCTTGGCGAGGCCCGCGAGCGCACCGAGCGCGGCGCGGGCGGGCACCCGGCCCGCGAGGCCGAGGTCGCCGCCCGTGTCCTGGACGGTGACGAACAGCCCGCCCTTGTCGGCCAGCTTCGCGGCCAACTTGCGGGCGGCCTCGAACGCCTCGCGGCAGGCGGCGTCGACGTCGGCATCGGAGCCGACCTTGCGCAGGCCGGAGAGCACGATCGCGCCGGCCTCTTCGCCGCTGACCTCGGCGACGACGCGGACGTCCGCGCCGAGCCGTGCGAGGCGCTCGGCCAGGGCGGCGGCCACGCCGTTGCCGTCGTCGGTGATCGCGATCGGACCGGCCGTGAACAGGCCGCCCGCGGGCAACCCGACAGGCGCGGTCGGGCGGAGTTCGAGCGCGAAGTGGCCGAGCTCGGCGGCCGGCTTCGTCTCCACGTGCGCGGCGGCGGGCTCGGCAGCGGCGCCGGCGTCGGCCTGGGCGAGGCGGGCCGCGATCTGGCGCAGCGTGCGCAACTGGGCCATCTCGCCGGCGGCGATCTGGGGCAGACCGGGCACGCGCTCGGTGAGGGCGGCGAGGATCTCGACGCGCTTGATGGAGTCGACGCCGAGGTCGGCCTCGAGCTCCATCTCGAGCTGCAGCATCTCGGCGGGGTAGCCGGTCTTCTCGGCGACGACCGCGAGCAGCGCGGGCGTGAGGTCGGCCGCAGGTGCCACGGCAGGAGCAGGCGCCGCAGCAGGCGGCGCGGGAGCCGCCGCCACGTGCAGCACGCCGATGGCGCTGCCGGCGAGGCGCTGGGCGATCTGGCCGAGGGTGCGCAGCGCGCCCATCTCGCCGGCGCCGATCGAGGGCAGTCCGGGCACGCGCTCGGTGAGGGCGGCGAGGATCTCGACGCGCTTGATGGAGTCGACGCCGAGGTCGGCCTCGAGTTCCATCTCGAGCTGCAGCATCTCGGCGGGGTAGCCGGTCTTCTCGGCGACGACCGCGAGCAGCGCGGGCGTCACGTCGGTCGACGGTGCTGCGCTGGCCACGGCCGGCGCCGTCGCGACGGCTGCGGCTGCGACCCGCGCGGGGGCGGGCGCGTCGGCCTGCAGGCGCTGGGCGATCTGGCCGAGGGTGCGCAGCGCGCCCATCTCGCCGGCGCCGATCGAGGGCAATCCGGGCACGCGCTCGGTGAGAGCGGCGAGGATCTCGACGCGCTTGATGGAGTCGACGCCGAGGTCCGCTTCGAGCTCCATCTCGAGCTGAAGCATCTCGGCGGGATAGCCGGTCTTCTCGGAAACGACGGCGAGCAGCGCGGGCGTGAGGTCAGCCGCAGGCGCCGCGGCGGGAGCGTGGGCCGTCGGAGCCGCGATGGGCGCGACCCGGGCCACGGCAGGCGCGTCGGCCTGCAGGCGCTGGGCGATCTGGCCGAGGGTGCGCAGCGCGCCCATCTCGCCGGCGCCGATCGAGGGCAGTCCGGGCACGCGCTCGGTGAGGGCGGCGAGGATCTCGACGCGCTTGATGGAGTCCACGCCGAGGTCGGCCTCGAGTTCCATTTCGAGCTGCAGCATCTCGGCGGGGTAGCCGGTCTTCTCGGAGACGACCTCCAGCAGCGCGGGCGTCAGGTCGCCCGCGGGAGCGGCCGCGGGCACCGGGATCGGAGCGGGCGCGACCACGGCTGCGGCTGCTGGCGCGACGGGCGCCGACTTCGCCGCAAGGGGCGCGGGGGCCGAAGCGACGGGCGCGGCGACGGGAGCCGTGAACGCCGGCGCTGGGGCGGCCACCGGCAACGCGGGCATCGCACCACCGGCGAGCCCGGCCAGGGCCTGGAACGAGGTCTCGCTGGCGCGCAGGAACGCGCCGTGGGTGTCGGCCATCGTGCGCTGGTAGGCGGCGTGGGCCTCCGCCGTCTGCCGCTGCATCTCCTGCCATGCGGCCAGCCAGCCCGAATCGTGTCCCGACGCCACGGCGGTTCCTCCCGAGAGGTGAGTCGACGGTGCCGCGGACGCAGCCGCGGTCGGCGTGGGCGCGGCGGCGATGACCGTCTGCGGCGGCCGCGGCGGGTTGGGCTTCGGCAGCGCGGCCGAGCCGCCCTTCGGCGGATACGGCTTCTGGTAGGTCGCGCCGGTCAGAGTCAGGCGCAGGCCCGGCTTCTTCGGCTCCGGCGCGGGCGTGCGGTAGCCCTCCCAGAGCTTCGCGAACGCGAGCGGCACGCCAGCGACGGCAAGGCGGGCGAGGCCGTTCCACAGCGCGGTCACGCCGTGCTGGCCCTTGCGGTCGAGGTTGGCGGCGACGTGCGGAAGGCCCGCCAGGCACTCGCCGACCAGGCCCGTGAGGACCGCGCCGGGGCCGACTTCCACGAACGTGCGCACGCCAAGGCCGTAGAGCGCCTCGACGATCTGCGCGAAGCGGACCGGGTTGGCGATCTGGCGCGCGAGACCGTCGCGCACGGCGTCGGCCGAGGCGGCATAGGGGGCCGCCGTCTCGTTGGCGAACACGGGCAGCGTCGGCGCCGCCACGTCGATCCCCGCCAGGAAGGCGCGGAACGGCTCGGACGACGGAGCCACGATCGACGAGTGGAACGCGGTGGCGACCGGCAGCTTCTTCGCGGTCAGGCCGCGGGCCTTCAGCACCTTCTCGGCCGCCGCGATGGCGTCGACGGAACCGGCCAGCACGACCTGCTTCGGCGAGTTGTGGTTGGCGATCACGACCTCGAGCCGCTCGCTCTCCAGGATCGCGCGCACCTCGTCGGCCGCGTGGGCGACCGCGAGCATCGCGCCCGGCGTGGCCGCCGCGGCCCCGGCCATCAGCTCGCCGCGCTGGCGAGCGACGCGCAGCAGGTCGGCCTCGGACAAGGCCCCCGCGGCGTGCAGCGCGACCAGCTCGCCGAAGCTGTGACCGGCGACGGCGTCGGGCCGCAGGCCGAGCGACGCGACGAGCCGAAGCAGGGCGAGGCTGGCGCCACCGATCGCGGGCTGCGCCCACTCGGTCGCGGTGAGCCGCTTCGCGAGCGCGTCCTTCGACGCGTCGTCGAACACCGCCTTCGGGAACACGACCTCGTGCAGCGGCGTATTGCCGAACGGCAGTGCCGCGGCGCGATCCCAGACGGTGAGGGCGGACTCGAAGCCCAGGGCGAGGTCGCGGCCCATGTTCAGCGACTGGCTGCCCTGGCCGGGGAACAGGAACGCGACCTTGCCCGGCTCGGCGCCGAACGTGTAGCTGGCTCCGCCGGGTGCGGCGAAGGCGTCGCGGGGTGCTGTGGCCAGGCGCTTGTCGGCGTCGGCCAGCTTGGCGAGCAGGTCGTCCAGGGAACCGGCGACGATCGCGAGCCGGGCCGGACGCGCAGCGTCGAAGGACTCCTGCGACAGCCGGGCGAGCCGCGGCCAGCCGGCCGTCTCGGCCTCGCCGCGCAGCTTCGCGATCGCGGCCCGCAACTCCTCGGGCGTGGTTGCCGACAGCACGACCAGCTCGGTGGGGAAGTTGCGGTAGCGCAGCGCCCGCGACGCAGGCCCGGTGTACTCCTCGAGCGCCACGTGGAAGTTGCTGCCGCCGAAGCCGAACGCGGAGACCGAGGCGCGGCGCGGGTGGCGCGCGTCGCGCACCCAGGGCCTGGCTTCGACGTTCAGGTAGAACGGCGACTTCTCGATCTCGAGCTGCGGGTTCGGGGCGTCGATCTTGGCCGTCGGCGGCAGCGTCTTGTGCTGCAGCGCGAGCACGGCCTTGAGCATGCCGGCGGCGCCCGCCGCCGCCTTCGTGTGACCGATCTGCGACTTGATCGAGCCGACGGAGCACCACTGGCGATCGGCGCGCCCGGACTCGTCGAAGACGGTGCGCAGGCCCTCGAACTCGGCGGCGTCGCCCGCCTTGGTGCCCGTGGCGTGGGCCTCGACCATGTCGACGGTGTCGGGGCCGTAGCCGGCGGCGTCGTAGGCGCGGCGCAGGGCCTTGGCCTGGCCGGCCGCGACCGGGGCGTAGATGCTCTTGGCGCGGCCGTCCGAGGACGAGCCGATGCCGCGGATCACGGCGTAGATCGCGTCGCCGTCGCGCTCGGCGTCTTCGAGCCGGCGCAGCGCCAGGAAGCCGATGCCCTCGCCCAGCATGGTGCCGTCCGCCTTCGACGAGAAGGGGCGACAGTCCCCGGTCGGCGACATCGCCGGGGTCTTGCTGAAGCACATGTACATGAAGATGTCGTTGAACGTCTCGACGCCGCCGACGATCACCATGTCGGAGTCGCCGAGGCGCAGCTCGGAGACGCCCATCGTCAGCGCGGACAGAGCGGAGGCGCAGGCGGCGTCCGTCACGCAGTTGGTGCCGCCCAGGTTGAGGCGGTTGGCGATGCGGCCCGCGACCACGTTGCCGAGCAGGCCCGGGAACGTCATCTCCTGCCACGGCGTGTAGGAGCCCGCGATCCGGTCGCAGATCTTCGTGACCTCGTCCTCCGGCACGCCCTCCTCGCGCAGCGCCTTGACCCACACGGGGCGCTGCAGGCGCGAGGCGGCCTCGACCAGCAGCTCCTGGGCGGAGGTGATGCCGAGCACGACGCTGACGCGGTCGCGGTCGAGCTTGTCGAAGCGGTGCTTCGTGGCGTCCTCGAGCACCTGCTTGGCGACGATCAGGCCGAGCAACTGCGAGGTGTCGGTCGAGGGCACGACGGTGGGCGGCACGCCGTGCTCGAGCGGATCGAACTCGATCGGCGACAGGAACGCGCCACGCTTCGCGTAGGTCTTGTCCGGCTTCGAGGGGTCGGGGTCGTAGTAGTCCTCGATCAGCCAGCGATCGGGCGGCACGTCCGTCAGCAGGTCGCGGCCGCTGACGATGTCGCGCCAGAAGCCTCCGGGTTCCGCGGAGCCGGGGAAGAGCGCACCGAGTCCGACGACGGCGATGGGAGAAAATCGGTCGGCCACGTTCGCAGAAACCTCCGGCCGCACGGCCAGGCACTGGCCTCGAGCGGTAGCCGCGAATTCTATCTCTTTCACCCGTCTCGAAGAGGGTGATCAGGGCCCGCGGACGCCAGCCGGCAACTGTGACAGAACTGTGACAGTTGCGGCCGGCGGCTACTCCAGGCGGCGCGGGGTGAAGTCGAAGGCTTCTGCGGGGATCGGGGCGCCGTACGTGCGGAGTTGCTGGGCGCGGGTGATGGCCGCCGCGCCCTCCAGGAAGTTGCGCGCGATCTGGACGACCGAACGGTTCTCCGGCGCTTCCAGGAACGAGCCCTTCGCCCAGTCGTTGAACGCGCCCTGGGCCGGGCCGCACCAGATCTGGTAGTCGAGCCGGCGGTCCGCTTCGCCTGCGATCGCCCACTTGCTGGAGCGGCCGAGGTAGGAGCGGAAGACCAGCGCCATCTTGTGCTTCGGCTCGCGCTCGGCGCGGGCGTTCTCGCGCGGGTCGCGCTGGGCGAAGAAGCTCCGCGTCTCCTCCCACACCTGCTGCCACGGTGCGCGCAGGATCTCCTTCTCGAGCTTGACCCGCTCGCCTTCGGGAATCGCCTCCAGCGAGTCGTACGCGACGTAGATCTCGTACAGCCGCAGCGCACGCTGCGCGAACAGCGAACCGCGGCGCAGCACCTGGACCTTGACGCCGAGCTCGAACATGTCGGCCGCGGGCGCCATGATCACGTCGGCGAGGCCTGCGTCCGCCAGCATCTTGCGGCCGGCCTCGGACAGGCCCGATTCGACCGCGCCCTGGTTGACCGTGCCGGTCATCACGTAGGCCGCGCCGAGTGCGAAGGCCGAGGCCACGGACGCCGGGGTGCCCAGGCCGCCCGCCGCACCCAGTCGGACCGGCCGGGCGTATCCGTGTTGCCGGACGAGGCGGTCGCGCAGGTTGGCGATCGACGGGAACAGCGAGCCGAGCGGGCGATTGTCGGTGTGGCCGCCGGAGTCGGACTCGACCGTGACGTCCTCGGCGAGCGGGACCTTCGCGGCGAGCCGCGCCTCTTCGGCCGACAGCGCGCCGCGCGACACCAGGGCGTCGAGGATCTCGGCCGGCGCGGGCGACAGGAAGCGCTGGGCGACCTCGGGCCGCGAGATCTTCGCGAACACGTGGCGCTGGCGCAGCACGCGGCCGTCGCCGTCGGCACGCAGGCCCGACAGCGCATAGCGCACGATCGCCGGCGTCAGGTTCATGAACGCGGAGGCGTCCACGCGCACGACGCCGCGGCGCAGGTAGAGGTCGCACAGCGCCTCTTCGAGGTCGGGCTCGTTCGGCGAGTGGATCAGGTTGACGCCCCACGGCAGCCCGCCCAGCTCGCGCTCCATCTCGTCGAGCGCCGCTTCGACCCGCGCGGGCGGCAGGCCGGCCGAGCCGAAGAAGCCCAGCATGCCGGCGCGCCCCATCTCGATCACGATCCGGGTGGTGGCGATGCCGTTGGCCATCGGCCCCGTCGTGTAGGGGAAGCGGACGCCGTGCGCCTCGCAGAACGTCCGGTCGCCGAGCCACTCGGGGTAGAGCGGTGGCAACGAGGCCAGCAGCGGAAAGCCCATGCCCTCCGACGAGGCCTCGCCGCCGAAGGCGACGCCGACGCGGCCGTGGCCGCCCTCGCGGACGACGTGAGCGGGCTCGCGGAAACGCAGGGAGGCCCGGTGCAGTTCTTCGGGCGAAAAAGCGGCTGCCTCCTGTCCGGGGCGCCAGACGCCGACGGTTTCGAGCATAGAGGGCGCGAAGTGTAACGCGCGCCGGGCGTGTGCGCGCAGAACCCGTCAGGCGACCTTCTTCGGCCGCCGCCAGCGGTACAGCCGAAACAGCACGTAGACCAGCAGCAGCCACGGCAGGCCGGCGGCGGCGAGGAAGACCATGGCCGCCAGCGAGCCGGCCAGCACCCGCACGGACTCGCGCAGCGCCTCGCCGATCACGTCGAAGGCGCCGCCGGTCATCAGCGGCGCAGGCTCGCCCAGTTCGACGTGGATCGTCGACAGCGCGATCTGCTGGTCGTAGTAGCGGCGCTCGCCCTCGGCCGCCTCGATCTCCTCGGTGACGCGGGCGATCTCGCGCTCGACCTCGAGCACGTCCTGCAGCTTGCCCGTCTGCTTGCGCAGGATGTCGCGCAGCCGCTCGAGCGTCTCGCGCTTGACGCGCAGGCGGGTCTCGAGGTCGGCATAGGCCTTGGTGACGTCCTGGGCCGACACGTTCTCGGAGCGCACGGTGCCCAGCGCCCGCAGCGCGGCGAGCGCGTCCGCGAAGCGCTCTGCCGGCACGCGCAGGACCAGCGATCCGCGCTGCACGCCGGAATCCGCGCGGCTCTGCTTCGAGTCGGCCACGTAGCCGCCCTGACTCCCGGCGATCGCGCTCGCCTTCTCGGCTGCCGCAGGGAAGGCCGCCACCTCGAGATCGATCTGACCCGTGCGGATCAGCTTGCGGGCTGCGACCATCGCGGCGGCCACGTCCTGGGCCTGGGCCGTGCCCGCGACGGCCTCCTGGGCGGCGTCGCCGAGCGCTTTCAGCTTGTCCGCACCCCCGGCGCTCGCCTGCTGCTCGGCCGCCATGGCCTGGCGCGCCGGCGCAGGCGCCGCCGAACCCTCTGCTGGAGCGCGCTTCTCGCCGCAGCCCATCGCCACCAGTGCCACGACCAGAGAACCGGCCTGCCACCGCCGCATGCGCCCTCCTCGCCTTGACGACCCGGCGATGCTAGAACATCCCACCGTTTCCAAAGGAGCCGCCATGAACCCACCGCCCGTCGGCTGGCCGCGCATCTCGTCTGCCCTGGTGTACGAGAACGCGGGCACGATCATTCCGTGGTTGTGCGAGGCGTTCGGGTTCGCGGTCCGCATCCGGGTCGACGGCGAGGACGGCCTGGTCGAGCACGCGGAACTCGAGTACGGCCCGGACGACCTCGTCATGGTGGCCGACGCCCGCGACAAGTACCCGTTTCGCAAGAGCCCCGGCCAGGTGGGCGGGGCCAACACCCAGAACCTGTTCGTCTACGTCGACGACGTCGAGGCCCACTTCGCGCGGGCGAAGGCCCGCGGCGCGTTGATCCGGCGCGAGCTGGAGACGGTCGACTACGGCCCCGAGCACTGGAGTGACCGCGGCTACGAATGCGCCGACCCCGGTGGCCACGTGTGGTGGTTCGCCCAACGCCTGCGCACGGGGCCAACGCCCTGAACTGCGGCGCCCGGCGCCGCGCGTAATAAGATCGGGCGTGCAACTGCGAAGCCTCGTCCGCGGGCAGGCGCTGGCGCTGCTGGTGTCGCTCGCTGCGTCCGCCTCCGCCGCGCCCGAGCCGATCGTCGTGCTGGGGGCGGGGGATCGCCGCGAGCTGCTGCCGGTCTCGCGCGGCGCCGCCGAGTGGCTGCCGCTCGACCCGATCCTCGAAGGGCTGCGGCTGAAGGCGATCCCGGACGCGACCGCGGGCACGCTGCGCCTCGTCCACGAGGGCCGCGAGGTCGTGCTCTACCGCGGCAAGAGCTTCGCCTCGATCGGCGGCGAACTGCGGCTGTTGTCGGCCGCGACCCAGCTCGAGGGCGGGCAGTGGCTGGTCGCGGTCGACGCGGTGCCGAAGGTGCTGGGGCCGCTGCTCGACCAGCCGGTGATCTGGCGGCCGTCGGCGCGGGTGCTGGCGATCGGGGCGATCGCCGTGCCGAAGGTCACCGTGCGCACGACGACCGCGGGTGACGCGACCCGGGTCACGCTCGAGTTCTCCGAGCCGATCCCGTTCGAGGTGGAGCGCGAGCCCGGCCGCGTCCAGGTCGCGCTGCGCCGCGACCTGGTCGACGTGACGCCCGCGGAGGAGCGGGTCACCGGCGGCATCGTCGAGCGCGTCCAGTTCGTGGGCGGCCGCCGCAACCTGATCGCGGTCGTGACCGGTCCCCGCTTCGACACGCTGAGAGTGGTCGAGGACCCCGCGGGCCGGCAACTGGTGCTGGAGCTGACCGGGTCGGGCAAGGTCCAGGCGGCGCCGCCGGCGGCCACGACCGCGCGCCCGGCACGGGCGATCCAGGGGCCGCGCGTGGTGGTGCTCGACCCGGGACACGGCGGGCCCGAGGTCGGCGCCAAGGGCCCCGGCGGCACGCTCGAGAAGGACGTCACGCTGCAGATCGCCCGACGCCTCAGGGCGATCCTCGTCAACGACCTCGGGCTGCAGGTGTTCCTGACCCGCGACTCGGACGTCGAGGTCGAGCTCGACCAGCGCACCGCGCTCGCCAACAACTACAAGGCCGACCTGTTCGTCTCGATCCACGCCAACGCGGCCCGCGCCCGCGGCGCCTCCGGCAGCGAGGTCTACTTCCTGTCCTACGAGGCCTCGGACGACGAGAGCCGGCGCGTCGCCCAGGCCGAGGGCGCCCACATCCCCGAGGCCGCGGCGGCCGCTCCTGGCGCGGCCGGGCTCGACCTGATCCTGTGGGAGATGGCGCAGGCGGAGCACCTCGAGGAGTCGTCCTTCCTCGCCTCGCGGCTGCAGGAGGAGCTGGCGGCGGCGGCCGGCAGCGAGATGCGCGGGGTCAAGCAGGCGCCGTTCCGGGTGCTGGTCGGCGCAGCGATGCCCGCGGTGCTGGTGGAGACGGCGTTCATCTCGAACCCGGAGGAGGAGCAGCAACTCGCCTCCGAGGGCTTCCAGCAGCAGGTGGCCCGCGCGCTGGCGCGTGGCATCGCCCGCTACGAGGCCGAGCGCGCGCGCCGCCAGCGCGGCGCGTCGCCGCAGTGAGCCGCGACACCCCCGGCTGGCGCAACGCGCGGGCGGTGGTCGGGCTGCTCGTGCTGTTCTCCGGCGTCGTCTTCACGTCGCCGCGCTGGTCCGCGCTGTTCCGCGCCACGGCGCCGACGGCTCCGGAAGACGAAGCCGGCGCCGGCCCCGTCGCCACGCCCACGCCGGACGCACCGGCCGACGCCTCGCGCAGCATCCAGGTGCGGCTGCTGTTCCCGGCGGCCGATCGCAACGCGCTGCTGATCGAGGAGCGGGCGGTGGCCTACGACGCCGACCTCGCGCGGCAGCTCGAGCAGGTGGTGACGGCGCTCGCGACCGGATCGCGGGCCGGGCATCTTCCGGCCCTGCCGCCAGGCACCCGCGTGCTGCAGGTGCTGGTGGACGAGCGCGGAACGGCCTTCGTCGACCTGTCCAAGGACGCGGCGTGGACGGGCATCGGCGCGCTCGAGGAGCGGCTGGCGGTGTACGCGCTGGTCGACACCCTGTCCCTCAACTTCCCGGCCGTGCGGCGGGTGCAGTGGCTGGTCGAAGACAAGCCGGTCGAGACGATGGCAGGCCACGTCGACCTGTCGCGCCCGCTGCGAGCGGACATGACCCTGATCGCCGAGCCGGAGCCCTCGCCGACGCCCGACGACGCGGGCCCGGGCGCGCCGGCCGCGGTCGCGTCGCCGACGGAGAGCCCGCGTTGACCTGGCGTTCGACGTGGGTTGCGGTCGCCTGGCTCGTCGCGCTGCCGCTCGCCGCCGACGTCAAGGGCGAGGCCGAAGCGCTGGCGGCGCGAGCGGTGGCCGCCCCTGCCGGCGAAGGTGCGGCACTGGCCCGGCGCGCGCTCGGGTTGACCGAAGAGTTCGACCCCACGGCCTTCGTGACCGCGGGCCGCAAGGGCGAGGTCGTCGACGACGCCTGGATGGAGGCGCGCAACGCCTACCGCGCGCACCGCGCCCTGCTCTACCGAACCTGGGGCCGCGTGCTGCTGGAAGGCGGCGAGGCGGTGCCGGCCTCGCGGGCGCTGCGCCGCGCGCAGGAGCTGTCCCCGTCTCCCGAAGGCGCGACGCTGCTGGCCCGGGCGCTGCTCCGGCGCGGGCAGGCCTGGGAGGCGCTGGACGAGGCGCTCTCGGTTGCGGGCGCCGGCGACGTGGCGGGCGAAGCCGCGGACGTGCTCGGCCTGCCGAGCCTGCAGGCGGAGTACGACCGGCGGCGGATGCTGGCCCCGACGGAGCCAGGCGCCGCGCCGGAAGGCAAGCGACCGCAGCCGCGCCCCGGCCCGTTCTCGTTGCCCGCCGGCACGCGGCTGTCGAGCGGGGCGCGGGCCCGCCTCGACGGCCCCGGGCTGATCCTCGTCTACGTCGCCCCCCAGGGTTGCGGCAGTTGTTCGCGCGACCTCGACGAACTGGCGCGGGCGGCCCCGCCCGGCCTCGCCATCTTCGTCGCCGCCTTCCGCCCGGACCAGGACCAGGCGCTGCGGCAGGCACTGCGGTTGTACCGGCGGGACTGGCCGGTGCTCTACAACGCGGACGTCGCCGCGGGGCTCGAGATCCCCGGCGGCGCCGCGCTGCTGGTCGGGCGCGAGGGCTGGAGCGGCGCGCTCCTGTCGTCGCCGTTCCGAGCCTCGCTGCCCGCCGCGGTCGCGGCGTTGACGGCCGCCGACGTCACCGAGCCCCGGCCGCGCACCGCGTGGAACCGTCGCCCCGTGATGCGCCCGGAGCGCACCCCGCGCCCACAGCCCGCGCCCGGGGGACTTCTGCCCGGAGAAGAGGAACCCGCCCCGCCCGAGTGGGGAGCGCTGGTGGCGGCGTTCGGGGCCGGCCGCCATCGCGAGGCGCTGCGCGCGCTCGACGTGCTCGAGGCCCTGCCCGACGGCTGGCTGCTGCGCCCCGAGGCCCGCGCCAACCGGGCCCGCATCCTGGCGGCGCTGGGCCGCGGGGAGGAGTCGCGCCGCCTGCTGTTGCGCACGGGCGACAGCCGCTTCCAGGCCCAGATCGACGCCCTGCTGGAGGAGTCGCCGAAGGTCCGCTAGTCGCGGCCCGTCTCGTCCCCGCGCGGCGGGAAGAGCACGAACAGCAGGGTCGGCAGCCACAGCGTCAGCACGCACGCGGCGGCCCCCACGTCCCACGCGAAGGCGCCGCCGGCCCGCCAGCGCCCCAGCCCCCAGATCGCTGCGCCGACCCACGTCAGTGCGACCCAGGCCCGCTGGCGGGCCGGGGTCTGCGGCACCACGGCGAGGGGCAACTGGTGGTGGAAGTTCAACGCCTGCGGCATGAGCGCAGTGGCGAGCAGCATCCGGGCCCGCCAGTCACGCCAGCGCCACAGCGCGAGCAGTACCAGAAAGCCGCCCGGCCGCAGCAGGAGGACCTCGAAGTCAGCGCCGCGGAAGGCCTCGACGCGAGTCTCCACGACGCCCGGGACCGGCGGCAGCCCGCCGAGCCAGTCGAGCGGCCACGAGGGCATCCACAGCAGGCTCAGCAGCACCGCGCCGGCGACCGCCAGCAGCCGGCGCCGATCCGGGAAGGCCACCAGCAGCGGCAGGCCCACCTGTGGCTTGCAGGCGACGAAGGCCGCGGCCCACGGGCTGGCGGCGCCGCACAGGATCAGCACCTCCCACTGTGCGCAGCTGACCAGCTTCACCACGGGGTACGACGCGAACACCAGCAGTCGCGACAGGCCCCGCGCCGAAAGCAGCCAGGCCCCCAGCAGCGAGGTCGCGAAGACCCAGAGCGCCGAGGCGAACAACGGTGGAGCGACGAAGGAGAAGGGCAGCACCACGGCATAGGCGGGCAGCGGATAGGCTCCGGCCGCGAAGGCGCCCGTGATCGCGTCGTAGACCGACGGGTGGGTCGCGTAGATGTTCTCGCCGGCCAGCAGCCGCTGGGCGCCCACCATCGTCACCCGCACGTCGCCCCCGACCTCGCGCGCCGGGACGTCCTGCAGGTGGGCGCGGCCGAGGAAGATGCTCGTGCAGGTGAGCGCGACCAGCACCGCGGCCGCCAGCCGCGGGCGGGTCGGGGGCGCGCCCGCGTGCGGGTGCGCCGAGGCCCTGCCGTCGAGCGACTGCGGAACCGACATCGGGGCCGATCTTCGCATCCGCGCGGCGGTGCCCGGGCCCTGCCGTCTAGGCGCGAGGCGGCGGGCCCTGCTAGTCTGCACGGGCCCGAAAGGAGGGCCCCGCGAATGAGTGCCGCCCGTGCCGTGATCGAGACCAAGTTCGGAGAGATCGAGATCGAGTTCCTGACCGACAAGGCGCCCGGCCACGTGAAGAACTTCACGGACCTGGCGAAGAAGGGCTCCTACGACGGGACGACGTTCCACCGCGTGATTCCCGGATTCATGATCCAGGGCGGCGACCCCAACACGAAGGATCCCAAGGCGCCGCGCTCGCAGCACGGCACCGGCGGCCCGGGCTACACGATCAAGGCCGAGTTCAACGACACCTCGCACAAGCGCGGCGTGGTGTCGATGGCCCGCGCCCAGAGCCCCGATTCGGCCGGCTGCCAGTTCTTCATCTGCGTGGCTGACTCGGTCTTCCTCGACCGCCAGTACACGGCCTTCGGCAAGGTCACGAAGGGCATCGAGGTCGCCGACCAGATCGTCGCCGCGCCGCGCGACGGCCGCGACAACCCGAACGATCGCATCGACATGAAGGTGCGCATCGTCGAGTAGCGCGGCCCCTTGAGCGTCAAGGTCGAGACCGAGATCAAGCTGCGGGCGGCGTCGCTGCCGCAGGTGCGCGCGCGCCTGGTGGCCGCGGGCGCCGTGCCGCAGCGCGATCGGCACTTCGAGGAGAACGTGCTGTTCGATCGGCCCGGCGGCGACCTCCGCGCCGGGGGCGCCGTGTTGCGGCTGCGTCGTACCCACCCGGGCCACGGCGCCATCCTGACCTGGAAGGGCGTGAAGTCCGTCGCGGCGGGCGTGCGCAGCCGGCCCGAGGCCGAGACGTCCGTGGCCGATGCCGACGCGTGCGAGGCGATCGTGCGCGGCCTCGGCTTCGCGCCGACGTTCCGCTACCAGAAGTACCGGGAGACGCTCGCCTGGCGCGGGCTCGAGGTCGCGCTGGACGAGACCCCGCTCGGCGACTTCGTCGAGCTCGAGGGCGATGGGGCGCGGGCGGCCGCGCTCGACCTGGGGTTCGCCGAGGCCGACGTCTGTCCGC
>JAMPXO010000046.1 GCA_023701125.1 Vicinamibacteria bacterium | reverse complement strand
GCCTGGTCGCTCGACATCCGGGTGTGGTCGATCTGGCTGGGCCTGATGATCGTGGCGCTGCTGCTGATCGGCCAGGCCGAGCGGATGCTGCGAGCGCCGCGCGTCCCGCGCGAGCACAAGCTGCGCAAGAACCTGCGCCTGATCCGCGGCGGCAAGTCCGCCTATGACCTGGCGCGCGACGACACCACGAACAACCAAAGGTGGCTGATGTGACGACGGCGACCGCCGCCTCCTCCCGCACCGTGCGCGCCCCCCGCGGCACCCAGATCTCCTGCAAGTCGTGGCAGCAGGAGGCGGCGCTGCGGATGCTGATGAACAACCTCGACCCCGACGTCGCCGAGCGCCCCGCGGACCTCGTCGTCTACGGCGGCATCGGGCGCGCCGCCCGCAACTGGGAGTGCTTCGACGCGATCGTGCGCAGCCTGCGCGAACTCGGCAACGACGAGACGCTGCTGGTCCAGTCCGGCAAGCCGGTCGGCGTCTTCCGTACCCACGCCGACGCGCCGCGGGTGCTGATCAGCAACTCGATGCTGGTGCCGGCCTGGGCCACCTGGGAGCACTTCTACGAGCTCGACCGCAAGGGCCTGATGATGTACGGCCAGATGACCGCGGGCTCGTGGATCTACATCGGCTCGCAGGGCATCCTCCAGGGCACCTACGAGACCTTCGCCGAGGCCGCCCGCCAGCACTTCGGCGGCAGCCTCAAGGGCAGGCTGGTCGTCACCGCGGGCCTCGGCGGCATGGGCGGCGCCCAGCCGCTGGCCGCGACGATGAATGAGGGCGTCTGCCTCTGCGTCGAGGTCGACCGCCACCGCATGCAGCGCCGGCTGGAGACCCGCTATCTCGACACCTCGTGCGAGTCGCTCGACGAGGCGCTGTCACTGGCCGCCGCCGCGCAGAAGGAGGGCCGCGCGCTCTCGATCGGCCTGCTCGGCAACGCCGCCGACGTGCTGCCCGAGATGGCGCGCCGCGGGCTGGTGCCCGACCTGGTCACGGACCAGACCAGCGCCCACGACCCGCTCAACGGCTACGTGCCCAACGGCATGACCTACGACGCGGCGCTGGCGCTGCGCACGGCCGACCCGACCCGCTACATGGCCGAGGCACGCCGCAGCATGGGCGAGCACGTGCGCGGCATGCTGGCGCTCAAGCAACTCGGCTCGGTCGTCTTCGACTACGGCAACAACATCCGGGCCGAGGCGCAGAAGGCGGGCGTGACCAACGCCTTCGACTTCCCCGGCTTCGTGCCCGCCTACATCCGTCCGCTGTTCTGCGAGGGCAAGGGCCCGTTCCGCTGGGCCGTGCTCTCGGGCGACCCCGAGGACCTCGCGGTCACGGACGCCGCGGTGCTCGAGACCTTCCCCGAGGACGCCGCGTTGCGGCGCTGGATCACGCTGGCCCGCGAGCGGGTCGCGTTCCAGGGCCTGCCCGCGCGCATCTGCTGGCTGGGTTACGGCGAGCGCGCGAAGATGGGCCTGCGCTTCAACGAGCTGGTCCGCAGCGGCAAGGTCAAGGCGCCGATCGTGATCGGCCGCGACCACCTCGACGCCGGCTCGGTGGCTTCCCCCAACCGCGAGACCGAGGCGATGAAGGACGGCTCCGACGCCGTCGCCGACTGGCCGATCCTCAACGCCCTGCTCAACGCCGTCTCCGGCGCGACGTGGGTCTCGGTCCACCACGGCGGCGGCGTCGGCATGGGCTACTCGATCCACGCCGGCATGGTCGTGGTCGCCGACGGCACCGACGCGGCGGCGGCTCGGCTCGAGCGGGTGCTGACCACCGACCCGGGCACGGGCGTGATGCGCCACGTGGACGCGGGCTACGACCGGGCGGCGGAGGTCGCGCGCGAGCGCGGCGTGCGCATCCCCATGCTCGACCGCGGCTGATGGACGGGCCGCGGTTCACGCGGCCGGCGATCGCCGAGCACATCGCGCGGCAGGCCCTGGACGGGCCGCCGCTCCTGCTCTCGGGTCCCCCCGGCGCGGGCAAGACGACGCTGCTGCGCGAGCTGGCGGACGTCCTGCGGCGCTCCGGGGCCGCCGCCTGGTCGCTCGACCTGTTCACGGCAGCGGCTTCCCCGCTGCACCTCGCCCGCTCGGCTGCCGACGCGGCCCGCGCCGCCGGGCTCGGAGACGCGGCGCTCGCCCCGATCGACCGCGCCCTGCGCCGCGGGCGCGAGGGCGAAGCGGACGCGGTCCGGGCCCTGCTCGAGGCGTTCGCGGGCCTGCGCGAAGCCGACGGCCGCCCGCTGGTGCTGCTGCTCGACGAGCCCACCGAGGTCCGCTCGCTCTCGTTCTTCGAGGGCCTGCGCGGCGTGGCCGATGCGTTTGCGGAGGCCATTGCACGGCGCGGCACCCGCGCCGTGCTCTCCACCTCGTTTCCCACCGCGGCCGGCCGGACGTTCGGGTCTGCGGTCCCCCTCGACCTGCCGACGCTGTCCGCGGAGGACGTTCGCTCCGAGGCCGCGGTCCGCGGCGTGCAGGCCGAAGCCGCGATCGCGCTGTCGGCGGGGCGGCCGGCTGCGCTGCGCGCGCTGCTCGACGCGGTCGAACCGGGCGATTCGCTGGAGACCGCCTGGATCGAGGCGATGGCCCCGGGCGAGGTGCTCGAGCGGCTGCTGCGGGCCAGCTACGAGACGCTGCTGCTGCGCAGCCGCAGCTACGCCATGGCCAAGGCGGTGTTGTGGGAGGTGGCCCGCGACGAGGGCTGCAACCTGACCGCCCTGTTCCGCCGCCTCGAGCGCTCGCCGGGCGCCGTCAAGGACTACCTGACGGCGGTCCTCGACGTGGACGTCCTGCGCATGGAAGGCAAGCGCTACCACTTCGTCGACCCGCTGCTGCGCACGTGGGTGCTGCTCTACGGCGGCGGCGGCACGCCGTCAGCCGCGGACCGCGCACTGCAGGCGGCTCGCCTGCTCGAGCTCCCCGCGGTCCCGGCCGCGGCGACGGCGCCGAAGCGCACGCGCGCGGCTCGCCCCGCCGCGGTTCCCCTCCAAGTGCCGGCCACGGCCGAGCCCGAGCAGGCCCCAGCCCGCCAACGCCCCCGCGACACCCTGATGGAGATCGATTGAGGGGGGCCGGGCTTCAGCCCGGCGCGAGCATCTACAAATAGGGCTGGACGAGTTTGATCAGGTCCTGCTTCGAGAGCTTGCCGATCCGCTGCTCGACGACCATGCCGCCCTTGAACACGAACAGCGTCGGCAGGTTCTGCACCGCGTACTGGTCGGGCACCCGTTCGTTCTGCTGGACGTCGACCTTGGCGACCTTCAGCTTCCCGGCGAACTGCTCCGCCACGGCCTCCAGGTCCGGCACCATGCGGATGCACGGCTGGCACCACTCGGCCCAGAAGTCGACCAGAACGGGGATCGGGGAGCGCAGAACCTGGCTCTCCCACGTGGAGTCGTTGACCTGCTCGATGTTGGCCGCCATGTCGCCTGAGGACCTCCGGAGCCGCAGTATACGGGGGCGCCGGGTCCGACGCACACAAGCTCTGGGGGCGAGGGGCTCCGACTAGCCGACCTGCCCCATGACCCGCTCGTAGACCTCGAGGTAGGTCCGGGCGGAGCGCTCCCACGAGAAGTCGCGGGCCATGCCGTTGCGCATCAGCCGCTCCCACGACGGGCGGTCCGCAAACTCGGCGAGCGCACGGTCGATCGCCCACATCATCCCGGTGCCGTCCGCGTGGTCGAAGCGGAAGCCGGTGCCTTCGCCGCGCACCGCGTCCCACGGCTCGACGGTGTCGACCAGGCCGCCCGTGGAGCGCACGATCGGGACCGTGCCGTAGCGCAGCGAGTACATCTGGGTCAGGCCACACGGCTCGAAGCGCGACGGCATCAGGAACAGGTCGGAGCCGGCTTCGACCTTGTGGGCCAGCGCGTTGTCGTACTCGAAGCGCACGGCCACCCGGTCGGGCGCGCGCCGCGCCATCTCGGCGAAGCCCGCCTGCACCGCGGGCTCGCCCGTGCCCAGCACGACCAGCCGCAGCGGCCGGTTGAGCAGGTCCCACCACGCGCTGGTGACGATGTCGAAGCCCTTCTGCGCCACCAGCCGCGAGATCACGCCGACCACCGGCAGGTCCGGCTCGGCCGGCAGGCCGAACGCCTGCAGCAGGTCGGCCTTGCAGGCGGCCTTGCCCGCGAGGTCGTCCGCCGAGTAGCGGCGGGCGATGAAGCGGTCGTTGCGCGGGTCCCACTCGTCGTAGTCCACGCCGTTGAGGATGCCGTGCAGGTCGGCGACGCGGGCGCGCACGGCGCCTTCCATCCCGTAACCCTGCGCCGCGCCCTGGATCTCCGCCGCGTACGTGGGCGACACGGTGGTCACCGCCTCGGAGTACAGGATGCCCGCCTTCAGGTAGCTGATGCCGCCGTGGTACTCGAGGCCGTCGGGCGTGCCGAGGTGCCGCGGCAGCCCGAGCGCGTCGATCGACTCCCAGTTGAAGTTGCCCTGGTACGCCATGTTGTGGATCGTGAACACGCTCGGCATCCGGTACAGCGTGGGGTCGTCCCAGTAGAACGCCTTCAGGTAGACGGGCACCAGCCCGGCCTGCCAGTCGTGGGCGTGGAACACGTCCGGGCGCTCGCCACGGCTGCGGAAGTACTCGACCGCGGCCCGGGCCAGGAACGCGAAACGGAAGCGGTTGTCGCCGTAGTCCTCGTTGCCGCGGCCGTAGGGCCAGGGCCGGTCGTAGAACGTCGGCTGCTCGACGAACACGACGTGCACGCCCGGGTGCGGCGAGGCGTGGTAGTAGCCGGCGCTGCGTCGGACGTCGTCGACCGGGACGTGGACGGACCCGAGGAACTCGCCCGCCGGAAAGGGGATCGTCCCGTAGCGCGGCACGAACACCGTGACCTTGTGGCCGAGCTTCGCCAGCGCCTTGGGCAGCGCGGCCGCGACGTCGGCCAGGCCGCCGGTCTTGACCCACGGCACCATCTCGGAAACCACGAAAGCGATGTGGAGGCGTTCGCGCATGGCGCGGGATGTTACCTTCCGATGGTGCCGCGCAAACTCGGTCAGCACTTCCTCCGCCCCGCTTCCGTCGAGCGGCTCGTCCACGTCATCGCCCCGCGCCGGGATCAGCACTTCCTGGAGATCGGGCCCGGGGCCGGCGCGCTGACCCTGGAACTCGCGCCGCACGTCGCGAGCCTGACCGCGGTCGAGCTGGACGCCGGCCTCGCCGCCCGCCTCGAGCCGCGGCTGCCGGCCAACGTCCGGCTGGTCCGCGGCGACGCGCTGGCGATCGACCTGCGGCCGCTGACCGTGCCCGGGGTCCGCCTGGTCGGCAACCTGCCCTACTACATCTCGAGCCCGCTGCTGCGCCGCTTCCTGGACCTGCGCGACGTGGTGATGGACGTCCACGTGATGCTGCAGGACGAGGTCGCCTCCCGGATCGCCTCGCCGCCGGGCCACAAGGCGTACGGCATCCTGTCCGTGCTCTGGGGATTGTGGGCCGACCTGGACATCCCGCTACGGTTCCCGCCGGGGGCCTTCGAGCCGCCGCCCAAGGTCGATTCGGCCGTCTTGCGGGCGCGCCTCCTCCCGGCCCCCCGGGAACCCCTGGCCGACACGGCCGGATTCGAGAAATTCGTGCAGTTGGCGTTCCACCAGCGGCGAAGAACTCTTGAAAACAATCTGCAAGATAGCTATCCTCACCTCAAGCATTACTTGAGGTTGCTCAACATCGAGGGCAGCCGCCGTGCGGAAACGCTATCCGTTGTGGAGTTTGCGAGGCTTTTTTCCGCCCTTGGACCACGCGACTGACGCCCTGCGGCTGATCCCGCTCGGCGGGCTGGGCGAATTCGGCCTGAACGCAATGGTGATGGAGTGGTCCGATCACCGCCTCCTGATCGACGCTGGCATCCTCTTCGCAAACGCCGACCAGCCCGGGGTCGACTGCATCGTCCCGGACTACGCCTACCTGCAGACCCCCGGGACCCTGCACGGGATGCTGCTGACCCACGGTCACGAGGACCACATCGGCTCGCTGGCCTTCGCACTGCAGGCCTGCCCCGCCCCGGTCTACGGCTCGCGGCTGACGCTCGGCTTCGCGCGCCGGCGGCTGCGCGATCGCGGCGTCACGGGCGCGGACCTGCGCACGCTGGTGCCCGGTACGCCCGTCGAGTTGGGCCCGTTCCGCATCCACCCGATCCAGGTCGCGCACAGCGTGATCGACTCGCTGGCGCTGGCGATCGAGACGCCCGCGGGGACCGTGATGGTGTCGGGCGATTTCAAGCTCGGCCAGGACGAGCCGTACGACCAGCGCACCGACGTCGAGTCGCTCGCCGAATGGGGCGACCGCGGCGTGCTGGCGCTGCTGTCGGACAGCACCAACGCGGAAGTCCAGGGCACCACGCCAGGCGAGAGCGCGGTCGTCCCGGCCTTCGAGGAAGCCCTCGCCCGCACCCGCGGCAAGCTGCTCGTGTCCTGCTTCGCGACCTCGGTCCCGCGCATCCAGCGGGTCACGGACCTGGCCCGCCAGCAGGGCCGGCGGGTCGGCTTCGTCGGTCGCCGGATGGCCGACAACGCCGACGTCGCCCGCGAACTGGGCGCCCTGCGCGTGCCCGACGGCGACGTGGTTCCGCTGTACGCGGTCGCCGACGCCGACCCCTCGAAGCTGTGCCTGTTCGTGTCGGGCTCGCAGGGCGAGCCGCTCTCCGCGCTGGCGGCGATCGCCCGCGGCGAGCACCCCGAGATCGGCGTCGGCCCCGGCGACACCGTCGTGATGTCCGCGCGGGCGATCCCCGGCAACGAGCGCTCCGTCTCGCGCCTGATCTCGAACCTGCTGCGGACGGGCTGCGACGTGATCCACCCCGGCACGGCCCGCGTCCACGTTTCCGGCCACGGCGCTCGCGAAGACGCCGTGGAACTGCTGCGGCTGGTGCGCCCGCGCTTCCTGATCCCCGTCCACGGCGAGTACCGGATGCTGGTCCAGCACGCGCGGCTGGCGGCCGAGGCGGGCCTCGGCCCCGAGCGCGTGCAGGTGATCGAAGACGGCGAGGTGCTGTCGTTGTCGGCCGCGGGCGCGCGGCGCACGGGCCGGGTCGAGGCCGGCCGCGTCCCGCTCGACCGCGCGAGCGGCGACGAGGTCGAAGACATCGTGATGCGCGACCGCCGGGCGCTGGCCGCGGACGGCATCGTGGTCCCGATCGTCGTCATCGAACGCGGCACCGGCCGCGCCTGCGGCCTGCCCCAGATCGTGACCCGCGGCTTCGTCGACGGCGACCAGCGGCCCGAGCTGCTCGAGGAGGCAGGCCGCGCGCTGATCTCGGCGGTCGACGCCTACGCCGCGGACGAACGCGGCGACCCGGCCCTGGTCCGCGAGCGGCTGCGGCTGGAGATGAGACGTTTCTTCCGGCGGCGCACCCAGCGCCGGCCGATGGTCATTCCCGTGGTGATGGAGATCTAGCGTGCCCTCCCCCGTCCCCGCCACCCGCGCCACCCGCGTCGCCGAGTTCTTCGGCCTGCTGTCGTTCGCGCTGGCGCTGATGCTGCTGATCAGCCTGGCGACCTACGACCCGCGCGACCCTGCCTTCTGGTTCAAGTCCGGCGAGCAGGGCGCCGTGGTGCGCAACTTCATCGGTCCCTTCGGCGCCTTCCTGGCCGAGCTGTTCCTCGGCCAGCTCTTCGGCATCGCCGCGCTGGTGATGCCGATCGCGCTCGCCGTGTTCGGCTGGAAGCTGTTCTGGTGCCGGCCCGTGGACGCGCCGTACACCAAGCTGACGGGCCTCGCCCTGCTGCTGCTGTCGCTGACGGCCCTGCTGGCGCTGACCGTCGCCCACGTCGTGATGGAGGGCTACGAGGTCGGCGCGGGCGGAGCCGCGGGCGAGTTGCTACGCGACCTGCTGGTCTCGTCCTTCGGCCGCACCGGGGCCTTCATCGTCGTCTGCACGACGCTGATCGTGTCGGTGATCCTGGCCACCCAGTTCTCGTTCTCCTCGATGCTGCACACGATCTGGGGTCATGCCGCCAGCCGCGCGGCCGCGATCGTCACCGCCTGGGCCCACTACCGCGAGGCGCGCCGCAAGGAGAAGCTGCGAGCCGAGGTCGTGCGCAAGCACCTGCAGAAGGAGCGCGAGAAGGAGCCGGGCGCCGAGGGCCTGACCGTGCCGCGCGTGCGGCGGGTCGCCCGCGGCGCCAACGGGGACGCCGAGGCCGGGGGCGACGAGTTCGAAGAGGCGGGGCTGGACCTCGACCTCGATGCGGAGGCCCTGCGCGAGGAGCCGCGAGCGCCGCAACAGAAGGCGCTCAGCTTCACGCCCGAGCCGACCCCGGCGGAGCCGGCCGCCCGCAAGCGCCGCTCGAAGGCCACGATCACCGTGCCCACGGCGCCCGGTGCGCAGCCCGCGCCGGTGCCCGGCGGCCTGCCGCCGACCAGCCTGCTCGACGAACCGAAGCCCGGCGCGGGCCAGGACAAGCAGCGGCTGTTCGAGCGCGCCCGTATCCTGCAGGCGAAGAGCGGCGAGTTCGGCGTGATGGGCCAGGTGGCGGAGATCCACCCCGGCCCGGTCGTCACGACCTACGAGTTCAAGCCCGACGCGGGCGTGAAGTACTCGAAGATCGTCGGCCTCGCGGACGACCTGGCGCTGGGCCTGGAGGCCGAGTCGATCCGCATCGACCGGATGAGCGGCAAGAGCTCGGTCGGGATCGAGATCCCGAACGAGGTGCGGGAGACGATCTCGCTGCGCGAGATCCTGGAGTCCGACGCCTTCCGCCGCTCGCACTCGCCGCTGACCCTGGCCCTCGGCAAGACCGTCAGCGGCGACACCTACGTGACCGACCTCGCCACCATGCCCCACCTGCTGATCGCGGGCGCCACCGGCACCGGCAAGAGCGTCGGCCTCAACTGCATCATCTCCAGCATCCTGTTCAAGGCTTCGCCCGACGAAGTCCGGCTGATCCTGATCGACCCCAAGCGGCTGGAACTCGGCGTCTACGAGAACATCCCGCACCTGCTGGCCCCGGTCGTGACCGACCCGAAGATGGCCGCCAACGTGCTCAAGTGGGCGGTCGGCGAGATGGAGAAGCGGATCCGCCGGCTGGCCGCCCAGGGCGTGCGCAACATCCAGCAGTTCAACCAGATCATCCGAGCCCAGGACGCCCAGGCCCAGCCCGGCGAGGAGCTGAAGCCGCTCCACTACATCGTGATCGTGATCGACGAGCTGGCCGACCTGATGATGGTCAGCTCCAACGAGGTCGAGGAGGCGATCACCCGCCTCGCCCAGATGGCGCGCGCGGTCGGCATCCACCTGATCCTGGCGACGCAGCGGCCGTCGGTCGACGTCATCACCGGCCTGATCAAGGCCAACTTCCCGTCGCGCATCTCGTTCCGCGTCTCCGCCCGCGTCGACAGCCGCACGATCCTCGACTCGATCGGCGCCGAGCAGTTGCTGGGCAAGGGCGACATGCTGTTCCTGCCGCCGGGCAGCGCACGGCTGCTGCGCGTCCACGGCGCGTACGTGTCCGAGCACGAGATCGCCCGCGTCACGGAGCACCTGCGGCAGACCGGCGCCCCGATCTTCGACGAGACGGTCGGCAAGCCCGAGAAGACGGCCGAGGCGCTGGAGCCGGACGACCGCGACGAGCTGTTCGACGAGGCGGTCCGCTTCGTCGTCTCGTCCGGCCAGGCTTCGACCTCGATGCTGCAGCGCCGCTTCCGGATCGGCTTCTCGCGCGCGGGCCGGCTGATCGACATCATGGAGCGCGACGGCATCATCGGCCCCGCCGACGGCTCCCGACCGCGCGAGATCCTGGTCGCCGCCGACTACTATGCCCAGGTGGACGCCTGGCCGAAGTGATCCCTGCCTGGCCCCGCCCGCGGCATGCGGGCCGTCGCGCCCTGCTCGGCGTGGCCCTCGCCTGTGGCCTCGCGCTGGCGGCGCCGGCGGCCGCCGCAGGGCCGGACCGCGCGCTGTACCAGGAGGCGGAACGGATCTCCACCTCGCTCCAGAAATCGAGCACGAAGAAGCAGCGCAAGGTCGAGTGGGAGCGGGCAGTCCTCGCCTACCGCAAGATCGTCGCCCGCTACCCGCGCAGTCCCTACTGCGACGACGCCCTGCTCGCGATCGGCGACCTGTACGCGGCGATGTCGACCCGCTTCAAGGACGGGCGCTACGCGGACGACGCCATCCGCCACTACCGGATGGTCGTCAACGAGTACCCGAGCAGTTCCAAGGGCGAGACCGCCCTGTGGAACGCGTGGCAGCTCGCCAGGGACTCGGGCGAGCCGAAGAAGGCCGCCGCGACTGCCAAGGCGTATCTCGACACCTACCCGAACGCGCGTCGGGCGCGCCTGGTGCGGGCCGAGGTCGACAAGGACGAGCCGGCGCGCCCGGCGGTGAAGCCGACCCCCGCCGCCCGTGCCGATCTCGCCCAGGTCTTCAACCTGCGCTCCTGGAGCGGCGACTCCTCGACCCGCGTCGTGATCGACCTCGACCGCCCGGTGGAGTTCAAGTACGACCGCATCGCCGACCCCGATCGCCTGTGGATCGACCTGATCGGCGCTCGCCTCCACCCGAACGTCACGGACCGCCAGTTCCCCGTCGGCGACGGCCTGCTCGAGCAGATCCGGGTCGGCACCAACCGCGACGGCGTGATCCGCGTGGTGCTCGACTTCGGCGACGTGTCGGAGCACAGCATCTTCTTCCTGCCCGACCCTGCGCGGCTGGTCGTCGACGTGCGCGGCAAGGCCCGCCACCAGGTGGCGCAGGCCACACCCTCCCCCACTCCGACGCCGTGGGCGACGCCCGCCCCGACACCGTCCCCGGTCCAGGTGGCCCAGGCCACGCCCTGGCCGACCCCGTACCCGACCCCGAGCGTGACGCCGACGCCGCCACCGGCCCCGACGCCCGTGCCGACGCCGAGCGCGACCCCGATGCCGACGCCGAGCCCGGTGGCAACCCCGACGCCCACACCCACACCGGCACCGACACCGCTCCCGACTCCGGTGCGGCCGATCCTGCCGCCGAGCCCGTCGCCGACGCCGATCCCCACGCCCACGCCCCGCCCGGTCGTGGCCCAGGCCACGCCCGCGCCGCAGCCGCCGAAGACCAACCGCAGCGGCGACTACAGCCTCGCCCGCCAGCTCGGCCTCGGCGCGCGGCGGATCGTGATCGACGCCGGCCACGGCGGCCACGACCCCGGCTCGATCGGGCGCCACGGGCTGCAGGAGAAGGACCTGGTGCTCGACATCGCGCTGAAGCTGGCGCGCCTGGTCGAGACGGAGCTCGGGGCCGAGGTCGTGATGACTCGCGACTCCGACGTCTTCATCCCGCTCGAGGAGCGCACGGCGATCGCCAACTCGAAGGGCGCGGACCTGTTCCTGTCGATCCACGCCAACAGCAGCCGCAGCCCGCGCGCGCGCGGGATCGAGACCTACTTCCTGAGCTTCGCCAAGGATCCCCACGCGGAAGAGGTGGCCGCGCGCGAGAACGCGATCTCGCAGGCGACGCTCAAGGACCTGCAGGGCCTGGTCAAGGCGATCACGCTGAACAGCAAGATCGACGAGAGCCGCGACTTCGCCGCCTCGATCCACGAGTCGATGCTGCAGACCCTCAAGCCCGTCAACCCGACCGGCGCCGTCGACCGCGGCGTGCGCACCGCGCCCTTCTACGTGCTGATCGGCGCCAACATGCCGAGCATCCTGGCCGAAATCGCGTTCCTCTCGAACCCCGACGAGGAGCGCCTGCTCAAGACCCAGGGCTACCGCGAGCGGATCGCGCAGTCGATCCTGACGGGCGTGAGGTCCTACCTGGCCTCGATCAACCGCGGCGAGGAGCGGTTGACGCGCAAGGCGCCGGCTCCTACAGTGAAACGGAAGGTCGCTGGCCGAAAGTGAATCCCCCGCCCCCCGACATCGTCACCTGGATCAAGGTCGACAAGCCCGTCTTCGACCTGTTCGGCGTGATCGTGTCTTCGTTCACGTTCATCGCGATGCTGGTCGGGTTCTCGCTCGTCCTCGGCGGGGTCTTCGGCGTGTTGCGCATCCGCCGCTTCCGCCGCACTCCGCCCGCCACCGCCGACCTCCACCTCCAGCTCCAAAGCCGCTAGCAGGGCTTCCCGGCTCCCCTCCGTCGAAAACGGAGGCGTCCGTGTCGTTCTGGGGCTTGCGCGTCGCGTTATTTTCTTGACATTCCTGACGCGCCGCGTTAGCTTGAAGGGGTGAACGGCGATCTCCGCACCATCCGTCGCTACGGCAACCGCAAGCTCTACGACACGGTCGCCCGCCGCTACGTGACGCTCGACGAGCTCGGCGCGCTGGCTGCGGCCGGCACCGAGATCGAGGTCGTCGACCAGCGCAGCGGCGTGGACCTGACCAGCGTGACCCTCGCCCAGATCCTGCTCGAGGGCCTCAAGCAGCGCGCGGCCTCGATCCCGCGCCCGCTGCTCGTCCGCCTCGTCCGCCTCAGCTACGGCGACAACGCGCTCCACGACTGGAGCCCGCAACACGCCGCGGAGCGCGTCCGCCACGAGGCCGAGCGGATCGCCTCCGAGCTGATCGCCCGCGGCCGCCTGTCGATCGAGGAGGCGCTCGCGCTGCGCCAGGAGATCACCGGCACGCTGCACGGCGTGCTCGGCGATGCCCAGCGCGGGCTCGAGTCCCGCCTCTCGGGCCTGTTCAAGCCCACCCCCGAGCGGCACGACGCGCCGCCACCCACGCCCCCGAAGGCCCGCGCCCCGCGTGGCCGCAAGAAGGAGTAGAACCATGGCCGCCAAGAAGACCCCGCGCCCCGCGCGCGCCGCCAGGACCGCCAAGACTGCGAAGACCGCCAAGGCCGCCCCCAAGGGCGCGCTGCAGAACGCCTGGGCCCAGACCCTCGGCGCCCTCCACAACGCCCAGGTGGAGGCCGAGAAGCAGATCCACCTGCTGCTCAAGAAGAACAAGCTCGACGCCAAGGACGCCGCCGGCGTGCTCGACCACCTGCGCGCCCGCCTCGACAAGGAGCGCAAGGGCGCGCTCAAGCAGCTCGAGGCCCAGGCCGGCAAGCTGCAGCACCGCCTCGACAAGGAGCGCAAGGCGGTGTCGAAGCTGGTCGACGACGCCGTGCGCAACGCGCTCGCGGCCGTCAACATCCCGAGCCGCGAGGAGGTCGTGACCCTCTCCCGCAAGGTCGACGAGCTGTCGCGGAAGATCGACGGGATGAAGCGCCGCTAGTACGGCCCTGGGGGCTTGGGGGCGGAGGAGCGTCCGTCCGCGACGTAGCCCCCATGGGACCGGCGACGGGCTCCGCCCGCCGCAGGAACCCGGCTGATACACTCCGGGCGATCGGGGCGCTCTGCCGCGATCGCCCGATCCCTCGCTGCCAGGGAGGCCCTTGGCTCCTGCTGCCGCCGCTCCTCGTGCCCTCCGCAAGCGCCTGCGCCGCAAGCGCAAGGTCGCGCTGGTCTGCGCCGGCGGCGGCATCACCGGCGCCGTGTACGAAATCGGCTGCCTGCGTGCGCTCGAGGACCTGCTCGACCGCAGCATGCTGGACCTCGACCTCTACCTCGGGGTCAGCGGCGGCGCCTTCGTCGCTTCCCTGCTCGCCAACGGCCTGTCCCCTCGCCAGCTCTACGACGAGGTCGCCGCGCGCAGCGCGTCGCCGTTCGGAGTGGCCGCGGCCCCGCTGTTCCGGATCGGCATCGGCGAATACCTGAAGCGCTCGTCGCGGGCGCCGAAGGTGCTCGCGGACGCGCTGCTGGCGGCCCTCTCGGGCGAGGGCCGCAACGCCGCCGACGCCTTCTTCACGCTGTTCCAGTTGCTGCCACCGGGCCTGCTCGAGAACTCGGGCGTCCAGGAGTACCTGGCGCAGCTGTTCCACGATCACGGCCGCACCGACCACTTCAGCGACCTCCACCGCGAGCTGATCGTGGTCGCGGTCGACCTCGACTCCGGCGAGGCCGTGCCGTTCGGCGACAACGGCTGGCGCGACGTCAGCATCTCGAAGGCGGTCCAGGCCTCCACTGCCCTGCCAGGCCTGTACCGCCCGATCCGCATCGGTGGCCGCGACTACGTCGACGGCGGCGTCAAGAAGACCGCCCACATCAACCTCGCGATCGAGAAGGGGGCGGACCTGATCATCTGCCTCAACCCGATCGTGCCGCTGCTCAACGACCTCGCGGGCGGGCCGCTGCGCGGCCATCTCTCGAACCGGGGCCCGACCTGGGTGCTCGACCAGGTGCTGCGGATCACCCTGCACGGGCGCATGGTGTACGGGCTCGAGCGCTACGAGGCCGAGCACCCGGAAGTCGACATCGTGATCGTGGAACCGACCCGCGACGACATGCGGATGTTCAGCTACAACATCATGCGCTACAGCGCGCGCCACATCGTGGCGCAGCACGGCTACCGCTCGGCCAAGCGCCAGTTCTGCGAACGTGAGGACGAGTACCGCGAGTTGCTCGGCCGCCACGGCATCCGTGTGGGCAACCCGCAGGCGCTCCCGGACACCCCCGACGCGATCCCGTGGCGCTCGTCGATGGCGCGCCACCTCGCCGTCTCGCTCGACCAGTTGGCGGCCAAGCTGGCCCGTTGAGCCGGGCCCGCGCGGGCCGCGGACGCCTCAGCCGAACCAGACCGAGCGGCGCCGCGCGAGCCGGCCGTCGATCATGCGCTGGATGGTCGAGCGCACCTGCTCGGACAGCCGGTTGACCAGGATCGGATCGTCCGCCGCCTCCGGCCCGTAGCCCGAGATGTCGATCGCGTCCGCGAAGTCGAGCGACCACTTGGACGGCAGCGGCAGCAGGCCCAGCGGCCCCAGCGCCGGGAACGTCGGCGTGATCGGGAAGTACGGGAAGCCGAACGGCTTCCCCACCCAGTCGGCCTTGCCCACCACCGGGTGGATCTCCTCCGCGCCGACGACGGCGACCGGCACGATCGGCGCGCCCGCGCGCAGCGCGAGGCGGACGAAGCCGCCGCGGCCGAAGCGCGCCAGCCTGTAGCGGTCCTTGTAGTACTTGCCGACGCCCTTGACGCCCTCGGGGAACACCCCGACGGCCTCGCCCCGGCGCAGCAACCGCTCGCCGTTCTCGGGGTTGGCGCGGACCGCGCCGGTCTTGCCCAGCAGCGGCGCCAGGAACGGCAGCAGCGCGAACATGTCGAGCGCCAGCATCCGCACCTCGCGCCGCGACGGGTGCTGGTGGCGGACGGCGAGGTTGATCATCAGGCCGTCGTACGGCAGCACGCCCGAGTGGTTGGCGACGATCAGCGCGGCGCCGTGCTCCGGCACGTGCTCGATGCCGTCGACCTCGACCCGCCACCACACGGTGTACAGGAACTCGAACAGCGGGCGCAGCGTCTCGGTGAACTTGCGGTCGTAGCCGAAGTCGTCGACGTCCTCGGAGTGGTAGCTGAAGTAGGCCTCGCGCCAGGCCCGCGCCAGCGTCTCCCAGCCGAAGCCGGCGAGCCCCTCCTGCACGATCCGGGCGAGCGCGACCAGCACCCCCTGCGGCGCCGCCCCGCTCTCCCGGGCCGCCACCAGCTCTGCCTCCAGCGCCTCGATCTTGGCCCGCAGCGCCAGCAGGTCGGGCGTGGGCTCGGGCAGGCGCCCCTCGGTCCGGGCGTGCATCCGGCGCCGGCGCGCGCCCGCGATGCCGACCACCTTGTCGCCGGCGCTCACGCGGTCGCCTCCGAGTCCGCGTGCGAGCGCTCCTCGCCCCTGCCCTCGGGCGCGGCCGGCCCCGGATAGCGGTAGGCCAGGTAGGCGAACAGCGCCTCCTTGCTCGTGTGGCGGGCCTCGAAGCCCATCTCGCGTCGGGCCCGTGCCCCGTCGCCGAGGAACGGGTAGCGCACGTAGTCGACGAACGCGCCGGGCGCGTCCGCGATCCCGCTCGCCCACATCAGGTCCGACGACGCGTAGGCGATCGGGTGCGGTACCGGCACCGGCAGCTTGTCCGCGAGGTGCAGCGCGCTGACCAGCGGGATCGGCGACCGCGGCACCACGTTGACGGCGCCCTGCGGCCACGTAGCCAGCGCCGCGTCGACCGCCTGCAGGGCGTCGTCCGGGTGCAGCAGTTGCACGAGCGGGTCGTAGCCCATCAGCACCGGCACCACCCGGCGGTCGAAGATCGAGGTGTAGAACGTGTGCAGGTGCGGACCGAACAGCGGCGCGAAGCGCAGCACGGTCACCCGCATGTCCGGGTAGCGCCGCGCGAAGCTGGCCGCGTGCTGCTCGGCCTCACGCTTGTCGCGGGCCCACGCCAGGGCGGGGTTCGGGTGCAGCGGCGTGTCTTCGGTCAGGAAGTGCGGGCTGTGGCCGCGGGCCCCGTAGACGGCCGTGAACGAGCGCATCAGCACCCGCTTGACGCCCGCCGCGGCGCAGGCCGCGAAGACCGAGAGCGAACCGATCGACTCCAGCTCGTGGGCGTGGGCCTGGTCGCGGCGCGGGTTGGTGAAGAACGCGAAGTGGAGGAAGGTGTCGACCTCCTCCTCGCGCAGCAGGTCGAGCAGCTTCTGGTCGGCCGCCGGCTCCGTCAGGTCCAGCGGGCGGTAGCGCACGCCCAGCGCCGCGGGCGGCGGCGCCACGTCGACGACCAGCAGGTCGTCGCGCTCCTGGCGTTCGGCCAGCCGGCGCAGCACGCGCCCGCCCAGGAACGACGCGGCTCCGGTGATGGCGACGCGCACGGGGGCCGCTCAGGCCTCGGGCGGCGCGGCCGGCTTGCGGCGGCGCGGCGCGGGCTTCTTCGGGGCAGGCGGCGGCGGCGCAGCCGCGGCCTTCAGCGCCTCGACCTGGCGCTCCAGCGCCTCGATCCGCGACACCGCCTTCTTGAACTCGCTGCGGGTCGGGATCTCGATCTGCTTGAGCGCGCGGCCGACGCCTTCGTCGAGCTTCGCTTTTCCCGCCCAGGCGGCGGACAGCGCCTTCATGAACTGCGGGTTCTGCATCAGCTCGGTCGAGACCCGGGCCACCAGCCCCTCGCCCTGCTCGCGCAGGCGGTCGAACACGCCCTTGCTCATGACTTCCTCCGGCGCGCCGGCGGCCGCGCGGGCCGGCGCACGAACTCCACGACGTCGAGCTTCTCGCGGAGCAGCGCACGGAACTCCGCCGGCTCGATCGCTCCCACCTCGTGCCCCGTCTCCAGCTCCAGCTCGGTGCAGAGCTCGTCCCACAGCCGCTCGCGGCGTGCGATCTCGTCCGCGTCGCGAACCTTGCCGAAGTCCTGCACGTAACGGTTGTGGCGACACAGCATGCGGAAGGCGTGCTCGGTGTTCGGCCGCCGCAGCGCGAGGCCGAGGATCCGCACGTCGTTGCCGACCTTGTGGATCGGCTGGCCCCACTCGCTGTAGCCGCCGAAGATGGTGCCCAGCTTCTCGAGCGCGTTGGCCAGCTTCGGTTCGCCCAGCTTCTCGAGCGTGGCCCGCACCAGCGGCAGCGTCAGGTTGCGGTAGATCGTGGGATCGGTCAGCCGCACGGCGACGTCCAGCTCCTCGCGGCAGATCCGCAGCATGTCCTGCGAGCGGATGCGGTTGTCCGTCGCCAGGTGGATGCGGTTGCCGATCGCCTCGGGCACGGTGAGCGCGGCCAGGATGCCTTCGACGACGCGGTCGACGGGCACCAGGTTCAACTCGGCCGACGGGTCGCCCGGGAAGCCCTGCGCCACCTGGGCGACCGCCCAGCCGCGCACCCGCTCGCCCGCAGTCTGCCCCGGGCGGGACAGGGCCTCCTGGGCGCGACCGAACGCGTTGATCGGCGCGTTGACGACCTTGGTGTCGCCGCGGTTGTTGCCCGTGCGCGAGTCGCCGATCACGATCGAGGGCAGCAGCTGCGCCACGCGCAGGCCGCGCTCGATCATGAAGCGGTCGGTCTCGATCGAGGCCATCGCCTTGGTCAGCTCGTAGTAGTTGTTGTAGAAGTGGCGCGGGAACGCAAGCGATTCCTCGGCGGCGAAGCTGGCCTTCTGCCGGCCGTGGATGTAGCTGGTCTCGATCGCGATGTGCTGGACGAACGGCGAGCCCTCGGCCTCCTGCAGTTCCAGCGCGAAGGCCAGCGCGTTGCGACTGCCGAGCACGTTGGCGCGGAACGAGTTCTCGTAGGTGTCGTCGAACGACACCGAGGCCGCGCAGTGGACCACGTGGGTCAGCGCGTCACGCAGCCGCGCGACCTCCTCGGCGGCGATGCCGAGGCCGGGCTGCTCGATGTCGCCTGCGACGAAGCGGTACTTCTTCTGCGCCGCCTTCGGCAGCTTCAGCCGCTGGAGCAGCAGCGCGCCGCGCTCCGCGGGCGACAGCACGCGGACGACTTCTTTGGTCTTCGGATCGCGCACCGTCTCCGGCCGCAACACGGCCACGATCTCTTCGACCCGGCGGTCGGTGGCGACCTGGAACAGGATCTCCTTGCCGAGGAAGCCGGTGGCGCCGGTCAGCAGCACGCGCAAGCGCGGCTGCGGGCCACGGGCCTTCAGCCGCGCGGCAGCGTCGTGCTGGAGCTGGTCGGTGCGGCGCTTGACCTCGGCCTCGGAGAGGTGGGTCGTCTCCCGGAAGTGGAAGCGGTAGTCGCGGTCCGTGACGCCGACGAGTCGCTTCGCGGCCCGCGCCAGCGCGTCGCTGCCGACGGCCGCTCCCGCCAGGTCGGCGACTTGCGCCGCGGCCCCGTTGACGAAGCGCAGTCCGCGCCGCACCAGGGCCTCGCGGCCGGTGAGCTGGATCATGCGGCTGGCCAGGAACTGGGCGGCGACCTCGACCGGGTGGTTGTCGCGATGGGCGTGGACGAGCAGCTCCCACGGCTCGATCCCGTCGTGCAACTCGCGCCCCGTCTCCGTCGAGACCCGCGCGATGTAGCGCGAAGGAGAAGAGTCGATCACGTCCTCCGTCGCACCGCGCGCGCGCGAGCGACGTCCGCCGGGCCTGGCCATGGGCTTGGTTTTCTCCGCTTCGGGCGCGATTCTACACCCCGCCCTGCGCGGGCCCCGGGACGTACAATCCTCCCATGCGCCCTTCCTTCTGCCTCGCCCTCGCCCTGTCGACGCTGGCCCTGTCGGCGTGCAGCCCTGACTCGCGGCCCGCCAGCCCGCCGCCGTCGACCGCGGCGGCCGAACGCCCGATGGGCGTCACCGAGCTCGAGCTGCCCGCCCCCGCCGGCGCCAGCCTGCCGATGCTCGCCGCGCGGCCCGACGGCACGCTGTTGCTGGGCTGGACCGAACCGGCCGCGAAGGGCCACCGCATCCGCTTCGCGGCGCGCACGGGTGGGAAGTGGAGCGAGCCGCGCACGATCGCGGAAGGCGAGCGCTTCTTCGTCAACTGGGCCGACACGCCGAGCCTGATCGCGCTGGCGGACGGCCGCATCGCCGCCCACTGGCTGGTCAAGACCGGCAAGCGCGGCTACGACTACGAGATCCAGCTCGCGACGTCGGCCGACGGCGGACAGACCTGGTCGAAGCCGGTCGTGCCCCACCGCGACGGCGTCGACGCCGAGCACGGCTTCGTCTCGCTGTTCCCGCAGGGCGATGCGCTGGGCATGGTCTGGCTGGACGGCCGCGCCATGGCAGGTGGGCACTCCCACGACGCGCCCGGGGCGACGGCGCTGCGCCATGCGAGCCTGGACGCCGCCGGCGCGTTGTCCGAGGAACGGGTGATCGACGACCGCGTGTGCGACTGCTGCCAGACCGGCGCGGCGGTCGCCAGCGGCAGCCAGGTGGTGGTCGCCTACCGCGATCGCGGCGCGGACGAGCGGCGCGACATCTCGTTCGCGCGGCTCGCCAACGGCACCTGGTCGACGCCTGCGGAGCTGGGCCACGACGGCTGGATCATGCCGGCCTGCCCGGTCAACGGACCGCAGCTCGCGGCCCGCGGCGACCGCGTCGGCGCCATCTGGTTCACGTCGGCGGGTGGCACGGCTCGCGTCCGCTTCGCGCTCTCGACCGACGCGGGCGCGACCTTCGGTCACGCGACGGACCTCGACACCGACGCCCCGCTCGGCCGCGTCGACGTCGACTGGCTGGCCTCGGGCGATCTGCTCGCGACCTGGATGCGCCCGCTGCCGCCGAAGTCCGGGCTGGTGGTCGCCCGCCGCATCACCGCCGCGGGCGCGCCGGGCGAGGAGGTCGTCGTCGGCGAAACCGGGGCCGCCCGCTCGTCGGGCTTCCCGCGCCTCGTCGTCGCGGGCGAGACGGCATACGTGGCCTGGACCGACACCCGCGGCGAGACGCCGCGCCTGCGGCTCGCGTCGCTCGCAGCCCGCTGAGTCCGGGGGCTACTTCACCTTCAGCGTCAACTTCTTGAACAGCCCGCCGTAGCGAATCTCGAGCTGGCGGGTCGCGCCTGCGACGAGCACGACGGCCAGTTCTTCGACTTTTTCCTTGTCCTTCTCCTCGTCGAGCACGAGCACGACGCGGAGCTGGTGCTCGCCGGGCGCCAGGTCCAGCAGTCGCTGCACGCTGCCCTTGCCCTCCTTCGGCTTCTCGAGCACGACATCGAGCAGCACCAGGTCGCCGGACGAGACCCGCAGCGTGCCCTCCTTCAGCCCGTGCTCGAAGTCGACGAACACGTGGGCGACGGCCTTCGGCGTGGCGCGGGCGACCGCGGCCGCCCGGGGGCTCGGCTTCGTCGCGGGCTCGGGAGCCGGAGTGCTCTCCGGCCCGGGCGCGTTCGTCGTCGCCGCCCCTGGGGCCGCCGCGGGCGAGGGCGAGGCCAGGCTCCACTGGAGCGGGATGCCCTCCCCGGCAGGCGACCCGGATGGAGCCGCCGCTTCGGAGTTCAGGGCCGGGCTCGGCTCGGCGGCCGGCTCGGCCCGGCCCCACCAGAGCAGGCCCGCCAGCACGACCAGCAGCCCGGCCGCGCCGGCGGCCAGCGCGGGCCGACTCGAGCTCGGCGGCAGCGGGCGCTCCGCGGGGTCGATCTCCATCGTGTCGCCGCCCGCGTACGTGGCGCGGCCCGACTCCAGTCGCAGCACGCCGCGCAGCGCCTCGGCCAGGGCCGCGCCGTCCGGGTAGCGCTCGGCGGGGACCTTCGCCATCGCCCTGCCGACGACGGTGTCCACCGCGGTGGGGATCTCGGGCACCAGCACGGACGGGGGCGGCGGCGTGTCGTAGGCGACCTTGGCCAGGATCACGGGCACGGAGTCGGCGGCGAACGGGTTCCGCGCCGTCAGCGCGAAGTACAGGATGCTGCCGAGCGAGAACAGGTCGGCGCGACCGTCGATCGGCTGCCCCAGCGCCTGCTCGGGCGACATGAACAGCGGCGTGCCGAACGTCTCGCCGCTGGCGGTCAGGTTGCCGGTGCTGAGCTTGGCCACGCCGAAGTCCATCAGCTTCGGCTCGCCCGGCCCGATCACCATCACGTTCGCCGGCTTGACGTCGCGGTGGATGACGCCGCCCGCGTGGGCGTGACCGAGGGCCTCGGCCAGTCGCACGCCGAGGCGCACGGCGTCGGGCCAGGGCAGCGGCCCGCCGGCGCGCACGATCTCCTCCAGCGTGCGCCCGCGCAGCATCTCCAGCGCGATGTAGAGAGCGCCGCTCTCGGCGTCGCGGCCGACGTCGTGGACGACCACGATCGCGGGGTGCGACAGCTTGGCCGCCGCCCGCGCCTCCGCGAGGAACCGCTTTTCGAACGCGGCGCGTTCCTCTTCCGGCACGGCGAACGCGAGGCTGATGGTCTTGAGCGCGATCGGCCGGTCGAGCTCGGGGTCGCGGGCGCGATACACGACCCCCATCATTCCGCGGCCGAGTTCGGACTCGATCACGTAACGGCCGATGCGCGTCGGGAGGGCGGCGGACATCGAGCCCCGATTGTAGACGGCTCGCGGGCTCTAGCCCCCCAGCGCCGCCTTGACCCGCTCCGGCGTCAGCGGCAGCCGGAACAGCCGGGCGCCCGTCGCGTCGAACACCGCGTTCGCGATCACCGCGCCCATCGGCACGATCGCGGGCTCTCCCCCGCCCTGCGGCGAGAGCTCGTCGTTCTTCACCAGCACGGCCTCGATCTGCGGCAACCACGAGAACTGCGGGATCGTGTAGGTCGCCAGGCTGGTGTCGAGGATCTCGCCGCCCCGGAAGCGGAGTTCTTCACTCAGCACGTAGCCGAGGCCCATGGTGATGCAACCTTCGATCTGCAGCCGCGCGCCCGCGGGGTTGACGACCAGCCCCATGTCCTGCGCGGCCACGACCCGCACGACCCGGATCGCCCCCGTCGCGCGATCGACCACGACCTCCGCGGCCAGCGCGCAGTAGGTGCCGGAGTCGATGCCCACGGCGAGACCCTGGCCGCGGCCCGTCGGCCCGACCCCGGGCTTCCACCCGAACGCCTCGGCGGCCGTCCGCAGCACGCGCTGGGCCCGGGCGTCGGAGGTGTTGCGCAACCGGAACGCGAGCGGATCGGCCTTCCCCGCCGCGGCCATGATGTCGACCTGCGACTCGCGGGCGAACACGTTCGTGCCCGCGCCCGGGGCCCGCCACGGTCCGACGGCGAACGGGTGCAGCGTGCTGCTCGCGCCTCGGGCCGGAGACGACGTCACCCGCGCGGCCGGCGGGTCGTACAGCACCTCCGCGGCGCGGGTCCCGGCCGCGTACACGTGGTAGTCCCAGGCCGAGATCCGCCCCTCCCTGTCGAGCGCCGAAGCGATTTTCACCACGGCCGCGGGATCGAAGGCGTCGAAGAAGAACTCCTCGGCCCGGGTCCAGGCCACCATCACGGGCCGACCCGTGAGCTTCGCCAAGCGGGCGGCCTCGATCGCCTGGCCGACGGCGCTCTTGCCGCCGAAGCCACCGCCCACGAACGGCGTCAGCACCCGCACGCTCTTCTCGTCGATGCCCAGCGCCTGCGCGATCCGCGCCTGCGCGCCGAACGGGGTCTGGGTGCCCGCCGACACGACGACCCGGCCGTCCAGCATCTCGGCCATCGCCGTGTGCGGCTCGATCGGCACGTGGGCCACGTAGCCGGTGCGGAAGGTCGACGCGAACACCGGTACCCCGGCCGCCCTCGACGCGGCCAGCACGGTCGCGACGTCGCCCTTCTCGACGCGGACCTCGCCGGGCGCCGAGTTCTTCACGAAGTAGTCGCCGACCGACTCGGTGTCGAAGGTGGGCTCCGGCCGGCTCCAGCGGACGTCGACGGCCGCGAGGGCCGCCTCGGCCTGCTCGGGGTCGGCGTGGAGCACGGCGACGAGGTCGCCATCCTCGACGACCACGACGCCCGGCATCGCCTTCGGCCGGGACAGATCGAGGGAGGTCCGCGTGGCGCCGTGCACCGGCGGCCGCAACAGCCGCGCGTGCAGCAGGCCCGGCCGGTGGAGGTCCCCGGCGTACTGCGCCTTGCCGGTGACCTTGTCGCCGGCGTCGAGCCGCTTCGTCGGGCGGCCCATCACCTCGAAGTCCTGCACCGCCTTCAGCACCGCCTTGTGGTCGACGAGGCGGGCGATCTGCTGGCCCCGGGCCAGCGCGCCGTAGCTGACCTTGCGCGCGGCATCGTCCCGGACGGCGACCACGCCGCGGCTGACGACCAGGTGCTCGCGGGCGACGCCCAGTCGCTCCGCCGCCAGGTTCAGCAGCACGGCCCGCGCTTCGGCCGCGGCGGCGCGCAGCGCGGGACCGAACATGCGGGTCGTCAGCGAGCCCCACGTGCCGGCGTCCCACGGGCACAGGTCGGTGTCGCCCATCACCATCGTGATGGCGTCCAGCTCCACCCCCAGCTCCTCCGCGGCCATCTGCGCGAGCGAGGTGTGCACGCCCTGCCCCATCTCGATCTTCCCGGAGAACACCGTGACCCGGCCGTCCTCGGCGATCCGCAGGTACGCGTTCAGGTCCTCGGGGTACCCGCGCTGCTGGGCGGAAAGCTCGGACGACCCGCCGGTGACGAGCACGACGATGCCGCCGCCGAGCAGCTTGCAGAACGTGCGCCGGTCGACTTCCGAGGCGGACGGCGCGTCGGCTTCGACCTCCACGAGGCGGGTCATGCCGCACCTCCCTGCCCGGCCGCGGTCTCGATCGCGGCGACGATCCGCCGGTGTGCGCCGCAGCGACAGAGGTTCCCCTCCATCGCTTCGAGGATCTGCTGGCGCGAGGGCCGCGGCGTCCGCTGCAGGAGCGCCCAGGCGTTCATGATCATGCCCGGGGTGCAGTAGCCGCACTGGAGCGCGTCGTGGTCCACGAAGGCCTGCTGCAGCGCGTGCAACTGGCCGTTCCGCTCGAGGCCTTCGATGGTGACGACGTCCTTGCCGCGGACGTCCGCGAGCGACGTCGCGCAGGAGCGCACGGCCTGGCCGTTCACGCCGACGGTGCAGGCGCCACAGAGGCCTTCGCCGCAGCCGTACTTGGTGCCCGTCAGCGCCAGGTCGGTGCGCAACACCCAGAGCAGGCTGCGCTGGTCGTCCGTTTCGATGCTGACGGGTTTGCCGTTGAGTCGGAACGGGATGGTTCGCTGCATGACAAACCTCCGCGCAGGCTCGGGCGCAGAGTTGCCGGAGCCTGAAAAGGCTCCTCGCCGGGGGCTCCCGGATCACCGGAAGCGCGAGACTCCGAGGCGAAGTCTGGCACAACGGGCCACCTGAAATCAGGGACGACCGGGCGTGCGGTCCTGTTCGATGGCCACCAGGCGTGCGTAGAAATCGACTGCGCGCTCACGCAGCCAGGCGCGGTCGGCGACACGGGCGACGAACTCCAGGTTGCGCGTGCGCATCGCGTCGGCCCCGGCGTCGTCGTGCATCGCCGTGGCGAGCGCATCGGCGATCTCCGCGGGATGGAGATTGCGGGCCCAGAGCACGTGGCCGTCCTCGGGAATGCCGGAGCGGATGGTCGGCAGTGGCGAGACGATCGGAATCGCGCCGCAGGCCATCGCCTCGTAGAGGCTGTTGGGCACGCCGTCCACGAGCGACGGCGCGAGTAGGACCCGGGCGGACGCGAGCAGCTCCAGGAACTCGGAGCGCGGGACCCGGGCGCGCAGCTCGCAGCTCGAGCGGATCTCGTCCGGCAGCGTGCGGAACCACTGCCTCGTCTCGTCGTCAGCGGCCAGCAGCACGACGCGGCAGGGCCGGATTCGCTCCCACGCCAGCCGGAGCGCCTCGAGCACGGGCAGCGACTTGGACCACGCGCACTCGTACGCCTTGGGCCAGACCACCACTCGTGCTCGCTGCGAGGGAGGACGCGGCGAGCGAGACGCCAGCGCGTCGACGTCGACTCCGCCCGTTCCCGGGACCGGGACCAGTTCGGAGAAGCGCGACGCCGGGATGCCCCACTCGCCCACGTAGGCGACGTTCGCCCGGTTGTCGGTGAGGATCGTGTCGCACTCCGCGAGCGCGTCGCGAACCCGGGCGACCTCGGCGGGATCGTGCCGCCGCAGGAAGAGGTCGGACCCGCCGCGCAGCTGCAGCACCCACTGCCCGAGGCCCTCCAGGCCGTGCTCCCGGCGCGCATCCTGGTAGAAGGCTCCGCCGTGACCGTCGAACAGGCCGAGGGTGTGGATCACGTGCGGCCGCCACTCGCGGATGACCCGGGCCAACCACGCGCGAGCGCGGGCCGGCACGGGCCGCGGCGGTGCTTTCGGCAGTGCCAGGCCGAGCAGCGAACGAGCGCGCAGCGCGAAGGACTCCGGCGATGCGGCCTCAACCGTGAGGGCGAGGCGGTCGGGGCCCGGCCGCGCGGGCGGCATGAGCGGGTTCACGAGGTACGTGCGAATGGGCCAGTCGTCGGGCGGAGGGCCGGCGTTGGGCACGCCGAACAGGCGCACGTTGAGGCGACTTCCCGCCAGCAGGTCGATCCAGGAATGGGTGTGGCTGCTATCGGGCGGGCCGACGAAGAGGACCCGCGCCTGCCCGGGGAACGGGTCCGCTTCGAACCTCGAATGCTCGTCCCGCCGCTGCGCGGACGGCGTGGCGAGCGATCCGCTCAACGACCTGCGAACAGCGCCGTCAGCGTGGCCACCATGGCCGCCTGGTCCTGGCTCGAGGCCAACTCGCGGATCGAGTGCATCGAGAGCATCGGGTTGCCCACGTCGACCGTCGCCACGCCCAGCCGCGCCGCCGTGATCGGGCCGATGGTCGAGCCGCAGGGCAGGTCGCTGCGCATCACGAAGCGCTGCACCGGCACCTGCGCCGCGCGGGCCGCCCGCTCGAAGCGCAGGGCCGTGGCCGCGTTGGTCGCGTAGCGCTGGTTGGTGTTGATCTTGATCACGGGTCCGCCGCCGAGCTTCGGCGCGTGCTGCGGCTCGTGCAGGTCGGCGTAGTTCGGGTGCACGCCGTGGGCCATGTCCGCGGAGACGAACAGCGAGTGCGCGAGCGCCCGGTGCACGTCCTCGGCCGAGCCGCCGGTAGCGCGCACCAGCCGCTCCAGCAGCCCCCACAGGAAGGCCGAGCCCGCGCCTTCCGCGCTCTGGCTGCCGACCTCCTCGTGATCGTAGAGCGCGACCACCAGCGTCGGCGCCGGCCGCGCCGGTGCCGCGGCGACCAGCGCCTCGAGCGCGGCGTGGCAGCTCGCGAGGTTGTCGAGGCGCGGCGCGTGGATGAACTCCCCGTCCAGCCCCGAGACACACGGCGCGACGGTGTCGTGCAGCATCAGGTCCCAGCCGAGGATCGCGTCGGGGGCGACCCCGAGTTCGGCCGCCAGCAGCCCCTGCAGCCAGCCTTCGCCTTCGCCCAGCCCGACCAGCGGCGGCAGGTGGTTCTGCCGGTGCAACACGAGGCCCCGATCGTTGACCTCGCGGTCGAGGTGGATCGCGAGGCTCGGCACGCGACACAGCGGCCGCCCCACCCGCAGCAGGCGCGGCTCCTCCGCGCCGGCGACGAACGCCCTCCCGGCCAGCGACAGGTCGCGGTCGAGCCAGGTGTGCAGCAGCGCGCCGCCGTAGACCTCGACCGCGAACTGGCGGCAGCCGTGGCGATTCAGCTCGGCGCGCGGCTTGAGCCGCAGGTTGGGGCTGTCGGTGTGGGCGCCGATCAGCAGGAAGCCCGCCTCGGCCGGTGGCTGCGAGCCGAGCGCGAAGGCGACCAGACTCGAGTCGTGGCGCACGACCGTGTGGCGCGCGCCGGCCTCCAGCACCCAGGCGTCGCGCTCGTCGAGCGGCGTGAACGAGTGCGCGGAGAGCCGGCGCCGGGCCTCGGCCACGGCGTGGAAGGGCGTCGGCGAGGCGTCGATGTAGTCGAGCAGGTTGCGGGTCAGGGCGGGTGTTTCGGGCATCAGGTTCTCCGACGCTAGGGTATACCGACGTGTTCAGCGCGGCGCGCTCGACTCGACGCCCGCGGGGGCGGGGTTGCGCTTCAGCGTGCGGCCGAGGCTGAAGATGCCCGACGCCATCAGGCCCATGCCGAGCAGCAGGGCCACGAACGGCACCCACGCCAGCGGCTGCGAGGGGTCGGACGCGCTCGCCCCCCGCCGCCGGTTGACCGTCGTGGCGAGCGCGACGAGCAACAGGCCGACGAGCGCCGCGACGGGCCCGAGCACGAGCTGTCCGACTGTCCAGCCGCCGCTCCACGGCGCCCCGGGGTTCCAGTTGTAGACGACGGCGGCGGCCGCGACGCAGAACATCAACGCGGGGACGATCGTGTACTCGAGGACGTGGAGGGGCTTGTGGACGTCGCGGGGCGAGTCCCACATCCACTCGAAGCGGTCCGAGAGGCGGCCGACGATCGACAACGACACGTAGGTCCCGAGCAGGACCAGCCCGAGGACCTGGAGGAGCGGTGGGAAACGCGTGAGTTCGTGTTCCATCGCTAGAGCGTGAACGCGTCCTCGCGGGCGCGCTTGAAGGCGTCGATCGGATCGCCGAGGTAACGCCATGGCGTGGGGGTCGCGTGGGGACCGATCTGGCGGAAGAGCTCCTGGGCCCGGCCCACGTCTTCGCCGAGGCAGAAGGCGAACGCGAACAGGTTCCGCTGCGTCGCGGCGAAGCGACCCGGACGAAAGGCGGGCGACTGGGTGCCTCGCTCCCACGCCAGGCGGATCTCCTGGTTCACCTCGCGGCGGGCGAAGTAGCGCTGCTGGGCGTCGTGATCCGGCGGCTCTTCCAGCGAGAAGTGGAGCCAGCGCTCGACGTGGGCGGCAGGCACCAGCGCGTGGAGCGGGCTGCCGGCGGGCTCGCTGGCGGAGACCTCGCGCGCGAACGCGAACAGCGTCTCGTGGCTGCCGCACCACTTCTCCGTCAGCGCGTCGAGCGCCATGAACGGCGCGAGCCAGCCGCGCGGATCGCGGCGCCGTGCCTGGTCGAAGCGTTGACGGATCTCGGGGACCTCGGCGCCGAGGCCGCGAGCCGTGATCAGCAGGTAGCCCCAGGGCGTCGCGTCCCGGGGCGCCAGCCGGATCGCCTCCCGGAAGTCCGCCTCGGCCGCCTCCAGGCCCGCCCGGAAGATCGGCCACGCCTCCTCCTCGACGTCGGCCGCGAGCCCGGACCCGCGCGCCTCCCAGGCCTCGCCGATGCGGGCCAGCCCGCGGATCAACCAGGGCTCGGGCCGGTCCGACTGCGCGGCTTGCCAGGCGTCGATCGCCGGCGTGCTGCCGGCCTCGGCGAACGTGCCCGCCAGGAATGCGCGCTGATCGCCGCTCGATGCGGCCAGCAGGCGCGCGGCCTCCTGCCAGTCCCCGCGGCCCAGGGCGGCCGCGGCCACTCGGGCCGCCTCGTCACCATCGAACGGGTCGTAGACGGGCTCCGGCAGCTTCGGGCCGCGGGAGAACAGGTCCTTCAGGAAGGACATTCGCGCCTCCGCTCTCGAGAACTCCGGGACGATATCGCAGTTGGCCGCGGCATTTCCGACGCGAACCGCGCCGGACCTGTATAGTCCGGGCTTTCCCAAGGGGGCCGTGACGATGAAGAGGACGATCAGGACCATCGGTGGTGTGGCGTGCATGGTGACGCTCGTCGCCTGCTCCGGTGGGCTGGACATGGACAAGGTGAAGGCCCTGATCAGCGAGCTGATCACCAAGCAGGTGGGGGCTTCGGTCAAGTCCGTGACCTGTCCCGAGCAGCGCGAGACCAAGGCTGGCGACAGCTTCGAGTGCACGGCCGAGATCGACCACGGCAAGGTCCCGGTCACCGTCACCCAGAAGGACGGCGACGGCACCGTCTCGGCGGAGCTGAAGCAGGCGATCCTCAAGGTCGGCGAGCTCGAGAAGCTGATCGCCGGCAACATCAAGGAGAGCACGGGCGACGACGCGACCGTGAGCTGCGGCCCGAAGTTCCGGCCCTCGACGCCCAACGAGACCTTCGACTGCACCGCCAAGACTCCGGACGCGGACGTGAAGATCAAGGTGACGGTGAAGGACGACCAGGGCAACGTCCGGTTCGAGGCCGTTTCCGACGAAGAGGAAGACCAGGAGTAGTCGCCGGACGCTCTGCCCCGCGCGTCGACGTACGACGCGGGGCGGGGCGGTCAGCGGAAGTCGCGGGACTCGACCCCCGCGAAGGACTCCGCCGGGCCCGCCGCCTTCGCCTCGCGGGCCAGCACCGAGCAGCCCTCGCGGTTCTGCAGGATGCCCGTGATCTCCAGCACCGCCGGGCCCGTCCACAGGTCGCGATAGGCCTCGTAGGCGTCGGGGCGGACCGTGACGTTGACGAGGCCCGTCTCGTCCTCGAGGGTCATGAACAGCATGCCCTTCGCGGTGCCCGGGCGCTGGCGGCAGATCACCGCGCCCGCGACCCGCACCCGCTCGCCGTCGCGGCGCCGCGCGAGGTCGCACGCGCGCAGCACGCCACGGGCCGCGAGCTGCGGCCGGTAAAGCGCCAGCGGGTGGGCGCCGATCGTGACGCCGGTGCGCAGCAGGTCGCTCGTCATCCGCTCGACCGGCTCCATCTCGGCCAGCGGGCTCGGCTCCTCGCCGGCGTCTTCTTCGCGCGTCGCCCCCGCGAGCAGCGGACCGACCGGGCGCACTGCCTTCGCCACCTGCCACAGCGCGCTGCGCCGGGTCAGGCCGAAGCCGTTGAGCGCGCCGGCCTCGGCCAGCGCCTCCGACTCGTCGCGGCGCAGGCCGCAGCGGTCGACCAGGTCCTGCAGCGAGGTGAACGGCCTTTGCCCGCGCTCGGCCGCGATCCGCTGGCCGACCTCTGCGCGCAGGCCGCCGACATAGCGCAGGCCCAGCCGCACCTCGCCCTCCCCCGCCAGCGTGCAGCCGAACGAGCTGTGCAGCACGTCGACCGGCAGGAAGCGCACGCCGTGGCGCTGGGCGTCCTTGACCAGCGTCAGCGGCTGGTAGAAGCCCATCGGCTGGTTGTCGAGCAGCGCGCACACGAAGGCCGCAGGCTGGTGGGCCTTGAGCCAGGCCGAGGCGTAGGCGATGAGAGCGAACGACGCCGAGTGCGACTCCGGGAAGCCGTACAGCGCGAACGAGGTGATCGACAGCACGATGCGGTCGGCGGTCTCGTCCGTGATGCCGTTCTTCGCCATGCCCGCCCGCAGCTTCTTCTCGATCTCCGCCATCCGCGCCTGCGAGCGCTTGAAGCCCATCGCCCGCCGCAGCTCCTCGGCTTCGCCGCCGGTGAAGTCGGCGACCGCCATCGCCATCCGCAGCAACTGCTCCTGGAAGAGAGGCACGCCCAGCGTGCGGGCCAGGATCGGCTCCAGCAGCGGGTGGTCGTAGACGACGGGCTCGCGGCCCGCGCGGCGGTTCAGGTACGGGTGGACCATCTTGCCGACGATCGGCCCCGGCCGGATCAGCGCCACCTCGACCACGAGGTCGTAGAAGCGCTCGGGCTTCATCCGCGGCAGCGTCGCCATCTGCGCCCGGCTCTCGACCTGGAACACGCCGACCGTGTCGGCGCGGCGCAGCATCGCGTACACCTTCGGGTCGTCGGCCGGCAGGTGTGCGAGGTCGACCTCGACGCCGCGCTCGCCCAGCATCGTGATGCAGTCCTGCAGCGCCGACATCATGCCGAGGCCGAGCAGGTCGACCTTGACGATGCCGAGGTCGGCGCAGTCCTCCTTGTCCCACTGGATCACCACCCGACCGGGCATCGACGCGGGCTCCAGCGGGACCACGTGATCGAGCCGGCCCTGCGCGATCACCATCCCGCCCGAGTGCTGGCCGAGGTGGCGCGGCAGGTCCTGGATCTCGCCCCACAGCCGGGCGAACAGCGCGATCCGCGGCGACTCGCGGGCGATCCCCGCGCGGTCGAGCCGGGCTTCGAGCGTGTCCGTGGGGTCGCGCCACTCGAAGCGGCGCATCTGCTTCGCCAGCTTCTCGATCGTCTCGGTGTCGAGGCCGAGCGCCTTGCCGATCTCGCGCGAGGCGCTCTTGTCGCGGTAGGTGATGACATTCGCGGTCATCGCCGCACCGCGCTCGCCGTAGCGGGCGTAGACGTGCTGGATCACCCGCTCGCGGCGGTCGCCGCTGGGCAGGTCGAGGTCGATGTCGGGCCACTCGCCGCGCTCCTCGGACAGGAAGCGCTCGAACAGCAGGTCCATGCCGACGGGGTCGACGGCGGTGATGCCGAGGCTGTAGCACACGGCGCTGTTGGCGGCCGAGCCGCGGCCCTGGCACAGGATGCCCTCGCGCCGGCAGAAGTTGACGACGTCCCACACGATCAGGAAGTAGCCCGACAGCTCGAGCTTGCCGATGAGAGCCAGCTCGCGCTCGACCTGGCGGCGGGCCTTCTCGTGCAACGGCCGGTAGCGGTTCGCCGCGCCCTGCCACGTCATCGCGCACAGGTACGAGTGCGGCGTCTCACCCGCCGGCACCGGGTAGTCCGGGAAGCGGTAGCCGAGGTCGGCGAGCGTGAACGCGAGCCGGTCGGCGAGGTCCTGCGCGTTGCGGACGAGGTCGGGCCGGTCGCGGAACAGCGCCGCCATCCGCGCGGGCGCTTTCAGGTGCCGCTCGGCGTTCCAGGCCAGCCGCCGCCCCGCGGTGTCGAGCGTGAGGTGCTCCCGGATGCAGGTCAGCGCATCGAGCAGCGCGCGGCCGGCGACGGTCGCGTGGCGCACGCCGTTGCTGGCGGCCGCCGGCAATCCGCGCGCGTCGGCCAGCTCCAGCAGCGCCGCATTCCACGCCTCGCTCCCCCGCCGCCGGTGCCGCTGCACGTCGAGCACCAGCGCACGGCGCCCGAACAACCGCTCGAGGAACGCCAGCCGCTCGAGATCGAACCCCTCGGCACTCGGCTTCAGCCCGGCCTCCGCCGCCTGCAGCGCCTCCACGCCGGGAAACGCGACCAGCCCCGCGACATCGCTCGCCTCGAGCCCCTCGAGCGCCAGCGCGCCAGTCCCCTTCGCCGCCCCCCGCTTCAACCGCGTGATCAACGCGCACAGGTTCCGATAGCCGACCGCGCTCTCGACCAGCAACGGCAGCGCCCCACCCCCGACGAGGCTCAGCTCAGCCCCGACCAGCGGCCGCACCCCGGCCCGCAACGCCGCCTTGAAGAACCGCGGCGCCCCAGAAAGCCCATCCCGATCCACGAGCGCCAGCGCCCGATACCCCAGCTCCGCCGCCCGCGCGACAAGGTCCTCGGGCAACGAAGCGGCGCGCAGGAACGAAAAGGCGGATGAAGCGGAGAGCTCGACGTCCATGGGGACCCACCCCATGTTTTCGCTTTTTGTTCGCCTTGTCGAGTTCTGAGGGATGTCGCACGCCGCGTCGCGATGTTGTCGCGATTCGTGTCGCGATTCTGTCGCGATACTCTACGGCGAGCCCTTCAGGTAATAGCGGACGGCACGGGCGGCTCCCTTCGGGACGGCCACACCCCTCTCGACCAGGCCGCGGAGATCGCGCTGGAGAGTGCGCCGGTGGGCGCCAGGGACGAGAGCCTCGAACTCCTCGATCCCGAGCTGACCGCGCTCCAGGATGGCCTCGAGTGCGAGGGCCTGCCGCTCGTTCAGTCCATGCTCGCGGGCAATCACGTCGCGGCGGATCACTCGCTCGCCCCGTTCCTTGACCTCGCCCATCTGGGTGGCCAGACCACGGACGAAGTACTCGAGCCATCCGGTCACGTCCATGCCCCGCTCGCGGACGCCCTGGAGCGCAGCGTAGAAGGCCGCGCGGTCGCGATCGTAGAACTCGCTCAGGGTGAACAGGCGCTTGAAGTCGTAGCCCGAGCGGTAAAGGCACAGCGTGGAGAGCAGGCGCGACGTGCGGCCGTTGCCGTCCACGAACGGGTGGATGTGCACGAGCTGGAACTGTGCGATGCCGGCCACCAGCACCGGGTGAATCCCGGTTTCGGTGCGGAGCCACTCCACCAGCTCGCGCATCTGAGGCGGCACCTCAGCCGGCGGAGGTGGGGTGTAGAGGATCTCGCCCGTGCGGCTGTTGGCCACGTAGTTCTGGACGGTCCGGTAGCGGCCCGCCTGCGCCGCGCCACCGCGCACGTCTCTCACCAGCCGCCGGTGGATCTCGCGAATCAGGCCTTCGGTGATCGGCTCACCACTGCCAAGATACTCGGCGACGAGGTTGAAGGCGCCACGGTAGTTCAACAGCTCGCGCGCGTCGTCGCGGTCGGCGCCATGGACCGCTTCGCCAGCCCAAAGGCGCTCGGCCTGGTCGAGCGTGAGCTGTGTGCCCTCGATGTGGGTCGTGTGGTGCGCCTCCAGCAGCAGCGCGCGCTGGCTCATGCGCTCGATCCACTCCCCCGAGAGCTTCGCGGCGTCCAGAAATCCCCGTGCCCGTTCGATCGCCGTCAGCGCCGCCGTGATGGCATTCGTGATGGTGAAGCGGGGCTCGAACGGAGTCACTTCAGACCCATCGGGGGCGCGACCGACGCGGGTTCTCGCGGTCGCGGCCGGCGAACGAAGGGAGGCCGGTCACCTGCTGCGATCACCTCGAGCGGACTGAAAATGCCGCCTGACTGGAACGAGTCCCCAATACGGTCGCCCTGGATCCTGGTCTCACTCATTCGATGCTCTCGTCGCTCACGAACGGCGCCGTGGCTCGTCGACCCACGTCGGTGGCGACCGGCGGGCAGTATGGGGAGTCAACGTGCTGAGCGTCAAGGAAATGGGCGCACGCGCGCGGCGAGTTGCGCTGCATCGGTGCCAGCACGCTGGGAGGGAGCGAGAGGTCGCGGCGGCGTGCTTCAGGATTCCGGGCTGCCCGCCGGCGGAGGCCCGGGAGGAGCGCTCGCCGTGCCCGCTTCGCGGGCCGCGAGCAGGCGCAACGTCTCGGCCTTGCGGATGTAGAACAAAAGTTCGGAACACTGGTCGCGCGCCAGTTCCGCGTCGATCTCGCGCGGAAAGTCGCGGTAGTACGCGAGCGCGGCTTCGACCTGCTCCCGGCTCAGGTGGTCGTAGCTCTCGAGGATCTCTTCAAGGCTGTGGCCTTGCTTCGTCATGCAGACCACGTTGTTGACGCGCACGCGGCTGTGCCCGATCGCTGCCTTGCCGAAGCAGTAGCCCGGCTCCTTGACGATCAGGGGGTGCGCGAGCCGCCGCCGATCAGTCCTCTCGGTCATCCCCCGCTCCTCGAGGGCTGTCGCCCGAGCGCATGTCCACTTCCTCGATCGAGTGATCGGCCCTCAGCACGGAGACGGTCCCGTCGCCTCGCCAGTACTCCATCATCACGCGCGGTCTGTCGCCCCGGAGGGCGTCGCACAGGCGCCGCTCGAGCTCGTGGAACGTGATGCGTTCGTATTCCTCGCCGGTGAGCACCAGCAACGTCTCCACGTAGCGCTGAATCTCCTTCGGGGTCCCGGCCCGCACGAAGACGACGGCCCGGAACCGATTGTCCTCCACGTGCGGCGGGGGGCACTCCAGGGGCGGCGGCAGGAAGTCGCCGTAGGGATCGCCGCGCTCGTAGCCGTGCCCCGGACTCGGCGTCCCGATGTGGCTCGGCACACCCTGCGCCATCACCTCGACCCAGTCGTGGCCCGAGTGGGAGTCCCCGAAGCGGGGGAACATCAACGTCCAGAGAGTCGCGTAAATACTCATCGTCGTTCGCCACACAGCGCAGCCCGCCGAGAACGCGGCGCGCCGTTCAGGTTGCCAATCTTAGCAAGGCTCCGGTGCACACGACCGGCGCCGGACCTGCTCGGTCAGCGACGGGAGGCGAGTTCGCGCAGGACCTCGGCCTTCTCGGCTTCGAAGTTCGCAGCTGCGTCCAGCGACTCCTGGAACTCGTCCTCGATCTCGGCGGTGTTGTCGTAGTAGTAGGCGAGCGCCGCGTGGACCTGAGCCAGCGTCAGACCCGGATACTCCTCCCGGATCCTGTCGCCATGGCCATATCGTCTCCGTCGCTTGGATGGCGACGAATCGTCGGTCCTTGCCGAGTTGCCTGAAGGTTCCGCGCGCGGAGCGAGATACCCTCCCGGGCTTCCGATGCACATGACTCCGCCCGATCCATCCCGCATCCGCGACCTCGGCCAGGCTGCGAGCCGCGTCGCCCTCCAGGCCCTGCTCCGGGCCCACGACTTGCTGGGCCATGCCACCGGGCATCACCTCCGGGACGCCCGGGCGCAGGCCGACCCGGTGCGACACCTCCAGGCCCGCGTCGAAGAAGCCGAACTCAAGGCCCGCCTTGCCTGGGACATCACCGACATCCTGCGCGCGCGGCTTGGCAAGATCCCGGAGGGCCGCCGGCCGTACTACTCGCCCGCTCACCGCTTTCGGATCCTCGAACTCAAACGCCTCCTCGGCTGGACCCGAGCCGAAACCGCGGCGACCTTCCTCGTCTGCCCCAACACCATCGGCAACTGGGAAGCACAGGTCCAGCCCGGCGCGAACACCGTGGGCTCGACCGTGAAACCGAATCCGCCAATCGTCCGCATGAAGGACGCCGTCCGCAGCCTCGTCCAGGCCATGAAACGCCTCGGCTTCGGTGCTGACGACCTCCTCGCCATGACACTCATCCGCGCGGGCTGGAGAATCTCGGCGCGAACCGTCGGACGCATCGCCCGCGAGAAACTCCACCCCGCACCGATTCCCCCCCCGCCGTCGAAGCCACAGCGACCCGTCAAGGCCCGCTTCGTCGGACACGTCTGGATGGCCGACACCTCGGAAGTCCGCGGCTTCCTCGGCAGGACGTTCCACCTGGCCGCCGTCTTCGACGCCTTCTCCCGCGTCCCCCTCGTTCTCGGGACCTTCGACCACAAGCCGAACTCGACCGAAACCGAGGCGCTGCTCCAGAAGGCCATCGGGGCGTTCGGCAAGCCCAAGTACCTGATCACCGACCTCGGCCCCGAGTTCAAAGGCGCGTTCCGGAAGGCGCTCGCCTCCTCGGGCGTCACTCAGCGGTT